>NZ_WJRS01000004.1:0-335939 GCF_028895205.1 Pseudomonas sp. ITEM 17296 | reverse complement strand
AGGCCGGTACTGCCAGTCAATAAATCAGACTTCCCGCAGGTTATGGCAGCGCCTGAACCGCGCCTCCAGGTTGCGATCTGGCATCTGGTGGCTGCGCAACGCATTCAACGTCTGCTCCACATACTCGCGCGTGGTGCCATATCGCCCCTTGGCACTGGCAAGGATCTGGCTGAGCAGTGTGTCGGGCAAATTCCCCGCATAGCACGGCAAATGGCGCTCCAGCACAAAACCCAAGGCCTGCACCTTGCTGCCATCACCCAATCGGCAACTGAGCCAATGGGGGCGGTAGGCCGGGTACGGCATTTCGCGTTGCCACAGGGCCATCAGCGAATCATCCAGGTTGCTTTCATCCAGCCGATAGGCAAAACCACTGCATGACCCACCACGGTCCAGGCCGAACACCAGGCCGGGCGTTTCCGGTGTGCCACGGTGCTCGTGCGACCACAGGTACAGCCCACGGTGATAACCGTGCACCCGTGCGCGCTGCCGCTCTACCGAACTGCACTCCGGTCGCCAGATCAATGAACCATAGGCGAACAACCACACAGGCCCGCCTTCATGGCGTGACATGGTCAGTTGCATGGAGTTGATCAATTGCTCGCGGGTCAGTTGCTGGCCGAAGTCGAGCGCCGGAGGGTAAGCACTTTTCCAGGACAAACTTTCAATTGCCGACATACGCTGCCGCCATTATTCCCTGTGAACTACAGATGAAGCGAGAATCGCTGTGTGCCGGGGTTTGCGCCCCGCACCTAAGGTGTCTGCATTAACCTTAGGATAGAAACGCGCCAACACTCAAGCCCGAAAGCTAAAGTTTCACGCGAACTTCCGACGATTGGAGAGCATTGTTTCGAGCGGAGTGAAAGTTATTAGCCAAGGCGGTAACAATTACCGCCTTATACCCACTCGGTTGAACTTGAGTTATTAGCCGCGCGGCGCGTAGGCAAATACATCGGCGCGCATGCGGTGTGCATCCATACCGGCCTCGACCAGGGCATCGAGGGTGGCATAGACCATGTTTGGCGAGCCGCTGGCGTAGACGTGCACGCCGTTGAGGTCGTGGATGTCTTCGCAAACGGCCTCGTGCAGCATGCCGCAACGGCCTTCCCACCCACACAGGTCACTGACGACTTTGTGCAGGAACAGGTTGGGCAGGCGCAACCATTCGTCCCAATGCTCGATCTGGTAAAAGTCCTCAGGCCGACGCACACCCCAGTAAAGGTGTACCGGATGCTTGAAGCCCTGGGCGCGGCAATGCTCGACCAGGCTGTGCATCTGGCCCATTCCCGTACCGGCGGCGATCAGCACCAGCGGCCCGTCTGGCAACTCGGCCAGGTGCGCATCACCGAAAGGCATTTCGATGCGCGCCAGGCGATCACGCTGCAGTTGCTCGATCAGCTGCAGCGCGCTGGGCTCACGCGCCAGCACGTGCAGTTCCAGCTCACGCCCACCATGGGGCGCAGAGGCCAGGGAGAACGCCGCCTGCTTGCCGCCCTCGCGCTCGATCATCAGGTACTGACCGGCGTGATAACGCGGCGGCTTGCCGGCAGGCGCACGCAGGCGCACGCGCCAAACGTCGCCACCGACCTCGACGCATTCGCTCACGCTACACGCCAGCTTGCGCACTGGCAGCTCGCCCAGGGCGAGCACACCGTCCCAGAGCAACACGCAATCCTCCAGCGGTTCGGCAATACAGGTGAACAGCTCGCCATGGTCGCGTACTTCGCCGTTCTGGCGGACGCTCCCTTCCACCAGCAAGGCGGCGCAAACATGGCAATTGCCATTGCGGCAGCTGTTCGGGCAGTCATAGCCGAGCCGCCGCGCTCCATCCAGGATCCGTTCCCCGGGTTCAAGCGCCAGCACTGCCCCGGACGGCTGCAACGTTACCTGCATCAATCTATTCCCAACTGATCCCACAGCTCATCGATACGGCGGGTGACGGCCTCGTCCTTGACGATGACCCGTCCCCATTCGCGTGTAGTCTCGCCCGGCCACTTGTGGGTGGCGTCCAGGCCCATCTTCGACCCCAACCCGGACACCGGCGACGCGAAGTCCAGGTAGTCGATCGGGGTGTTGTCGATCATCACCGTATCACGCTTGGGGTCCATGCGCGTGGTGATGGCCCAGATCACATCGTTCCAGTCGCGGGCGTTGATGTCATCGTCGGTGACGATAACAAACTTGGTGTACATGAACTGTCGCAGGAACGACCACACACCCAGCATCACGCGCTTGGCGTGGCCTGGGTATTGTTTTTTCATGGTCACCACCGCCATGCGGTACGAGCAACCCTCCGGTGGCAGGTAGAAGTCGACGATCTCCGGGAACTGCTTTTGCAGGATCGGCACGAACACTTCGTTCAGCGCCACGCCGAGAATCGCCGGCTCATCCGGCGGACGGCCCGTGTAGGTGCTGTGGTAGATCGGTTTTTGCCGGTGAGTGATGCGCTCGACCGTGAACACCGGGAAGCTGTCCACTTCGTTGTAATAGCCGGTGTGGTCGCCGTAGGGGCCTTCCGGCGCCATTTCGCCCGGGTGAATCACACCTTCGAGAATGATCTCGGCGGTGGCCGGCACCTGCAGGTTGCTGCCACGGCACTTGACCAGCTCGGTGCGGTTGCCACGCAGCAGGCCCGCGAAGGCGTATTCGGACAGGGTATCCGGCACCGGCGTCACGGCGCCCAGGATGGTTGCAGGGTCTGCGCCCAGCGCCACGGCCACTGGGAACGGCTGGCCGGGGTGCTTCTCGCACCACTCGCGGTAATCCAGCGCGCCGCCACGGTGGCTCAGCCAGCGCATGATGACTTTGTTGCGGCCGATGACCTGCTGGCGGTAGATGCCCAGGTTCTGGCGGTCCTTGTTCGGGCCGCGGGTAACGGTCAGGCCCCAAGTGATCAGCGGGGCCACATCGCCTGGCCAGCAGTGCTGGATCGGCAACTGGCCAAGGTCGACGTCGTCACCTTCGACCACGACTTCCTGGCACACCGCGTCCTTGACCACCTTCGGCGCCATCGACACGACCTTCTTGAAGATCGGCAGCTTCGACCAGGCATCCTTCAGGCCTTTCGGCGGCTCTGGTTCTTTGAGGAAGGCCAGCAGCTTGCCGATTTCGCGCAGTTCTTCGACCGACTCGGCGCCCATGCCCATGGCCACCCGCTCGGGCGTGCCGAACAGGTTGCCCAGTACCGGGATGTCGTACCCCGTGGGCTTCTCGAACAGCAACGCCGGGCCTTTGGCACGCAGGGTGCGGTCGCAGACCTCGGTCATTTCCAGGACGGGAGAGATCGGAACCTGGATGCGCTTGAGTTCACCGCGCTGTTCCAGGCCACGGATGAAGTCGCGCAAGTCGCGATACTGCATGCAGGAGCCTCGTGTTGGCCGTATCGGTCGGGGTGCAGAGTGTAGCGCCTAAGGGGGCAAATTGGCCAAAGGAGTCTGGGATCAGCGGCTGTGGTGCTGTTCACTATTATGCGAAACCACTTTTGACAGCCCGATTCCCAGTGCTTGCAGCACCTTCAGCACGGTCGATAGCCGAGGATCACCGTCCGCTGCCAGCGCGCGATAGAGATTGGGGCGGGCAAGCCCCGTGGCCTGCGCAAGATTGCCCATGCCGCCGCGCGCTTCAGCCACGCGGCGGACCGCCGTCAGAAAGCCCGCAGCACCACCAGGCTCATCGATTTCCTCGAGTGCCACGGCGAGATAGTCGATGGCGAAGGCTTCGTCATTGCGAAGCATCTCAAGAACACTTTCTTCATGCGAACGTGTGCCGGTCATAGCGTTACCTTGTGCCTGTGCCAAAGCAACTTGGCTTGGTCGATATCAGCCTGCTGCCGGTCTTTCGACGTGATGAACTGTGTACATCCATACTGTACCTTATAAGAGACAATCCATGTGTCGACTTATTCACCGACCCTAGGGGCTAGGCTCGATGACGGCGTGAGGTTGATGCCTGCAGGGGCATGACCGAAAACCGCAGGCAGCATGGTGGCCTGCGTTCTGGGGGCTGGCGAACGATCTTTTGTGACAGACAGCAAAAAGCCGGGTTTCCCCGGCTTTTTGCGTGATGCAGCGAAGCTTACTTACGCTTCATCGACAAGAAGAACTCGTCGTTGGTCTTGGTCTGCTTGAGCTTGTCGACCAGGAACTCGATGGCGGCGATTTCGTCCATCGGGTGCAGCAGCTTGCGCAGGATCCACATGCGCTGCAGTTCGTCGTCGGCGGTCAGCAGCTCTTCGCGGCGGGTGCCGGAGCGGTTGATGTTGATGGCCGGGAACACACGCTTCTCGGCGATACGACGGTCCAGGGGCAGCTCCATGTTGCCGGTACCCTTGAACTCTTCGTAGATCACTTCGTCCATCTTCGAGCCGGTTTCGACCAGCGCGGTGGCGATGATGGTCAGCGAACCGCCTTCTTCGATGTTACGCGCGGCACCGAAGAAACGCTTCGGCTTCTCCAGGGCGTGGGCGTCGACACCACCGGTGAGGACCTTGCCGGAGCTCGGGATCACGGTGTTGTAGGCACGTGCCAGACGGGTGATGGAGTCGAGCAGGATGACCACGTCTTTCTTGTGCTCGACCAGGCGCTTGGCCTTCTCGATGACCATCTCGGCAACCTGCACGTGGCGGGTTGGCGGCTCGTCGAAGGTCGAGGCGACCACTTCGCCGCGCACGGTGCGCTGCATTTCGGTCACTTCTTCCGGGCGCTCGTCGATCAGCAGGACGATCAGGTGGCACTCGGGGTTGTTACGGGTGATGTTCGCCGCGATGTTCTGCAGCATGATCGTTTTACCCGCTTTCGGCGGGGCGACGATCAGGCCACGCTGGCCTTTGCCGATCGGGGCGCACAGGTCGATGACGCGGCCGGTCAAGTCTTCGGTGGAACCGTTACCGGCTTCCATCTTCAGGCGCTTGTTGGGGAACAGCGGCGTCAGGTTTTCGAACAGGATCTTGTTCTTCGCGTTTTCAGGGCGATCGAAGTTGATCGTGTCGACCTTCAGCAGGGCGAAGTAACGCTCCCCTTCCTTCGGCGGGCGGATCTTGCCGACGATGGTATCGCCGGTACGCAGGTTGAAACGGCGGATCTGGCTAGGCGAGACGTAGATGTCGTCGGGGCCGGCCAGGTAGGACGCATCAGCCGAACGCAGGAAACCGAAACCATCCTGGAGAATCTCCAGCACGCCGTCACCCGAGATCTCTTCGCCGCTTTTCGCGTGCTTCTTCAGCAGGGCGAAAATCACGTCCTGTTTGCGCGAACGGGCCATGTTTTCGATGCCCATCTGTTCGGCCATTTCCAGCAGATCGGTAATCGGCTTTTGCTTGAGTTCAGTCAGGTTCATAAGGGGAGTGACGTAATCATGTATGAAGGGAGGATTAAGCTTCTGGCTTAATGAAGCCGCGCCGCTAGAAGGCGATAGGATCGCGCACAGATTCTAATTAGGAGTGCGTCGGCGACGGCGTGCAGGGGGCACTGGAGAAGCAGTGCGAGGCCGAATGTAACACTTGCTTTTTTCGACGTCTAGTGGGTTGGAAAAGAAAAGCCCCGGTATTTCCGGGGCTTTTTCACATCACAGGTGGGCGTCGAGGAACGCGGCCAGCTGCGATTTGGACAGTGCGCCGACCTTGGTGGCCTCGACGTTGCCGTTCTTGAACAGCATCAGCGTCGGGATGCCACGCACGCCATGCTTGGCCGGGGTTTCCTGGTTGTCGTCGATGTTCAGCTTGGCGACAGTCAGTTTGCCTTCGTAGGTAGAAGCGATGTCGTCCAGAACCGGAGCGATCATCTTGCATGGACCGCACCATTCAGCCCAGTAGTCGACCAGCACCGGGCCTTGGGCTTGCAGGACTTCGGCCTCGAAGGTGGCGTCGGTGACGTGTTTGATCAGATCGCTGCTCATGGATATCTCCGGGGTCGTAAGCATAAAAACGTGGCCCATCATAGCCGCAGCGGCTGACTACAGGAAGTCACAGACGATTGAGTGTAACTATAGTTGTGCAAGACGCCGCGAATCGAAACTGTCATATGCGTGTCATAACATCGAATGGCACATTGCCCTGCATCAAGCCTTGGCGTGCCACGCGTTGGCGACAGCCCCGTATCGTGGCACGATTGCCAGGTTAACGACCGAGAACATCCAGATCATGCCGCATACCAACGCGAAGAACCTGTCTCTGATCGCCGCCATCGACCTTGGCTCCAACAGTTTTCACATGGTCGTGGCCAAGGCCCACCACACCGAGATCCGCATTCTCGAACGGCTGGGGGAAAAGGTTCAGCTGGCCGCCGGCATCGACGAAGAGCGCAAGCTCAGCGAAGAAGCCATGGAACGGGGCCTCGACTGCCTCAAGCGCTTCGCCCAACTGATCAACGGGCTGCCCGCAGGTGCGGTGCGCATCGTTGGCACCAACGCCCTGCGCGAGGCGCGCAACCGCAACGAATTCATCCAGCGCGCCGAGGCCATTCTCGGGCATCCGGTGGAAGTGATTTCCGGCCGTGAGGAAGCCCGCCTGATCTACCTCGGCGTCTCCCACACCCTGGCCGACAACCCCGGTAAGCGCCTGGTCGCCGACATCGGCGGCGGCAGTACCGAGTTCATCATCGGCCAGCGGTTCGAGCCACTGCTGCGCGAGAGCCTGCAAATGGGCTGCGTCAGCTTCACCCAGCGCTACTTCCGCGACGGCAAGATCACCCCGGCGCGTTATGCCCAGGCCTACACCGCCGCGCGGCTGGAGCTGATGAGCATCGAAAACGCCCTGCACCGCCTGACCTGGGACGAAGCCATCGGTTCGTCCGGCACCATCCGCGCCATCGGCGCAGCCATCAAGGCCAGCGGCCTGGGCAATGGCGAGGTCAACGCCGAAGGGCTGGCGTGGGTCAAACGCAAACTGTTCAAGCTGGGCGAGGTCGACAAGATCGACTTCGAAGGGGTCAAGCCAGACCGCCGCACCATCTTCCCGGCAGGCCTTGCGATTCTCGAGGCCATCTTCGACGCCCTCGAACTGCAACGCATGGACCACTGCGACGGCGCCCTGCGCGAAGGCGTGCTGTTCGACCTGCTCGGCCGCCATCACCACGAAGACGTGCGCGAGCGCACCCTCAATTCATTGATGGAGCGTTACCACGTCGACCAAGGCCAGGCCGCGCGCGTCGAGCGCAAGGCACTGCACGCGTTCGACCAGGTAGCAAAAGCCTGGAAGCTGGAAGAGGGAAATTGGCGCGATCTTCTGGGATGGGCCGCGAAAGTGCACGAAGTTGGGCTGGATATCGCCCACTATCACTACCACAAGCACGGCGCCTACCTGATCGAGCACTCCGACCTGTCGGGCTTTTCCCGTGAGGATCAGCAGATGATGGCCCTGCTGGTACGCGGCCATCGCCGCAACATCCCCAAGGACAAGTTCGCCGAGTTCGGCGATGAAAGCGTGCAGCTGATTCGCCTGTGCGTGCTGCTGCGCTTCGCCATCCTGTTCCACCACATTCGTGGCACGCAGCAAATGCCGAAGGTACAGCTGCAAGCAGGCGACAACAGCCTCGATGTGGTCTTCCCAGAAGGCTGGCTGGAGCAGAACCAGCTGACCCAGGCCGACTTCGCCAACGAGGCGGAGTGGCTGGCCCGGGTCGGCTTCGTCCTCAGCGTACGTTGAGGACCGGGTTGCTCAGGCGCTCCAGCAGGGTCGCCTGGGCACTGCGCGGGTTCTGGTTGCCGGTCGGGGTGCTGCGCACGTAGCGCCCATCCGACTGCAGCGTCCAGGCATGGGTGTTGTCGGTCAGGTAGCTTTCCAGCTCTTTCTTCACCCGCAGCAACAGCTTCTTGCCTTCGACCGGGAAGCAAGTCTCGACGCGCTTGTCGAGGTTGCGCTCCATCCAGTCGGCACTGGACAGGTAGATCTGCTCCTCGCCGCCATTGAGGAAGTAGAACACCCGGGTGTGCTCCAGGAAGCGGCCGATGATCGAGCGCACGTGAATGTTGTGCGAAACCCCCGGAATACCTGGCCGCAGGCAGCACATACCGCGCACCACCAGGTCGATGCGCACACCGGACTGGCTGGCCTTGTACAGCGCCTTGATGACCTTGGCATCGGTCAGCGAGTTGAACTTGGCGATGATGTGCGCGGGTTTGCCTTCGAGCGCGAACTGGGTCTCGCGGGCAATCATGTCGAGCATGCCCTTCTTCAGCGTGAAGGGTGCGTGCAGCAGCTTTTTCATGCGCAGGGTCTTGCCCATGCCGATCAGCTGGCTGAACAGCTTGCCGACGTCTTCGGTGAGGGCGTCGTCAGAGGTCAGCAGGCTGTAGTCGGTGTACAGGCGGGCGTTGCCGGCGTGGTAGTTGCCGGTACCCAGGTGCGCATAGCGGACGATTTCGCCCTGCTCACGCCGCAGGATCAGCATCATCTTGGCGTGGGTCTTGAACCCGACCACCCCGTAAATCACCACCGCACCCGCCGCTTGCAGGCGGCTGGCCATCTGCAGGTTGGACTCTTCGTCGAAACGCGCGCGCAATTCGATCACCGCAGTGACTTCCTTACCGTTACGGGCAGCGTCCACCAACGCGTCGACGATTTCCGAGTTGGCACCGGAGCGGTACAGGGTCTGGCGCACGGCCAGCACATGCGGGTCCTTGGCGGCCTGGCGCAGCAGGTCGACCACCGGCGTGAACGACTCGAACGGGTGCATCAGCAGCACGTCCTGCTTGCTGATCACGCTGAAGATGTTGTCGGCGTTCTGCAGCAGCTTGGGGATCGCCGGGGTGAACGGCATGTATTGCAGCTGCGGGTGGCTGTCGAGGCCGGTGATGCTGAACAGGCGGGTCAGGTTGACCGGGCCATTGACCTGGTACAGCTCGCTCTCGCTCAGGCTGAACTGCTTGAGCAGGTAGTCCGACAGGTGTTTCGGGCAGGTATCAGCCACCTCAAGCCGCACGGCATCACCGTAACGGCGCGAGAACAGCTCGCCGCGCAGGGCGCGGGCCAGGTCGTCGACTTCTTCGGAGTCCAGCGCCAGGTCGGCGTTTCGGGTCAGGCGGAACTGGTAGCAGCCCTTGACCTTCATGCCCTGGAACAGGTCGTCGGCGTGCGCGTGGATCATCGACGACAGGAATACATAGTTAGCGCCCGGGCCACCGACTTCTTCAGGCACGCGGATGACCCGCGGCAACAGGCGCGGCGCCGGGATGATCGCCAGGCCCGAGTCGCGGCCGAAGGCATCGACGCCTTCGAGCTCAACGATGAAGTTGAGGCTCTTGTTCACCAGCAAGGGGAACGGGTGCGTCGGGTCGAGGCCGATCGGGGTGATGATCGGCGCGATCTCGTCACGGAAGAAGCGCCGCACCCAGGTCTTGAGCTTGGGCGTCCAGTGACGGCGACGGATGAAGCGGATGTGGTGTTTTTCAAGCTCTGGCAGCAGCACGTCGTTGAGGATCGCGTACTGGCGATCCACCTCGGTGTGCACCAGCTCGCTGATGCGCGCCAGCGCCTGGTGCGGCTGCAAGCCGTCGGCCCCGGCCTGTTCGCGGGCGAAATTGATCTGCTTCTTCAGGCCGGCGACGCGGATCTCGAAGAATTCGTCGAGGTTGCTGGAGAAGATCAGCAGGAATTTCAGACGCTCGAGCAGCGGGTAGCTCTCGTCCAGTGCCTGCTCCAGTACCCGAATGTTGAACTGCAGCTGCGACAGCTCGCGATGAATGTACAGGCTGCTGTCGTCAAGGCCCGGGACGGTGATCGCCGGTGCCGGCGCGGGGGCCGGTGCCGCGGCCTCGACCACAGGCTCTGGCTCTGGCGCCGGCGGCAGGTCTGGCGGGGTTTGCACCATCTCTTCGGGGACTGCCTGGGCGTCCTTGATCGCGACAGGGGTGAGCACTTCATTATTCATCTGGACGTTCCTGGAGGACGTTAACGCCCTATCATCAATTGAGCGGGACGATAAGCGGCCATTATGACGCCTGTGTTACACCCACTGGCAAGCCTGCGACTTGTGGCCGAAGGCATTGTCCTTGTAGGAATTGTTCACGTCGAGACACATTTGGACACTTTCATCCACGCGCGCGAAGGGGTAGGCTGCGCGTTCATTTCGCCAGCACCTCAGAAAATGCTTCAACAATTCCTGCAGGATTTCGGCTACTTCGCCCTTTTTCTAGGCACCTTTTTTGAAGGCGAGACCATCCTGGTGCTTGCGGGTTTCCTCGCGTTCCGCGGTTACATGGACATCAAGCTGGTGTGCCTGGTGGCCTTCTTCGGCAGCTATGCCGGCGATCAGCTGTGGTACTTCATGGGCCGTCGCCATGGGCGCAAGATCCTGGCACGCAAACCGCGCTGGCAGGCCATGGGTGATCGGGCGCTGGACCACATCCGCCGCCACCCCGACATCTGGGTGCTGAGCTTCCGCTTCGTCTATGGGCTGCGCACGGTCATGCCGGTGGCCATTGGCCTGTCGGGCTATCCGCCGCGCCGCTATCTGCTGCTCAACGGCCTCGGTGCCGCCATCTGGGCGCTGGCCCTGGGCGCAGCGGCCTACCACTTCGGCGCCATCCTCGAAGGCTTGTTGGGCAATGTGAAGAAGTACGAGCTATGGGTGCTCGGCGGCCTGTTGTTGCTCGGCGTCCTGCTCTGGCTGCGCCGGCGCTTCCGCACCCTGCGCGCGGAGCGCAAGGCGGCGGCACTGGCTCAGGCCCCAGACGCTGAGCAGGCTGTAAGCCAGGAGCAGGACCCACCCAAGCGGCGTGATCACCGCTAAGCCCAGAGCGCCAGCCAGGTACAGCGCTGGCGCATTCGACAGCAACCGCGCCCACTCCAGGCGCACGGCCCAGGGCCGGTTCTCCAGCAGCGCGCCGAGCACGAACAGGCCCAAGGCCATGACCGACCAGCCCAGTATCAGGGCGGCGGCAGGCACGCGCTCCGCGGCCTCCATCAAATAGCTGCCCAATGCCACATAGACGACGAACTGCGCCGCTATATAGGCCTGCTGCGCCCGCACCAGGGCAACCTCGAACTTGCGAAACAGCGCCAGGTCCGGCTTGGCCTGCGGGTAACGCGCCGCGACATCGGCCGGGCGCCAGCCCGTGGGCATGAACCAGATCCGCCACTTGTCCCACACGCTGCGCGTGCGCCGGGCATCACGCCACAGCTGGGCGTAAAACTGCAGGTTCGCCCACAGCGGGTTCCAGCTGGCCAGCGGGGTGGTCACGCCGAACACCACAGGCTCGGCCGGGTCCTCTTCTTTGAACGTTCCGAACAGGCGGTCCCAGAGAATGAACACGCCGCCGTAATTGCGATCCAAGTAAACAGGATTTTGCGCATGGTGGACGCGATGGTTGGATGGCGTGATGAAGATCCACTCAAGCCAACCGAGTTTGGCAATGTGCCGGGTATGCACCCAGAACTGGTACAGCAGGTTCAGCGACGCCACGGTGATGAACACCAGGGGCGGCACGCCAATCAGCGCCAATGGCAGGTAGAAGATCCACGAAAAGATGAAGCCGCTGCTGGTCTGGCGCAGCGCCGTGGTGAGGTTGTACTCCTCGCTCTGATGGTGCACCGAATGAGCCGCCCACAGCACGTTGCGTTCGTGCCCCAGGCGGTGCAGCCAGTAGTAGCAGAGGTCGTACAGGACGAACGCCAGCACCCACACCCACCACGCTTGCTGGGGCAAGCGCAGCAGCGCCAGATGCTCCCAGGCCAAGGCATAGGTCAGCAGCCCGACACCTTTGGTCAACAGGCCAGTGCTGGTCGACAAGGCGCCTGTACTCAGGCTGTTGATCGCGTCGGCCAGGGTGTAATTACGCTGGCCACGCACGCGGTCAGCCACCAGCTCGACGGCGATCAATACGAAGAAGAACGGCACGGCCAGCAGTATCAGGTCCATGGTGACGACCTCAGGCGTTATCCACAAAGATTAGGCCGCGACCGCGGGAATCCCTATGGCTACATCTGCCAAACTAGAGGACATTTAGCGCCTCGACACTGGAGTAATGAGCATGACGAAAAAAGTAGCGGTGATACTTTCCGGCTGTGGCGTCTATGACGGCGCCGAAATCCACGAAAGCGTGATCACCCTGCTGCGCCTCGACCAGCGCGGGGCGCAGGTGCAGTGCTTTGCGCCGAACATCGCGCAGATGCATGTGATCAATCACCTGACCGGCGAAGAAATGCCCGAGTCGCGCAACGTGCTGGTGGAGTCGGCGCGTATTGCCCGTGGCGAGGTCAAGGACATCCGCGAAGCCAATGCCGAAGACTTCGATGCACTGATTGTGCCCGGTGGTTTCGGGGCGGCGAAAAACCTCTCCAACTTTGCCGTCGAAGGCACCAACTGCAGCGTCAACCCAGACGTGCTGGCCCTGGCCGAAGCCTTTGCCGATGCCTGCAAACCGGTTGGGCTGATCTGCATCTCGCCAGCACTGGCGGCGAAGATTTACGGCCCAGGCGTGGTCTGCACCATCGGCAACGATGCCGGCACGGCTGCTGCGGTAGAGAAGATGGGTGGCAAGCATGAAGAGTGCGATGTGCACGACATCGTTGAAGACACCCAGCGCAAGCTGGTGACGACCCCGGCCTACATGGTTGCCAAGTCGATCAGCGAAGCGGCCGGTGGGATCTACAAGCTGGTAGACCGGGTGCTGGAGCTGACCCACGAGGGCGACCAATAACCCCCAGCCTGCCCTGCCTTTGTAGGAGCGGCCTTGCGTCGCGAAAGGGCTGCGCAGCGGCCCCGGCAATCTATGCCTGATGCGCAGATCGTGGGGCCGCTGCGCGGCCCTTTCGCGACGCAAGGCCGCTCCTACAAAAGCCATGCACGTCAGGTGGGTTTAGACAAGCGCGTACAAAAGCCGTGGACGTCAGGTGGGCTTGGACAAGCGCGCGATAATCCGGTCCAGCGCATTGGCGAATGCCTGTTTCTCGCGCTCGCCATACGGCGCCTGCCCTCCCCCAACCTGCCCTTGCTCGCGCAAATCGGTGAACAGGTTGCGCGTCGCCAGCCGGTCGCCCATGTTGCGCTCGTCAAACTCGCGCCCGCGCGGGTCCAGCGCCGCCACGCCTTTCTTGACCAGCCGATCGGCCAACGGCACGTCGCTGCAGATCACCAGCTCACCAGGCTCGGCGTTGTCGACCAAATAGTCGTCGGCCGCATCCATACCGCTGGGTACCACGATCAGCCGCACACAGGCAAAGGCCGGCTTGCTTTGCGCTTGGCCTGCCACCATCACCACCTCGAGTTTGCGCTTGAGGGCGAACTTGACGATCAAATCCTTTGCCGCCTTGGGGCAAGCGTCGGCATCGATCCATACACGCATCCGTAAACACCTCTAAATCAGCGAGACTACGCTCATGCAGCCCATCATGCCCGAAGCGGGCTGAAAGCTGGAGTCGGCGGGTTTCACCCACACGCAAGGACGCTGGAAAAATGACGCCAACAAATCGATTTAGCGCTTATCCGACTGGTTCACTCAGGCTAAACTCGCCGCAGCCCTACTGGCCTGCCACGAGCGCGCAATGAACCACCCCCAAGAAATCCGCCCAGACCTGGACGAAGGCATCGACCGCAAAGTTCTGGCGACCTTGCGTGCGCGCTTTCTGACGCTCAACCAAGGTCGCCTGCAACGTGCGATGGAGGGGCTGTCGACCCGCCAGCAACAGGTACTGACGCTGTTGCCGCTGCTGTTCCACGTCAACCACCCACTGCTGCCCGGCTATGTCTCCAGCAGCACGCCCGCCGGGGTGGCCGGTTTCGAGCCTGCCGACGAGCTGGTCGCCGAAGCGCAACGGCTGGCACGCTCGTTCGCCTACAAGGCCCGCCAGGGGCAGGCAGCGCGCCCAATCCATGGCGTGTTCCTGATGGGCAGCCTGGGCTCGCTGGCCCAGGCCGAACAAAGCGACATGGACTTGTGGGTCTGCCATGCGCCAGGCCTGGGTGATGACCTGCTGAACGAACTGCGCCGCAAATGCCAACTGCTGGAAACCTGGGCCGCCAGCCTGGGCGCCGAGGCACACTTCTTCCTCATCGACCCGCAAGGCTTTGCACAAGGCGAGCGGGACGGCCAGCTTGGCTCCGACGACTGCGGCACCACCCAGCATTACCTGCTGCTCGACGAGTTCTACCGCACCGCCATCTGGCTGGCTGGGCGTACGCCGCTGTGGTGGCTGGTGCCGGTCTACGAAGAGCACAACTACAGTGCCTATACGCAGACCTTGCTCAGCAAGCGCTTCATCCGCAGCCAGGACGTGCTCGACCTCGGCAACCTGGCGCATATCCCCCCCGGCGAGTTCGTGGGTGCAGGGCTGTGGCAACTGTTCAAAGGCATCGACTCGCCCTACAAATCGCTGCTCAAACTGCTGCTGACCGAAGCCTACGCCAGCGAGCACCCTGCCGTGCGCTGCTTGAGCCTGGACTACAAGCATGCGGTGTTCGCCAACCAGCTCGACCTCGACGAGCTGGACCCTTACGTGATGGTCTATCGGCGCATCGAGCACTATCTGCGACAACGCGGCGAAACGGCGCGCCTCGAGCTGGTCAGGCGCAGCCTGTACCTGAAGGTCAACAAGAAACTCAGCGGCCAAGTGCGCGCCAACGGTTGGCAGCGCCAATTGCTGCAGCGCCTGGCGGACGAATGGGGTTGGGACGAGCGCCAGCTGGCCCTGCTCGACAGCCGCAGCCAATGGAAGGTTGGCCAGGTCGCGGTCGAACGCCGCGAGCTGGTGGCTGAGCTGAACCACAGCTACCGCTTCCTCAGCCAGTTCGCCCAGACCCGCAACGCCAGCAGCCGCGCCGACCAGCGTGACCTCAATGTGCTGGGCCGGCGCCTGTACGCCGCCTTCGAGCGCCGTGCCGGCAAGACCGAGGTGATCAACCCTGGGATCGCCCCGGACCTGGCAGAGGGCACCCTCACCCTGGTCCAGGCCCCCAACCGCAAAGAGCCGGGTAGCCACCACTGGGAGCTTTACACCGGTAACCTGAGCACGCACGAGGTCACGCATTTCAGCCCTATCAAACGCTGCCGCGAGCTGCTCGAACTGCTGACCTGGGCCCATCGCAATGGCGTCATCGACAGCAGTACACGCTTCGCCGTGCACCCTGGCGCCAGTGACCTGCGCGAGCTCGAGCTGTTCAACCTGCTGGGCAGCTTGCAGCAGACCCTCGACCTGCCGCTGCCGACCGTCAGCGAAGTCCGCCTGCTGCAACCCAGTGTGGCCGACGAAATCCTGTTGCTGATCAACGTCGGCATCGACCCGCTGCGCCAGCACCGCGACCTGAACATCCTGATGACCACCGAGCGCACCGACTCGCTGAGCTACGCCGGCGTGCGCGAAAACCTGGTGCTGACGCTGGACCAGGTCACCCTCAACAGCTGGAACGAAGTGCTGGTGCAGCGCTACGACGGCGAGCACGCATTGCTGCGCTGCCTGCGCGACTACCTCAACAGCCTCGGCCAGCGCGGCCACCGTCCCCGGCTACAGGTGCGTTGCTTCTGCCACAACCGCGCCCAGGCCATCGAGCAGCGGGTCGAGGAGGTTTTCGCCACGGTGCAACAGTTGCTCGACCAGGGGGCGAACTACCGCTACCTGCTGCAGGTGGCCCAGCACACCCATGTGCTGGAGCTGCTGCCCGGCCAGGTAAGCCTGGCGACCCTGGCCAACCATGAGGCGCTGCTGGACTACCTGAGCGAAGAACGCAGCCGCTACAGCCCGCTGCACCTGGACGCCAATGCCCTGCAGGACCACGACCTGGCACTGGTGCTGGAGCAGGGGCGGCCCGCGTGCATCCAAGTGTTCTATCGCCTGCAAGGCGCCTGGGCCGATCTGTATGTGCTGGATGAGTACAACGCGCTGTGGCAACAGCGCCTGCCATTGCAGGATGAAGCCCATCTGCTGCTGCCGCTGCAACGCTTCCTGCGTTCGGTGCTGATGCGCCGCGATACCCAACTGCCGCTGGACGCCCTGCGCCCTGCTTCGCTGGATATCCACTATGGGCAGTTGTTGCCGTCAGGCCCGGGCAAGGCGCGCAGCATCGAGCCACGGCTGGTGCCTGTCGAGGGCAGCGGCCAGCCGTACTATGAGGTTCAGGCGATTATCCAGGGCGGTGCCGCGGGCGCCGTGACGGTGACGTTGTACTGTGACCAGCAGGAGTTCTCCGAGCTGGACCATGGCGACCAGCTGTACGCCGTGGTCGCCCGGCAGATCATCGGGCAACGCCGCAGCGCCGGTCATTACCGCTGCTACATTACCGACCTGGATTTGTCCGAACTGCTGGGTGATGAGCTGGGCGCGACCGTTTTGTACCTGCGTTACAAGCGGGAGCTGGAACAGGCGCTGAATGAGGGGCTAGAGCAGTTGCAGGCAGCGGTCGGGGGGTGAACCAGCGGGGCCGTATGGGAGCGGGCTTGCCCGCTGCCACAGGAGACTTGGCGCAGCGGCCCTCAAGGCTCACAGGTCGAAATCACCCGCCGCTTCTGGCTGGTACTCGACTTCCAGCAGCTTCAGCTTGAGGGTCTTGCCGCCCGGCGCCGGCCAGTCGATCTGCTCACCGACCGAAAGGCCCAGCAAGGCACAACCAATCGGCGCCAGGATCGACACCTTGCCTTCCGGCCCAGCATCCTTCGGGTACACCAGGGTCAAGTGGTAGTCCTTGCCGCTGGCCTCTTCACGGCAGTGCACGCGCGAGTTCATGGTCACCACCCCGGCCGGGACGTCCTCGTGACCGACCACCTGTTCGGCGCGGTCAAGCTCGTCCTGCAGGGCGAGCACACCCGGCGTACTTTCGTCGAGGCTGTCGATCAGACGCTCGAGACGTTGTACGTCCAATCGGGTGAGGATGAGGGAAGGCTTGGTGCTCATGATCCAGTCAGACTCCTTTGAACAGGCAATTTTCGTCGGGCAAATAAAGCAAAACCCCGCCCAAGGGCGGGGTTTATGATGACTTTGGCGTCACCGACGCAGAACCTGACACTACCACAGCCGGGCAAATACTCAAGCCCGTGCGCGCAAGGCCTCGGCTTCGCGGCAGATCTGCCGGCGCCGCTCGTCATCTGCAGACCGCCATTCGCGGATGTGCTCCACAGGGCGGTGGCAGCCGGTGCAGACACGCTGCTCATCCAGGCGGCAGACGCTGATGCACGGCGACTTCACGGCCGTGCTGACATTGCTGTAGAGCGGCTTGGGCGGCCGCGGCTGCTCACTCATCTCAGATCTCGTCGAAGTCCAGCTTCTCGCCGGCCCGCTCCCAGACGATGCGCTCCAGCATCTCGCCGAGCAGCTCTTCGCTCTTCTCGCAGATCCACTTCTTGCTCTCTTCGTCGTAGTCGAAGTGGAAGCCACCCGACTTGTCCGCCAGCCACAACTGGCGCAGGGGCTCCTGGCGGCTGAAGATCAACTGGCTGCCGTTGTCGAACTTGATGGTCAGGACACCGGCGGAGTTCTCCATGTCCAGGTCCATGCCGCTCTCGTCGAACAGGTCTTCCAGGGCCTGTTGGGTCGCGTCGACCAGATCATGGAAACGCGCTTCGCTCAAACTCATTGCAGGAACCTCGAAATTGGCTGCGTTACAGGCAAGCCGGGCAAGATACGGGCGCTTGCCGCCGAATGCAAAGATTAGCCATTGCAGGCGGCAAGAATAGCCCGCCCGGCGGACCGGCTCTTGCATAGGCAATCCGCCGGTCGCTCGGTATACTCGGGCGCAATACTGCATATTTCAAAGGATTTCACCCATGAAGCGCCTGATTTCCTCGCTCGCGGCGCTGGTCGCGGTTGCCTGCCTCGTTTCGGCCTGCGGTCAGAAGGGCCCCCTGTACCTGCCGGAAGACGGCAAGGACGGCAAGGGCAGCCAGAAGTCGCATCAGCACAAGCACGCTCCGGCGGTACAGCCGCAAGAAGAGCAGCCTATCCAGCCCGAGCAAACGCCAGAGCAGTAAGGAAATCAGATGAACGCTTTCAATTACCGCGACGGTGAACTGTTCGCGGAAGGTGTAGCCCTGTCGGCCATCGCCGAACGTTTCGGCACCCCGACCTACGTGTACTCGCGCGCCCACATCGAAGCCCAGTACCGCAGCTATACCGACGCGCTGCAAGGCGTCGAACACCTGGTGTGCTTCGCAGTCAAAGCCAACTCCAACCTCGGTGTGCTGAACGTGCTGGCCCGTATGGGCGCAGGCTTCGACATCGTCTCCGGCGGTGAGCTGGAGCGTGTACTGGCCGCTGGCGGCCGTGCTGATCGTGTGGTGTTCTCCGGTGTCGGCAAGACCCGCGAAGACATGCGCCGCGCGCTGGAGGTCGGCGTGCACTGCTTCAACGTCGAATCCACCGACGAGCTTGAGCGCCTGCAAGTGGTGGCCGCCGAGATGGGCAAGGTTGCCCCGGTCTCGCTGCGGGTCAACCCGGACGTCGACGCCGGCACCCACCCGTACATCTCCACCGGCCTCAAAGAAAACAAATTCGGCATCGCCATCGCCGACGCCGAAGCCATCTACGTGCGTGCCGCCCAACTGCCGAACCTGGACGTGGTCGGTGTCGACTGCCACATCGGTTCGCAGTTGACCACCGTCGAGCCGTTCCTCGATGCCCTCGACCGCCTGCTGGACCTGGTCGACCGCCTGGCCGACTGCGGCATCCACCTGCGCCACCTTGACCTGGGTGGCGGCGTTGGCGTGCGCTACCGCGATGAAGAGCCGCCTTTGGTGGCTGACTACATCAAGGCCATCCGCGCGCGCGTCGGCGACCGCGACCTGGCCCTGGTCTTCGAGCCGGGCCGCTACATCGTGGCCAACGCCGGTGTTCTGCTGACCCGCGTCGAGTACCTCAAGCACACCGAACACAAAGACTTCGCCATCATCGATGCGGCGATGAACGACCTGATCCGCCCGGCCCTGTACCAGGCCTGGATGGGCGTCAGCGCGGTCACCCCACGCGAAGGCCAAGGCCGCGCCTACGACCTGGTCGGGCCGATCTGCGAAACCGGCGACTTCATTGCCAAGGAGCGCGAGCTGAACCTGGCCGAAGGCGATCTACTGGCTGTGCAGTCTGCCGGCGCCTATGGTTTTGTCATGAGTTCGAACTACAACACCCGTGGCCGTTGCGCCGAAATCCTGGTCGACGGTGACCAGGCGTTCGAAGTACGCCGCCGCGAAATCGTCGCCGAACTGTATGCTGGCGAAAGCCTGCTGCCGGAGTGAGCCCATGCTGCTGCGTTTCACCAAGATGCATGGGCTGGGCAATGACTTCATGGTCCTCGACCTGGTCAGCCAGCACGCACACATCCAGCCTAAGCATGCCAAGCAATGGGGCGACCGCCACACCGGCATCGGCTTCGACCAGCTGCTGATCGTCGAGGCACCGAACAATCCAGAAGTGGACTTCCGCTACCGGATCTTCAATGCCGACGGCTCCGAAGTCGAACAGTGCGGCAACGGTGCGCGCTGCTTTGCCCGCTTCGTGCTGGACAAGCGCCTGACCGCGAAAAAGCGCATCCGCGTCGAAACCAAGAGCGGCATCATCGAGCTGGACGTGCAGAACGACGGCCAGGTGAGTGTCGACATGGGCCCGCCGCGCCTGGTGCCGGCCGAAATCCCCTTCGTCGCCGACGAGCAGGCACTGAGTTACCCACTGGAAGTCGACGGCGAGGTTCACGCCATTGCCGCTGTGTCCATGGGCAACCCACATGCCGTGTTGCGCGTCGATGACGTGCATACCGCGCCTGTGCATGCCCTGGGCCCGAAGATCGAAAACCATCCGCGCTTCCCGCAGCGGGTCAACGCTGGCTTCATCCAGGTCATCGACCGTCACCGTGCCAACCTGCGGGTCTGGGAACGCGGTGCCGGCGAGACCCAGGCCTGCGGCACCGGCGCTTGCGCTGCGGCCGTGGCGGCTATCAGCCAAGGCTGGATGGACTCACCGGTGACCCTCGACCTGCCGGGTGGCCGCCTGCACATCGAATGGGCCGGCCCCGGCAAGCCCGTGTTGATGACCGGCCCGGCCGTACGCGTCTACGAAGGACAGGTTCGTCTCTAAGCGAGTAACCGCCATGACCGATCAGCCCAAGGTTGTACCCCAGCAGTCCACCGAGCTCGATGCCGAGGCGGTGGTCGCGTACCTGCGCGCCCACCCGACCTTCTTCGCCGAGCACGACGAACTGCTGGTCGAGCAGCGCATCCCCCACCAGCGTGGCGACAGCGTGTCGCTGGTGGAGCGCCAGCTCAAGCTGCTGCGCGACCGCAACATCGAGATGCGCCATCGCCTGTCGCAATTGATGGACGTGGCGCGAGACAACGACCGGCTGTTCGACAAGACCCGCCGGCTGATCCTCGACCTGCTCGATGCTGGCAGCCTGGAAGAAGTGGTGATGGCGGTCGAAGACAGCCTGCGCCAGGAGTTCCAGGTGCCCTTCGTCAGCCTGATCCTGTTCGGCGATAACGTCGCGCCAGTGGGCCGCTGGGTCAGCAACGCCGAGGCGCACCAAGCCATCGGCGGCCTGCTGGGGGGCGGCAAAACGGTCAGCGGCAACCTGCGCGACCATGAGCTGGCGTTCCTGTTCGGTGAAGATCAGCGCCTCGAAGTCGGCTCCAGCGCCGTTGCCGCCCTCGAATACCAAGGGCTGCACGGCGTACTGGCGATTGGCAGCCGCGACCCGCAACACTACAAGAGCAGCGTCGGCACCCTGTTCCTCGGCTACATTGCCGAGGTGCTGGGCCGTGTCGTGCCGCGCGTTACCCAGACCCTGCGTCCGGTGCGCTGATGGAACGCCAGCTGGAGGCTTATTGCGCACACCTGCGCAATGAGCGCCAGGTGTCCGAGCACACCCTGCTGGCCTACCGCCGTGACCTCGACAAGGTCATTGCCTACTGCAACGATCAGGGCATCGCCGGCTGGCAAGCGCTGCAAATCCAGCAGCTACGCCAGTTGATCGCCCGTCAGCACCACCAAGGCCAATCCTCGCGCAGCCTGGCGCGCCTGCTGTCGGCCGTGCGCGGCTTGTACCGATACCTGAACCGTGAAGGGCTGTGCCAGCACGACCCGGCCAGCGGCCTGTCTGCGCCCAAGGGCGAGCGCCGCCTGCCCAAGACGCTGGATACCGACCGCGCCCTGCAACTGCTCGACGGCGGCGTCGACGACGACTTCATTGCCCGACGTGACCAGGCCATCCTCGAACTGTTCTATTCGTCAGGCCTGCGCCTGTCCGAACTGGCTGGCCTCGACCTCGAATACCTCGACCTTGCCGGCGGGCTGGTGCAGGTGCTGGGCAAGGGTGGCAAGGCGCGCGTACTGCCTGTCGGCCGTCAAGCCCGCGAGGCCCTGCAAGCGTGGTTGCGCCTGCGCGGCATCGGCGGCCCACGCGACAGCGCCGTGTTCATTACGCGCCAGGGTAATCGCCTGAGCCCACGGGCCATCCAGATGCGGGTCAAGGTCGCCGGCGAGCGCGAGCTGGGCCAGCACCTGCACCCGCACATGCTTCGCCATTCTTTCGCCAGCCATCTGCTGGAATCGTCCCAGGACCTGCGTGCGGTGCAAGAGATGCTCGGCCATGCCGACATCAGCACTACGCAAATCTACACCCACCTGGACTTCCAGCACCTGGCCGCGGTGTACGACAGCGCCCACCCTCGGGCCAAACGCAGCAAAGGCACAGACTCATGAGCATCAAGCTGATCACCTTCGACCTCGATGACACCCTGTGGGACACCGCGCCGGTGATTGCCAGCGCTGAAGTGGTCCTGCGCGACTGGCTCGAAGCCAACGCGCCGATCCTCGGCGGCGTACCGGTCGAACACCTGTTCGCCATTCGCGAGCGCCTGGTGCAGGCCGAGCCCGGCCTCAAGCACCGTATCAGCGCCCTGCGCCGGCGGGTGCTGTTCCATGCCCTGGAAGAAGTCGGCTACAGCGAAAAGCACGCGCAGGCGCTGGCCAACGAAGGCTTTGAAGTGTTCCTGCATGCACGCCACCAGGTAGAAATCTTCCCTGAGGTGCAGCCGGTGCTGGAAATCCTGCGCCACCAGTACACCCTGGGGGTGGTCACCAACGGCAACGCCGATGTGAGCCGCCTGGGCTTGGCGGACTACTTCCGCTTTGCCTTGTGCGCCGAGGACCTGGGCATCGGCAAACCGGACCCGGCACCGTTTCTGGAGGCGCTGAAACGTGGCGAGGTCGAGGCCAGCGCGGCGGTGCATGTGGGTGACCACCCCGGCGATGACATCGCCGGTGCCCAACGGGCCGGGCTGCGGGCCGTGTGGTTCAACCCACAAGGCAAGGCCTGGGCCGGTGAGCGGGCACCCGATGCCGAGATCCAGCGGCTTTCGCAACTGCCTGAGGTAATGGCGCGCTGGCGCTGAAAGCACGGCCCCCGTAAGGTCCCTTGTAGGAGCGGCCTAGCAGACACGCACAAAAAAGCCCGCAGCGACGGCGGGCTTTTTTGTGGGCGGCCACTCAGATAGGGCGGCTGCCGTATTTGTTGTCCGGCTTCTTGGGCGGATCGGCGACCACGTTGGCCTCCACTTCCTGCACCTTGCCACCGCGCGAAAGGAACTCTTCCATCGCTTTGGCCAGGGCATCGCGCTCCTTCTGCTTGGCTTCCATGCTCGGCATCTCGTCTACCGAGACAGCGGCCTTGGACTTGCCTTTGGCAGTGGGCGCAGGGCTATCGTCTTCGCCAGCGTCTTCCGCAACGTCGTCAGCCGCTGCTTCGAGACCCTCATCAGCCTCATCTTCGTCGCCTACTTCGAGGTCGTCGTTTTCCAGATCATCGTCGCTCATGTTCTACCTCATGACTTGCGAAAAGCAGGTTGGTTATAGACCAGTGCAGCCGTAGACCGGCAGCCACCAGTGAAAATTCAACTGGCCGTGGGTTGGCCACTGCCTTGGGCAACCACCTCCTGATGGGAGGGTCGTACCCTGCAGGCCCTGCTCCTGGCAGGACCTGACAAAATCCTTGAGCCACCTGCTGGCCACGCGCTAATGGCAAGCCTAGCAAAGGCTGGGGAAGCGTGCGGACTGCATGTCAAACACCCTTCGGCGCGCATTCTAGCGCGCCCGTGGAAAAAGCAAAGCTCCATAAACGCTCGGCATCTTGTAAGTTTTCTGCCTACGTCGCGAACGTGACGGATAAACCGTTTGCCGTGCGGGAAATGGCAAAAATCAGACGAAAAAATGCCCGGCGAACCGGGCAAGTTTTTACCGCGTCGCAGTTACAGGTTGTAGCCGCGTTCGTTGTGCTGAGCCAGGTCGAGGCCGACCGACTCTTCTTCTTCGTTGACCCGCAGGCCCATCACCAGGTCCAGCACCTTGAGGATCACGTAGGTGACGATGGCGGTGTAGACCACGGTGAAAATCACGCCTTTGGCCTGGATCCAGACCTGCATGCCGATATCGGTGACCGTGCCGAAGCCGCCCAAGGCCGGTGCGGCGAACACACCGGTAAGGATGGCGCCGACGATACCGCCGATACCGTGTACGCCGAAGGCATCCAGCGAATCGTCATAGCCCAGCTTGCGCTTCAAGCTAGTGGCGCAGAAGTAGCAGATCACACCCGAAGCCAGGCCGATCACCAGGGCGCCCATCGGGCCCACGGTGCCTGCGGCAGGCGTGATTGCGACCAGGCCGGCGACCACACCCGAGGCGATGCCCAGGGCGCTCGGCTTGCCGTGGCCAAGCCACTCGGCAAACATCCAGCCCAAGGCTGCGGCGGCGGTGGCGATCTGGGTCACCAGCATGGCCATGCCGGCCGTGCCGTTGGCGGCGGCGGCAGAACCTGCGTTGAAGCCGAACCAGCCGATCCACAGCATCGCAGCGCCCATCAGGGTGTAGCCCAGGTTGTGCGGGGCCATCGGCGTGGTCGGGTAGCCTTTGCGCTTGCCCAGCACCAGGCAGCACACGAGGCCAGCGATACCTGCGTTGATGTGCACCACGGTGCCGCCCGCGAAGTCCAGCACGCCCCAGTCCCACATCAGCGCGCCATCACCGCTCCACACCATGTGCGCGATCGGTGCGTACACCAGGGTGAACCAGATGCCCATGAACACCAGCATCGCGGAGAACTTCATGCGTTCGGCGAAGGCACCAACGATCAGCGCCGGGGTGATGATGGCGAAGGTCATCTGGAAGGTGATGAACACCGCCTCAGGGAACAATGCGGTGGCCGAAGTCAGGCTGTCGGGCGTGACGCCGCTGAGAAACGCCTTGGAGAAGCCACCGACGAAGGAATTGAAGTTGAGCACGCCCTTTTCCATACCGCTGGTATCGAAGGCCATGCTGTAGCCGTAGACGACCCAGAGAATGCTCATCAAACCGGTGATCGCGAAGCACTGCATCATCACCGAAAGTACGTTCTTGGAACGCACCATGCCGCCATAGAACAGGGCCAGGCCCGGGATGGTCATGAACAGCACCAGCGCCGTAGCGGTCAACATCCAGGCGGTGTCGCCGGAGTTCAGCGCTGGGGCAGCTTCCTCTGCCAGGGCGAGCCCGGGCATTACGAGGGACAATAGGGCTCCTAGCCCTGCGATCTTACGCAGAGTCATGTTGTTTTCTCCTGGGGCGTTGGGTTTGGTGAGGCTTTTTTTGTTACTTAGATCGCGTCGGTATCGGTTTCGCCGGTACGGATGCGGATCGCCTGCTCCAGATTCACCACGAAGATCTTGCCGTCACCGATCTTGCCGGTGTTGGCTGCCTTGGTGATGGCTTCGATTACCCGATCAAGGTCCTTGTCGTCGATGGCGACGTCGATCTTCACCTTGGGCAGGAAGTCGACCACGTATTCAGCACCGCGATACAACTCGGTGTGGCCCTTCTGCCGACCGAAGCCTTTGACTTCAGTGACGGTGATGCCCTGCACGCCGATTTCCGACAGTGACTCGCGCACGTCGTCCAGCTTGAACGGCTTGATGATGGCTGTGACTAGCTTCATGAAACTCTCTCCCGATTTGGTGGACTTGCCCCAGGAAAACAAACCCGTCTCAAGTCTAAGCGCAGCGGTTGGCTTTGTAACGCGTCGTCGGCATCCGGCTCCGCGTGCGCACTGCCTGGTCACAAGGAACTGCATCAGTGCATGGCTCGTACAGGTCATTGCAGAAACCTTGCCAGTTCCACTAAAACGCCAGAAAACAGCGAGTTGCACGAAATAGTCGGGATTGGCCAGTCGCCAGCATTGAAAAGATGCACGATTTCGGTGCGTGCCGGCTTGGCCCACTGCGCGAAAAATGTGCAGTGCACACTGCTTGCTCACTGGCCAAACCGCGTTTTGCTGCGTGTTACACTGCGGGTCATTTTTCAGTTTCAGTGGACAGCCGAACATGCTCGCGCCCAAAGCCCTTCTTGATGCCCTGAGCGACCAGGCCTCACGCCTGTTCAGCAGCGATACCGCCCAGCCCCGCGCCGAACTGGAAAGCCAGTTCAAGGTGCTGATGCAGGGTGCCTTCAGCAAGCTGGACCTGGTCAGCCGCGACGAATTCGACAGCCAGATGGTCGTGCTGGCCCGTACCCGCGCCCGCCTGGAGGCCCTGGAGAAACAGGTCGCCGAGCTGGAAGCGCGGATGGCGCCGACCAGCGAATAAGGCTCAGGCGGAGGCCTGCAATCGATCCTCGCGCCGATTACCTGGTTTCGGCGGTAGCTCGCTGGCGTGCAGTGTGCCGCGAAACAGCGTCGCGCCGCACAAGGTGAACAGTGTCTTCACCCGGTTGTGCGAGTTGAGTATCTCGGCCTGGATATGCTCGATGTCGTTATCCGCCGGCTGCAATGCGACCGCACGGTTGATCCACTCGATGGCGGCGAAGCGGCTTTGCTTGCGCGTGCCATGCCCTTGCATCCAGGCCAGCCCTAGTTCAGCACTGGCGCGAGCGGCAATACTGGCGTCCGGGTGCTCGACCAGCGCCTGCAAGTAGTCGACGGCTTCGGCCTGTTCCTGCGGTTCGCCGAACTGACGCAGCAGAATACCCAGCTGCAAACGCGCACTGGCAGCGGTCTGCAAATCGCCCAACGCATCGTTCAACAATCGCCTGACGGCCAGCATGGCACTGCGCTCATTCAAGGCTTCTGCGCTTTGCATGCGACGGCAGGCCAAGGTGTATTTCGCCTGCTTGCAACCGGTCTCTACCGCGCGCAACAACCAATAGTCGGCAGCACTCGCGTCCAGGTACTGCGCGGGGGTGTTGGGCAGCGCGCCTCGGTGCAGGTCATGAAGGCTAAGGGCAGCCTCTGGCAGGCTCAGTTCGGCACAGCGCTCATAAAGGTAGAACGCCGCCTCGTGCTGGTTGGCAGCCCAAAGTAGGCGTGGCACTTCAAGCACGTCCAATCCCGGCCCTTGGCGGCCACATTGGCGCTTTACCGCAGCCAGTGACCACACACGCGCCTGCTCGTTCGAGCACTGAAAACCCCACAGCCCAAACGCATGCCCAACCGCCCGCAACGCACAGGCGGCGGGGTGCGAGCGGCTCGCGCAGAGCTGCTCGATAGCGATACGAAAGGCCTGCTGGTCATCCTTCATTGCGTGGAACAGCATGACGCAGACAAAACTACGGAAGGGCTGGCCGATGCCCGGGACGAACCCAAGGTCAGGGTAAAGATTTACACTGGCGGCAAAATCGCGCAGGGCGCCGGCGTAATCCTGCTGAGCACAACCACGCAAAGCACCACGCCAGGCCAGCAAGTTGGCGCGCTCCCTGGGCCTGAGTGCTCGCAGCGACCATGCCTTGAAGACCTGCAGCCACACAGCGATCGACTGCGACTGGCCGGCATGCGGCAGTTCGAGCTGGTCCTCGATAGCCAGCCAGCGCAGTGCATTGCGTTGTTCCTCGCGCCAACGCTCACACAGCGGCCCACTGGCCAGGGCGTCGATCGCGGCGTCACTGCCTCCCCAGCAGGGCAACAGGTAGGTTGCATAAGCCTGAATCGCTTCGAAACAGCCGGGGAATGCGCCAAGTGCTTGATGCAGCCAATAGTGCTGGGCGTTTTCTCGCCCCTGCTCGGCCCGTTCGCCCAGGCACGCCGGTAAGGCCTGTGGCAGTTCGGCCAGGGGTAGCAGGCCGTATTTCACCAGCAGCGGCGCTGCAGCCTCTTGCACCTCCACGTCGGCCTCAGTGCAGGGGCTGAAGCGCACCGGCTGGCCGTCGAACAGGCCCAGCAACCAGCCTGGCTCAGCGAAATGCGCGCTGATCTTAAGCATGCCGATCGCCGCTGCCACGGGCTGGCTCGAGCGCTCCATGGCACGCAGCAGGTGCGCCGCGCCAATCTCGCAAACCTGCTCCGCCGCCAGCCGACGCTCGGCGCTGATGGGCTGGGTGTTGGCAGACTCGCGGATATGGCAGGCCCGGCTGAAACAATGAAAACCCATCACCACCTGAGGGTGATAGGCCTTGGGGCAGGCATCGATCCAGGCCTTGAGGATCTGCGTCAGGGCCTTGTCGCCCTGGCTGTCCCAATCGACCAGCATGTGCCCTTCGACGGCCTCCAGGTAGGCCGGAAACTCGCCGGGCGGCGACTGCCGCCAGCGTACTTCGAGGATGTCGAAGAAGCGGTTGAGTTCAACGAATGCACTGGCCTGCACCAGTTCACGAATTGCCTGGCGAGTGCGAGTGAGCGTTTGCACGGGGCAATACCTCAAGTCCATTTGTAGGAAGTTGTGTTGCCATCCCATGGCAATCACAGTAGCCCTTCAACACTAAGCCATACCCTGGATCTGCGCAAAAATAATTGGATCCATTTGTGTCGGATTCTAAGAAAACCCAGGGGAAATACCTGACCTGAAAAACCAGGACGCACACTTATTGCGCTGATCCTGGCTGCCGCCGCTAAGCTTGCCCAAGCCGCAGGAAGCGGCCCCATTCCGCGACAATGGAGCGTCCATGTCACTTGCTCTCGTCCACAGCCGCGCCCAGGTCGGCGTGCAGGCACCGGCGGTCAGCGTCGAAACCCACCTGGCCAACGGCCTTCCCCACCTGACCCTGGTCGGCCTGCCCGAAACCACGGTCAAGGAAAGCAAAGACCGGGTCCGCAGTGCCATCGTCAATTCCAGCCTGGATTACCCTGCCAGGCGCATCACGCAAAACCTGGCGCCTGCCGACCTGCCCAAGGATGGCGGGCGTTATGACCTGGCCATTGCCTTGGGCATCCTCGCCGCGAGTGGGCAGGTGCCGGTGGCCACCCTCTGCGACATCGAATGCCTTGGCGAACTGGCGCTGTCCGGCCAATTGCGCCCCGTGCAGGGCGTGCTACCGGCGGCGCTGGCGGCACGGGAAGCGGGCCGGGCGCTGGTAGTCCCGCGGGAGAACGCCGAGGAAGCAAGCCTGGCAGGCGGGCTGGTGGTGTATGCCGTCGGGCACCTGCTGGAGCTGGTCGCCCACCTGAACGGCCAAGTGCCCTTGCCGCCGTATGCCGCCAATGGCCTGGTCTTGAACAGCCGGCCCTACCCCGACCTCAGCGAGGTACAGGGCCAAATCGCGGCCAAGCGCGCCTTGCTGCTGGCGGCCGCCGGGGCCCATAACCTGCTGTTTACCGGTCCGCCTGGCACCGGCAAGACCTTGCTTGCCAGCCGCCTGCCAGGGCTGTTGCCGCCACTGGACGAGCGCGAAGCGCTGGAGGTGGCAGCCATTCAGTCAGTCAGCGGCCATGCGCCGTTGAACAGCTGGCCGCAACGCCCGTTCCGCCACCCACACCACTCAGCCTCGGGCCCTGCGCTGGTAGGCGGTAGCAGTCGGCCGCAACCCGGCGAGATCACCTTGGCTCACCATGGTGTGCTGTTTCTCGATGAACTGCCCGAATTTGAGCGGCGTGTGCTGGAGGTATTGCGCGAGCCGCTCGAGTCCGGCGAGATCGTGATTGCAAGGGCTCGGGACAAGGTACGCTTCCCTGCGCGGTTCCAGTTGGTGGCCGCGATGAACCCCTGCCCTTGTGGCTATCTGGGCGACCCTACCGGCCGCTGCCGCTGCAGCACCGAGCAGATCCAGCGCTATCGCAACAAACTGTCGGGCCCACTGCTGGACCGCATCGACCTGCACCTGACCGTGGCGCGTGAAACCACCACCCTCAACAACCAACCCAGCGGCGAGACCAGCGCCGCTGTCGCCGAACGGGTTGCCGAAGCACGCGAGCTGCAGCAACGTCGGCAAGGGTGCGCAAATGCCTTTCTCGACCTCAACGGCTTGCGCCGCCATTGCCCGCTGGAGGCGGCGGACCAAGCCTGGCTGGAGACAGCCTGCGAACGGTTGACCCTGTCGTTGCGCGCGGCACATCGGCTGCTGAAAGTGGCACGCACGCTGGCGGATCTGGAAGGTGTGGCGTCGATTACCAGGGCGCACCTGGCCGAGGCGCTGCAGTATCGGCCGGGGAGTTGATTTGGATCCGCGATTTTGGGGCCGCTTTGCGGCCCATCGCGACGCAAGGCCGCTCCTACAAGTACAGCGCCCGCCTCCGCCCGGGGAGTCTGTGCGGCGCTATCGGTCGGCCAACGCCGCCTCCACCGCCGCCAGCAACGCCTCTTCAGAAAACGGCTTGCCCAGGCACGCCACCGCCCCATGGCGCTGCGCAGCATTAAGTGCCATGTCATCCCAATGCGCCGACATGCAGACGACCGGCAACCGCCAGCCCCTGCGCGCCAGCTCACGCAGCACGTCCAGCCCGGAAAGCCCAGGCATCTTCAAGTCCAGCAACGCACACCCGGTCTCGTGCGCCAGCGTCGAGGCCAAGAACTCTTCGCCCGAACCAAACAGCAACGCGCCGAAGCCTGTCGCTCGCAGCAAGTTGGCCAGGCTTTTACGCACAGACGCATCATCGTCGACGATGCACACCCACGCCCTGTCGCGCTCAACCTCGGGTTTCATGCGGCGCCCTGGCCCTCGGCACGGGCCTCGAGCACGTTGTGCATGGCGACCAGTTCGATCAGCGAGCGGGACTGCATCTTGTTCATGATGTTCTTCTTGTGCACCTTGGTCGTCACCTCGCTGGTGCCAATCTCTTTGGCAATCTGTTTGTGCGACAACCCGCCGACCACCAGCGCGAACACCTGCCGCTCACGTTGGGTCAGCCGCGCGTACTTTTCCCTGACTTGCCGTGTATGCCGCCACGCGCGCCCAGCCGTCAGCGCACGGGCACGCAGAGCCGTCAGCAGGGTCAGCAATTGCGCCTCATCAAAGGGCTTGGTCAGGAACTCCACAGCACCCGCACGCATCGCCTGAACGGTCATGGGAATAGTGCCGTGGCCGGTCATGAACACGATCGGCCAGGGCAGGTCGAGCCGACGCACCATCGCCTGCAGCTCCAAACCGCTGGCCTCAGGCAGGTTCATGTCCAGCAACAGGCAGGCATAAGGCGTGTCGGCATGCGCTTCAAGCAGCGCCTCAGCCGAGGCGTACAGGCGATGCACAATGTCGTGCGAGCGAAAGAGTCGCCCCAAGGCTTTAAGCACCGATGGGTCGTCATCCACCACCAGCACGGGCACCGCTGCGCAATCAGCCGCGGGCTCAGCCGTATCGAGGTCGAAGGCTAGCGAAGCGTTGCTCAAAGGTCTCGCCGGCAGGTCGAGGGCCACTTCAGCCGCCAGCCGATAGCCGCGGCGTGGCACGGTCTGGATCAGGCCGCGGTCACCGAAGGCCTTGCGCAACAAGGAGATCTGCACCTGCAGGTTGTTGTCTTCGACCACCGTGCCGGCCCACACCTGGCTGAACAGCTCGTCCTTGCCAACCACGCGGCCTTTGGCGCGGATCAGTGTTGCCAGCACCTCGAAAGCGCGCCCGCCCAACACGATCGGCTTGCCGTCGAGAAACGCTTCTCGTCGCTCCAGCGACACCTGGGCATTGCCAAATCGGATCATGGTCTTCTCGAGTCTCACGGGTCCGGGCGGTTGCGCAGCCCCGTGCAATCTAGGCCAGCGCCCGCATTCATACAATTATCCCGAGGGATAGGTTGGCCTTGGGACTATACAAGCGCCCGCCACGGCCAAGGGGACGATAACGGTCAAGATGGTTCCCGTTCCTGCCAAGCCGTCTGGCCCGCGCATGCGCGGGGGGATCGCTGCGTATACTCGCGCCCTTGGATGTGGTTAGCAGGGGGTGCTTGATGCTCGATGAACGCCTCGCTTACAGGCCCATCGATTATGACCAGTCGATCGACGAGGGCTGGTTGAATCGGTGCGACATCACTCGTCTGGGGCAGGAAGGCGAGCTGACCTACTTCCGCCTGTGTGACCCCGGCACGGGGCAGGCCTGGATCGCTGTGCGCGCCCCAATCGAATCCCCTGCTGCCTGCCAGCGCCTGGAGCACGATTATCGCCTGCGCCTCGACCCGAAGTGGGCCGTGATGCCCTCGGCCTATGTGCGTTCGGCCGAAGGGCCGCTGCTGGTGTATCCGGGCGGCCGCTCGGTCGCCGACCTCATCGCCCAAGGCCCGGCAGCGCTCCCCGGCTTCCTCGACATCGCCGTCAACGCCGCATCAGCATTGGCGCTGGCACACGCTGCCAACGTACTGCACGGCGCCTTGCAACCCGCGCATATCTGCGTGCAGCACGCGCAGCGGGTGAGGCTTGGCGGGTTTCGCGCGGATGCGCACTCGCTCATCAGCGAGCAAGGCGCCCCCATCGGCAACTGGTCCTACCTGGCGCCGGAACAGATCTGCCCCCTCGGCTCCAGCAGCGACCAACGCAGCGATATCTATGCGCTGGGTGCCATCCTGTACCAGCTTTTGCTGGGCGAGTTGCCGCTCGCCGGGCGCGACACACTGCACTGGCGCCAGCTGCATGCCGGCGTGCAGCCACGGGCGGCCGTCGAGGTCGACAACCGCGTGCCGCAGCCACTCAGCCGCATCCTCGCCAAGGCCCTGGCCAAAGAGCCCGATGCCCGCTACCAGACCGCCCGTGCGCTGGCGGTGGACTTTGCTCACTGCCAGCGGCAGTGGCTGGCGGCCCAGGCCATCGAAGATTTCGAGCCTGGCAGCGCTGACCCCCTTTCGCCCAACCACGAACGCCTCTATGGCCGCACAGCCGAGCAGAAGGTCATCACCCTGCTGCTCAAGGCATTGCGCCGCGACAGCGCGCCCCAGGCCCTGTTCATCAAGGGCGCTACCGGCATGGGCAAGTCCAGCCTGGTACAGGCAGCGCTCAAGGGCGGCGCCGAGGGTTATTGGGCCAGCGGCAAGTGCAACAGCCTGGAACGGGCGGTGCCCTATGGGCCCTGGATCGAGATTCTCGGTTCGCTGACCACCCAGTTGCTGGCCAAGAACCGCGATGACCTTGACGCGCTGCGCCGTGAAATTCTGCGGCGCATCAAAGGGCGCGGCCGTTTGCTGGGCAAGCTGGCCCCAGACTTGAAGCTGGTGATCGGGCCCATGGCCGAGTTCCCGGAAAAGCCCACACGGCTCGCCTTGCAGAAAGAGCTGCGAGCGATCGTCGAATTCCTGCAGGTGTTCAGCCGCCCCGGGCGACCATTGGCGCTGTTTCTCGATGACATGCAGTGGGCTGACGACGCCACGCTGCACTTGCTTGATGAGCTGCTGGAGCAAGCACCCAGCAACCTGCTGTTGATCTTCGCCCGGCGCAGCGATGCACCACCCGGCAGCAAGCCCCTGGTTACCCCCGCGTCCATCCGTAGCACCACCCTAGACCTACGCCCCCTCACCGTCGGCGCCGTGATGGAGATGATCAGCGAGCGCTACCACGCCGCGCCTGACGCTGCCTTGCAGCTCGCCGAACTGGTGCACGCGAAGACCGCTGGCAACCCGTTCTTCATCCACCAGATCCTCGGGGCGATGGTCGAGGACCAGTTGTTCACCTTCGACACCCAGACCATGCGCTGGTCGTGGTCGCTGCCAGCAGTAGCGCAACACCGCTATGCCGACAACGTCGCCGACCTGATGGTCCATCGCCTGACACGCCTGCCTGAAGCCCAGCGCACTGTGCTGCGCTTTGCCAGCGCCGCGGGTGGCCGATGCGACGAGCGCCTGCTGCGCAGCATGCTGCCACTGCCCGCCGAGCAACTGGCCGAACAGCTCAAGGCCTTGATTGGCGCGGGCTTCCTGCTACCTGGGCACAAGCCGCTGGTGTTCTCGCACGATCGCGTACTGGACGCCGCCTACGCACTCACCCCATCGCGCGAGCGGCCGGCGCTGCACGCGCATATTGCCCAAACCATGCGGGCGGCCTGGCAAACGGCTCAACACGACGCGCTGTTTGAAATCGCCAACCAGGTGCAGTTGGCCAGCCCGCATGCATTTGCTGCCAGCGACTGCGAAGGGTTTCTGGTGCTGCTGCAGGAGGCCGCGTTGCGGGCGCGCGACAATGCCGCCTATGAGCAGGCCGCCGGCTACCTGCAGGCGGCCGACGAACTGCTGCGCCTCGGCACCACGCCCGGCAGCCAGGCAAACCATGCCTTTGCCATCGCCTGCCTGGCCGCTGAGTGCGACATGCAACTGTCACGCATGCCACAGGCCAACGTTCGCATCCTCGAATGCCACCAGCGTGCGCTATCGGCGCTCGACAAGGCCCGGGTATGCAAGCTTGAAGCACGCCTGCATACCTTGCGTTCGGACTACCCAGCCGCCATCGCCTGCGCCATCGGCGGCCTTGAGCTGTTGGGCATCACGCTTGTCCAGGGCATCCACCCCGAGCAAGTCGAGGCAGCCTATGGCCGTGTCCACGCCTTGATCGAGAACAAGGGCCGTCATTGCCTGGAATCGTTGCCCAGGGCCGACTCGGAAGACGCGGCGGTGGCAATCGCGCTGCTGGCGACCCTGTCATCATCGTTCTTCGTCAAGGACGACCTCTGCTTCCTGCACCTGGCCAAGATCATGGAGCTGTCATTGCTCCACGGCGTCGCCCCCGGCAGTACCTATGGCCTGGCCTGGTTCGGCGTGATGGCGGCCGAGCGCTTTGCCGCCTACCACGACGGCCATGCTTACTGCCTGGCAGCGCTCAAGCTGATCGAGCGGCACGGTTTCGAGGCCGACTTGACCAGCGCCCTGCTCGCCCTCGACCAGGTCAGCGCCTGGACCGCGCCGATGGAGTTTGCCCGGCGCACGGCACTGGAAGCAGTCGAATCGCCGCGCCTGAGCGGCGACCTGGCGATGGCCTGCTATGCCCGCAATCACCTGGTTTCCGACTCACTGTTCATGGGCCAACCCTTGCAGGAAGTCAGCGGCGAAGTGGAGCAAGGGTTGGTCACCGTTCGCGGCTACGGCTACAGCGATGTCGAACACATCCTCTTGGCCCAGCAGGCGTTCGTCGCTGTCATGACCGGCAGCAGCGGCAGGGTCGGCCTTGCGTCGCGCTTGGGGTGCCAAGCGCCTGCCGAAGCCCGCGTGCACACCATAAAGTCCTGCACCACGCTGTTCTTCAAGCACCTCTACGCCGGCATGTCGGCCTTTTACCTGGGCGATATCAAACAGGCCGTACGCCAACTCGCCAGCGCCGGCAGCCATGCCTGGGCTGCCCCTGCACACATCAACCTGGCCGACTACCACCTGTTCCGCGGCCTGACCCTGGGCAGCCCGGAAGCCCCGGGCAGCGCGATGGGCAAATTGGCTGCGCTGCACGAATTGCGCGAGCGCTTTGCTGCGTGGGCGAGCTTCAACCCGGTCACCTTCCGCAACAAGCTCCTGCTGATCGAAGGTGTGATCGCCAAGCTCAGCGGCGATGGCCTGGCCGCCATCCGCTGCTTCGACCAGGCCCAGATCGCCGCCACGGCCGCCGGTTTCATCCATGAGCAGGCCCTGGCCCACGAGCAACTGGCTGAAGTGTGCATCCCCAGTGGCTTGATCTCTGGCGCCAACCTGCACCTGCGCATTGCCCGTGACTGCTTCCACATCTGGGGTGCCACGGGCAAGGTGCGCCAGCTCGAAACCCTGCACCCGTTCTTGCGCACCCAGCCCGTGCAGGAAACCTACCGCTCTGCCAGCCAGGCCAGGCTCGACCTGGAAGTCGGCCTGGAAGCCGCGCGCGCGCTGTCCGAAGAGGTGCTGCTAGAGGGCCTGATCGAAACCTTGATGGGCCACCTGACCCAGCACTCCGGCGCCGACCACGGTGCCCTGCTGATCGTCAGCGGCGCCGAGTTCCAGATGGCCGCGCTGGCCTACATCGACGATGCCGGTCTGCACGTGCGCATGGACAACTGCCAGAAGTTCCTGACCCAGGCGCCGCTGTCGATCATCAATGCCACCCTGCGCACCAAGAAACCCATGGTGCTGAACGACGCCCTCAGCGACTGCCCAGAAGCGTTTCGCCAGGAGCTGCACGCACGCAACGCCCGCTCGGTGCTGTGCCTGCCGCTGCTGCTGCAGGGTGTGCTGATCGGCCTGGTCTACCTGGAAAACCGCCTGGTGCCGAACCTGTTCGGCAGCCAGCGCCTGGCCATGCTGGAGATTCTCGCTTCGCAGGCTGCGGTATCGCTGCAAACCGCCAAGTTCTATACGCGCCTGGCCGAAGACAACCAGAGCCGCGCGCAGATGGAGGCCGAGCTGCGCCGCTCACGTGCAGAGCTTGCCCGCAGCGCGCACCTGCAGGTGATGAACGAGTTGTCCGCCTCCATCGCCCACGAGATCAGCCAGCCCCTGCTTGGCATCGCCGCCAATGCGGCCGCCAGCCTGCGCTGGCTCAAGCGAGGCCAGCCCGACCTGGAAGAAGCCATCGCCGGCCTGGAAGATATCCGCAACGACAGTGAACGGGCAGCCAACATCGTCCGCGCACTGCGGTCGCTGGCCAAACAGTCGCCGATGCAACTCAAGCCGGTGAAGCTCGATGCGCTGATTCTGGAAGTGGTGCGCCTGACATCCTCGGATGCCTTGAAAGGCGGCGTGAAGGTGCAAACCCGGTTGCAGGCCGCAACGAGCCTCATGGCCGACCCGGTGCAGCTGCAGCAGCTGATCTACAACCTGATCACCAATGCCCTGGAAGCGCTGGCGGGGTTCCGCGGCGATGGCCTGTTGCGCATCACGTCTGCCGTGGTCGAGGCGGGGGTGGAGATTTGCGTGGACGACAATGGGCCAGGGATTGCGCCAGAGGAGCTGGAGCGGGTGTTTGGTGCGTTCTACACCACCAAGAGTGGCGGCCTGGGAATGGGGCTGGCGATCTGCAGCTCGGTGATTCAGGCCCATGGTGGGCAGTTGCAGGCTCAGGTTTCGGAGCTGGGCGGGTGCCGGATCAGGTTGACGGTGCCGGTTCGGGCGGATGATTGACCTGTTTTAGCCTGCACCGGCCTCTTCGCGGGCAAGCCCGCTCCCACAGGGCCGTGTGCTTGCCCGCGAAGGGCTGCCCTGCAGCCCCAGTCTATGAAGGAAAAACTCTGGGAAACATCCCATGTAGATAGCGGACGGTGACACTGCGCAAAATCAAAACTCAATCCGCATCCGAATCAAACAACCGCTCCAACTCCACCCGCGCTTCCTTCGCCGTCTGCATCACCTTGGCCCGGTCATCGCGCACCTGCCCCTGCGCCTCCAGCACTTCTTCGTCATGCTGGGTGAACCGCGCAATACGGTCCGCCGCTTGTTCGTCACTCAACCCTAACCCCACCAGCGCACGGCGGGTCAGCTCCAGGCTTGAGTAGAACGTCTCGCGAATAGGCTCGGCACCCACGTCCACCAGCTTGTGCACATGCTGGCGGTTACGTGCCCGAGCCAACACTTTCAGGTGCGGGTACAGGCGCTTGACCCGCTCCGCCGTGCGGGTGGTGACTTCCGGGTCGTCGGTAGTGATCACGAAATACTCCGCCTCGCCCACCTTGGCCGCATGCAGCACTTCGGGGCGCAGGGGGTCACCGTAGAACACTGGGGCCTGCTCGAACATGCGGGTCATCTCGATGGCGTCCACCGAGGTTTCCAGGGCGATGAAAGGGATCTTTTGGGCACGCAGGATGCGCGAGACGATCTGCCCCATGCGGCCCATGCCAACGATCACCACGCGCGGTGCATCGGTCTGGATCTGCTTGTACTGTTCGGGCACTTCACGCTGCGGTTGCGGGCGCTTGAGGGCACGGGCGCAGCCGAGCATCAACAGGGGCGTGATAGCCATCGACAAGGTGATGGTCATCATCAGCAGGTCGTAGGTCTGCGTGTCGAACAAGCCTTGGTCCTTGCCCAGCTTGAACACCACGAAGGCGAACTCGCCACCCGCCGCCAGCACCATGCCCAGGCGCAGGGCGCTGGCGCTGTTGAGGCCGCCGGCCAGCCGGCCGACCACTATCAGCAAGGTCAGCTTGACCGCGATCAGCAGCAGGGTCAGGCCCAGCAGCACCAGTGGCATTTCCAGCAGCAGGCTGAGATTGGCGCCCATGCCAACACTGATGAAGAACAGCCCCAGCAACAGCCCTTTGAACGGCTCGATCTGCGATTCCAGCTCGTGCCGGTACTCCGAGTCGGCCAGCAACAGGCCGGCCAGGAATGCACCCAAGGCCATGGAAATACCGGCCTCTTCCATCAGCCAGGCGGTGCCGATCACCACCAGCAGTGCGGTGGCGGTTGAAACCTCTGGCAGGCCGGTGCGCGCGACGATGCGGAACACCGGGCGCAGCAAGTAGCGGCCGCCCACGATGACCACGGCGATGCTGGCGAACACCTTCAGTGCATGTTCAAGGCTGTCACCGTGGCCGGTATCCGGGCCGCTGGCGGCCAGCAGCGGGACCAGGGCAATCAGCGGAATGGCAGCGATGTCCTGGAACAGCAGGATGGCAAACGCCAGGCGACCGTGCGGCGCGTTGAGCTGCTTGCTTTCGGCCAGGCTCTGCAGGCCCAGGGCGGTGGATGACAGCGCCAGGCCCAGGCCCAGCACCAAGGCGGCGGCCAGTGACTGGGCGAAGCCGAACAGGGCGATGGCGCCAATTACCGCGCCGGTCAGCAGTACCTGCGCAGCGCCCACGCCGAACACCGACTTGCGCATCAGCCACAAACGCTTGGGCGACAGTTCCAGGCCAATGATGAACAGCAGCAGCACCACGCCGAGTTCCGAGATGTGCGCGACGCTTTCGGTATCGCGTATCAGCCCCAGTGCCTGCGGGCCGATGGCCACGCCGGCCAGCAGGTAGCCGATCACGGCGCCCAGTTGCAGGCGCTTGGCCAGGGGAACAGCAAGGACCGCAGCGAGCAGGAAGATCACCGCGGTTTGCAGAAGGCTGCCTTCGTGTGGCATTGGCTCGTACTCCATGAGCTGCCGGGGCAGCGTTGAACAATGTGGCCGGCAATTCTGGGCATTGTGCGGGTATCAGACAATCCGGCTTGCAGGAGAAACATTGTCCCGCTTAGCAAGACAATCAGCTGATCACACGCGCATCGGCTCAGCTTTCGCCAAACTGCGCCCGGTACTGTGCTGGCGTCATGCCGATGCGCTCGCAAAACACCTTGCGCATATGCCGATCACTGCCAAACCCACAGCGTGCCGCCACCACCTTCAACGCCAGGTCGCTGCCTTCGAGCAGTTTGCGCGCCTGGTCGATGCGCGCATTTTGCAGGTACTGCAACGGCGTGATACCGACCTCGCGCTGGAATGTACGGGCAAAGTTGCGGCTGCTCATGGCCACCAGGTCGGCCATTTTCTGCACGGTAAAGGCCTGGTCGATATGGTCGACGATATAGGCCTGCACCCGCGCGGTTGGCGAATCATCACGCGGCACGGCCGCCAGCAACGGCCCATACGGGGTTTGCCCGCCCTGACGATGGCGAGCGACCAGCAGCACCTTGGCCACTTCCAGGGCCAGGGCCTTGCCGTGGTCTTCGGCGACCACGGCCAGCGCCAGGTCGATACCGGCGGTGATGCCGCCCGAGGTGATCAGGCAGCGGTCGATCACGTAGATCTGTTCGGTCTCGACGTTCGCCTCAGGGAAGGCCCGCGCCAGCCGTTCGACGTAGTTCCAGTGGGTGGTGCAGCGATAGCCGCCGAGCAGGCCGGCCCGGCCCAGCAAGAACACGCCGGTGCAGATGGCACCAAACCGCTTGGCCCCGCGCACGGCCTGTGGCAGCCAGTGCTCAAGGCCCGGCAGCGCGACGTCATAGGCCCCTGGGCCGCCGGGTACCAGCAACAGGTCGACGGCTTCGGGCAGCTCTTCCAGGCGCAGGTCGGCCATCACCCTCAGCCCGCATGAGCCGCGCACCGTACCCTGGCCTTCGGCCAAGGTGATCAGCCGGTACTGCCGCTCAGCGGGCAAAAACCGGTTGGCGATGGCAAAGGCGTCCATGGGGCCGGTGACATCCAGCAACAGCACATCATTGAACAGCACCATCGCCACGGTGCGGTGGGCGGGATTTTCCTGCATGCCTCTTTCGCCTTGAATGCGGGCCGCCGGTAGCGGCCTGAAACTGAACACGCGCGCATCTTAAGGTATTGGTATAGCGGCCAGGGCCAGCACTGCACAATTAAGAACTCTTCAGGTTTGCCTCAGGACTTTGTCATGACCCGGGGGCGAGACTTTCCTCATTGAACAGGAGAGTCGCCATGAGCCCTCTGACGATCCGCAGCACCTCACCGGCCCCAGGCGCGCTGACCCCTGCGCGGCTGCGCCAGGCCAAGGAACTGATGCTGCACAGCCCTTTGTCGATCATCGAGATCGCCGGTGTGTGCAACCTGACCCGCAGCCATTTTTCGCGCGCGTTCAAGGTCAATACCGGTTTGTCGCCCCAGGCCTGGCGCCTGCTGGCGCGCATGGAGAAGGCCAAGCGCCTGCTGGCCACCGAGGCGCCGATCACCCATGTCAGCCTCGAATGTGGTTTCTGCGACCAGTCCCATTTCACCCGGGCATTCAGCCGCCTGGTCGGCCAGCCGCCCAAAGCGTGGCGGTTGACCACGCAAGGTGCCGCGTCCGGCACGCATTCTTAAGCGCCTTTTATCCATTGGTATACCACCTTCGGGTAGTACACCTGAGTTTCACACCCTAAGCCCAATGCAAGGAGTTACCCTCATGAGCCAACCGGATTACAAGCGCCTGAACAAAGACGACGCCGTGGTGCTGCTGGTCGACCACCAGACCGGCCTGATCTCCCTGGTGCAGGACTTCTCGCCCAACGAGTTCAAGAACAACGTACTGGCCCTGGGCGACCTGGCCAAGTTCTTCGGCCTGCCGACCATCCTGACCACCAGCTTCGAACAAGGCCCCAACGGCCCGCTGGTGCCCGAGCTGAAAGAGATGTTCCCAGACGCGCCGTACATTGCCCGCCCTGGCCAGATCAACGCCTGGGACAACGAAGACTTCGTCAAGGCGATCAAGGCGACAGGCCGCAAGCAGCTGATCATCGCCGGCGTGGTCACTGACGTGTGCGTGGCCTTCCCGACCTTGTCGGCGCTAGCTGAAGGCTTCGAGGTGTTCGTGGTGACCGACGCTTCCGGCACCTTCAACGAAACCGTGCAGCAGGCCGCGTGGGTACGCATGACCCAAGCGGGCGCACAAATGATGAACTGGTTCTCGGTGGCCTGTGAGCTGCACCGCGACTGGCGCAACGACATCGAAGGGCTGGGCAATCTGCTGTCGCAGCGGATTCCCAACTACCGCAACCTGATGAACAGCTATGCGGCGTTGAGCGCTCGCTGATCCACGCCTGCACAGCGACAAAAAAGCCGGCGCCCTCACAGGGCGCCGGCCTTTTCGTTTGCCACTAGCGGGTGATTACTTACCCGCCGTCAGCGCGTTGTAGCTGGTCATCAAATTCCGATAATCCGGAATGTGGTTGGAGCACAGTGCCGCCAACCCTTCGACGTCATTGCGCCAGTCGCGGTGCAGCTCACAGGCCACGCCGAACCAGGTCATCAGCTGCGCACCGGCACGGCTCATGCGGTCATGGGCGGCATCGCGGGTCATTGCATTGAAGGTGCCGGAAGCGTCGGTCACCACGAACACCTCGAACTCTTCTTCCAAGGCTGCCAGCGCCGGGAATGCCACACAGACCTCGGTCACTACACCGGCGATGATCAGCTGCTTCTTGCCAGTGGCCTTCACTGCCTTGACGAAATCTTCGTTGTCCCAGGCGTTGATCTGGCCTGGGCGGGCAATGTACGGGGCCTCTGGGAACAGCGCTTTCAGCTCGGGGACCAGCGGGCCGTTCGGGCCTTGCTCGAAGCTGGTGGTGAGGATGGTTGGCAGGTTGAAGAACTTGGCCAGGTCCGCCAGGGCCAGTACGTTGTTCTTGAATTTGTCCGGCTCGATGTCACGGACCAGGGACAACAGGCCAGCCTGGTGGTCGACCAGCAGCACAGCGGCGTCATTTTTGTTCAGGCGGTTGTAGGTGAATTTGCTCATGGTCCGTGCTCCTAAAAGGTTTCGATGTTTTCAGTAAGTGGGGTGTTTCGCGTTGATGGGCACAGATTAAATTCATCACCTTTGCTGCGGTAGACTGCGAAAATTGCCTTTAGCGTTCCATTTGGAGAACGATCATTGGAAGACCTCAACTCCCTCTACTACTTCACCCAAGTCGTCGAGCACGGCGGCTTCGCCCCGGCCGGGCGGGCGCTGGACATGCCCAAGTCAAAACTCAGCCGGCGCATTGCCGACCTTGAGGACCGCCTGGGCGTGCGCCTGCTGCACCGCACCAGCCGGCACTGCTCGTTGACCGAAATCGGCCAGGCCTACTACAACCGCTGCCTGGCCATGCGCGTGGAAGCCGAGGGCGCGGCGGAGATCATCGAGCGCAACCGCAGCGAGCCGCGCGGCCTGGTGCGCATCAGCTGCCCGACCACCCTGCTCAATTCCTGGGTCGGGCCAATGCTGACCCGCTACATGCTCAAGTACCCGCAGGTGGAGCTGTTCATCGAAAGCACCAACCGCCGCGTCGACCTGCTGCACGAAGGCTTCGATGTCGCGCTGCGCGTGCGCTTTCCGCCACTGGAAAACACCGACATGGTGATGAAGGTGCTGAGCAACAGCACCCAGTGCCTGGTGGGGCATCCGCAGTACCTGGCGCAACTGCCCGAAGGCTTCGACCCGCAGCTGCTTGGCACGCTGCCCAGCGTGCATTGGGGCAGCGCCCAGCGTGAGTACCAATGGGAGCTGTTCCAGGGCGAGGACATGAGCCGCAGCATCGTGATCCCGCACACGCCGCGCATGGTCACCGACGACCTGTTCGCGCTGCGGCATTTTGTAGTGGCCGGGGTTGGCATCGCGCACTTGCCACGGGTCGCCGTGCGCGAAGACTTGGCCGAGGGCCGGCTGGTGGAGTTGCTGCCGGAGTGGCACCCGCGGTGCGGCATCGTGCATGCGATCTTCCCGTCACGGCGCGGGTTGTTGCCGTCGGTGCGGTCGCTGATCGATCACCTGGCCGAGGAGTTCGCGATCAGCGACATGGCCTGAGTCAGTTGCTGTCCGTACCGGCCTCTTCGCGGGGCAAGCCCGCTCCCACAGGGGGTACCAGCGCCCTGGAGATCACGCCAACCCTGTGGGAGCGGGCTTGCCCCTCGCCTAGGTGTGCGCCACAGTCTCGGATCATCCACCCCGGTGCCCTCCCTCCGGGGCACCAGCGCCCTGGAGACCACGCGATTCCTGTGGGAGCGGGCTTGCCCCGCGAAGAGGCCAGCACACCCTTACAAGACCTTGGCCTACGCTTGCCTCACAGTCTCGGATCATCCACCCCGGAGCCCTCATGATCCGCGCCAATCACGGACCAGGCCGCGCCCTGCTCGCCTCCCTCGCCCTCTGCCCCGCACTTAGCCAGGCAGATGAACCCGGCTGGTCGCTGCTCAGCCGCAACTACTTCCTGCACAGCGACTTCCGCTCGCCTTCCGGCAGCGGCCAAAACTACCGCCAGGAATGGGCCCAAGGCTTCATCGGTGAAATCCGTTCGGGGTTCACCGAAGGCACGGTGGGTGTTGGCATCGACGCGCATGGTTTTCTCGGCCTCAAGCTCGACGGTGGCCGCGGCCATGCCGGTACCGGCTTGCTGCCGCGTGACAGCGATGGGCGTGCCGAGTCCGACTATTCCAGCGCCGGTGCAGCCCTCAAGCTACGCCTGGGCAATACCCTGCTGCGCTACGGCGAGATGACTGTCGAGACACCGGTGTTCGACACCGGCGACAAACGCCTGCACCCCGAATACGCCACGGGTTGGTTGCTGGAGAACACCGACCTGCCCGACTGGCGCCTGCAGGCGGGCCGCTTCACTGCGTTCAACAACCAGGACAACAGTTCGACCCACGACGATTTCGCCGGCTACGGCGCCACCACCCATGGCCGCGCTATAAGCCTGGCCGGCGCCACGTTCGCCCCCGATGGCCCGTTCGGCGGTGCGCTGTACACCAGCCAGCTGCAAGACACCTGGCGCCAGGCCTACCTCAATCTCAACCTGGCCGAGGGCAATTGGCGCCTGGACGGCAACCTCTACAAAACCCGCGATACCGGCAACGCCAGCGCTGGCGCCATCGACACCACCGCCTACAGCCTGGCGGGCAAGTACCGCTTCGGTGCCCAGGCGCTGACCCTGGCCTACCAGAAGGTCGAAGGCGACACCCCCTTCGACTTCGTCGGCGGCGACTCCATCTACCTGGCCAACTCGATCAAGTACGCCGACTTCAACGGCCCCGGCGAGCGTTCGTGGCAACTGCGTTACGACCTCGACTTCGCCACCCTCGGCATGCCCGGCCTGAGCCTGATGGGCCGCTACGTCAGCGGCCGCGGTGTCGATGGCACGCATGCCCCGGCAGGGGGCGCCTACACGGCGCAACAGGGCCAGGACGGGCGTCACTGGGAGCGCGATGTCGACCTCAAGTACGTGGTGCAGTCCGGTGCCGCCAAAGACCTCAGCCTGGCGCTGTCCCACGTCAGCCACCGCGCCAACCAAGCCCAGGCGGGCGATGATATCGACCGCCTCTACCTGATCATCGAATACCCACTCAAAGGCGGCTTTTGAACAAAGAAGGGGGCTTTACGGGTAATGCCAGTCAGTTAGGGCCAAGGGGCCGCTGCGCGGCCATCGCAGGCAAGCCAGCTCCTACAGGGGTAGCATATTTCTTGTGAATCTCGCTCACCTGTAGGAGCTGGCTTGTCGGGGCGCCGAACCGCTGCGATGGGCTGCACAGCAGCCCCAATTAAGGCCAATGAGCGCGCCCCTTTCTTCACATCAGCTTAGAACGCAAAGCACGAACAACCCAACGCCCCCCAGAACCCTTGGAAGTCGTTCACCGGCACGCTGGAATGCCGCGCCTTCTCGTGGCTGTGTGCATGCACCCCACACGGCCCGCTGCACTGGTGCACCGCCGCTGCCAGCGATGGCGTACCCACACGCCAGTGCCCCGGCACCTTGGCCACCGGCGACCATTCCGGCAATACCGGTACCTGCGGTGGGCCGAGCCTGTCGAACTCGCCGGCAGCGTACACGACCTTGCCGTCAACGATGGTCAGCACCGACTCGATGCCCTTGATCGCTTCTTCCTCGACACTGAAGAAGTCCAGTGACAACGCCGCCAGGTCCGCCAACTGGCCAACCTTGATCTGGCCCTTCTTGCCCTGCTCGCTGGAGAACCAGGCGCTGCCCTGCGTGAACAATTGCAGCGCGGTGTCACGGCTCAGGCCCTCGGGGTACAACTCCATGCCGCCGACAGTCTTGCCGCTGACCAGCCAGTACAGCGAAGTCCACGGGTTGTAGCTGGAGACACGGGTCGCGTCGGTACCGGCCCCAACCGGCACCCCCATGTCGAGCATGCGCTTGATCGGCGGGGTCTGCTCGGCAGCCTTGGCGCCGTAGCGGTCGACGAAGTACTCACCTTGGAAGGCCATGCGGTCCTGGATGGCGATACCGCCGCCCAAGGCGCGCACGCGCTCGATGTTCTGCGGGGTGATGGTCTCGGCGTGGTCGAAGAACCACGGCAGGCCATTGAACGGGATGTCGCGGTTGACCTTCTCGAACACATCCAGCATGCGCGTGATGGATTCGTTGTAGGTGGCGTGCAGGCGGAACGGCCAGCGCTGCTCGACCAGGTGGCGTACCACCGGTTCCAGCTCTTCTTCCATGGTTTGCGGCAGGTCCGGGCGCGGCTCGAGGAAGTCCTCGAAGTCGGCCGCGGAGAACACCAGCATCTCACCCGCGCCGTTATGGCGCAGGAAGTCGGTGCCGCTGTGCAGCTTGACGCTGGAGGTCCACTTCTTGAAGTCGTCGAGTTCTTCCTTGGGCTTCTGGGTGAACAGGTTGTAAGCGATACGCACGGTCAGCTGGTTGTTGTCTGCCAGCTCCTGGATCACCGAGTAATCGTCGGGGAAGTTCTGGTAGCCGCCCCCGGCGTCGATGGCGCTGGTCAGGCCCAGGCGGTTGAGCTCACGCATGAACTGGCGGGTCGAGTTGACCTGGTACTCCAGCGGCAGCTTCGGCCCTTTGGCCAGGGTGGCGTAGAGGATCATCGCGTTAGGGCGAGCGATGAGCATGCCGGTCGGCTCGCCAAACTTGTTGCGCTGGATCTCGCCACCCGGCGGGTTCGGCGTGTCCTTGGTGTAACCCACAGCTTTGAGCGCGGCGCGGTTGAGCAGCGCGCGGTCGTACAGGTGCAGCAGGAACACTGGAGTATCGGGCGCGGCCTGGTTGATTTCCTCCAGGGTCGGCATGCGCTTTTCAGCGAACTGGAACTCGTTCCAGCCACCGACCACACGCACCCACTGCGGGGTCGGGGTACGGGCGGCCTGGTCCTTGAGCATGCGCAGGGCATCGGCTACCGAAGGTACGCCTTCCCAGCGCAGCTCCAGGTTGTAGTTCAGGCCACCGCGGATCAGGTGCAGGTGGGAGTCGTTCAGGCCCGGGATGACCGTGCGCTGCTTGAGGTCGATGATCTGCGTGGTGGCGCTTTTGTGGGCCATGGCTTCGGCGTCGCTGCCGACGGCGATGAAGCGGCCGTCCTTGATGGCGACGGCGGTGGCGGTGGGCTTCTCACGGTCGACAGTGTGCAGTTTGCCATTGAACAGAATGAGGTCGGCGGTCATGGAGCCTCCTTGAGTGGATGCATGGGCGGAACCGGCGGAGCCGGCGAAGGGCAATGCGGACCAGAGCGCGCCGGCGGCACCGAGCACGGTGCTGGTGGCGAGGAACTGGCGACGGCTCTTGTCGTTAGGGTCCTGGGACATGGTCTTCTCCGTCTGGGTGCGGCAGCGGCAAGCGCAACTGCCGAGCATGCCGGTTCAAGCCTGGTCAGGGATTGCATGGATGTGCGGTGGGTTGAAGAAGGTTAGTCCTGTTCACGTGTTGTGCTGCCAGGGCCGGCCTCTTCGCGGCGGTCCGGCGCCCCGGTGAACCCGCTCCCACAAGGGCATCACATGCCCCAAAAGCTGTGTTGAACCTGTGGGAGCGGGTTTACCGGGGCGCCGGACCGCCGCGAATGCCTCACACCGTCATCGCTGGAGGAACGCCAACAAGTCTTCATTCAGCTGCTGCGCATGCGTCACGGCAAACCCATGCGGCGCACCTTCATACACCTTCAGCTCGGCCCCACGAATCAACTCGGCGGCTTTCTTGCCCGTGGTCTCGAACGGCACGATCTGGTCCGCATCACCGTGAATCACCAAGGTCGGCACCTCGATCTTGGCCATGTCCGGGCGGAAGTCGGTCTTGGAGAACGCGGTGACGCAATCCAGCGTGCCCTTGATCGAGGCCAGCAGCGCGATGTTCAAGGTCTGCGTCAGCACCCCCTGGGACACCTGCTGCCCTTGGTTCAAGCCATAAAACGGTGTGGCAAAATCGGCGATGAACTGCGCCCGGTCGGCACGCAGGCCCGCCTGAATACCCTCGAAAACCGCAGCCTCGACCCCCTCAGGGTTGTCATCCCGCTGGCCAAACACCGGCGTCACCGCCCCCAGCAGCACAAGCCCGGCCACCCGCTCGTTACCATGGCGCGCGATGTAGCGGCTGACATCGCCACCGCCCATGGAGAAGCCCACCAAGGTCACTTCACGCAGGTCGAGGTGTTCGATCAGTTGGGCGATGTCATCGGCAAACGTGTCGTAGTCATAGCCATTCCACGGCTGGCTCGACCGGCCGAAACCACGGCGGTCGAAGGCGATGGCGCGGTAGCCACGGCTGGCCAGGAATTCCATCTGCGAATCCCACATGTCGGCATCCAACGGCCAACCGTGGCTGAACAGCACGGGCTTGCCGCTGCCCCAATCCTTGAAATAGAGCGAAGTGCCATCGCGGGTTACGAGTGTGCTCATATCGGTATCTCCTTGAAAGTCTATGGGGAAGGGGCTGAATCAGCCACGCAGCCAGTTGGCGCAGCGGCGGGTTACCCACGGCATGATGTAGAACACCACGGGCAGGATGACAAACAGGTTGACGATCAGGTTGCCGGTGATCGCGCCGCCCAAGTGCGGAAAGCGCGCGAACAACGGCGCCAGCAGTTGCGGAATGACCATGGTCATCGGGCAAATCACCAGGTAGGTCAGCAACGCCTGCTTCCAGCGCGGCGGTTGTGCCGCCGTGGTGCTCGGTGGGGTGAACCAGAACTCTGGGTCTTCGTGAACCTGGGTGTTGTCGCCCTCCTCCAGCAGCGGCAGCACCTGGCTGACCAGCGTCTGGCGCTCGGTGGAGTTGACCCAGGCCTGCAGCAGGCTGGCATCGCTGAAGCGCACCACGGTGGTGAAGTGGCGGCCGCCGTCTTCGGGGCGGATCACGTTGACGTCGAGGTGGCCGGGTTGGCGGCGCGCGGCACTGACCGTGTGCTTGAGCCAGTCCTCGTAGCCGGCCAGCGCCTCGGCGCGAACCTTGTGCTGGATGACCAGGGTGACCACGTTGCGGTTGTCTTGGAGTGCGGTGTTCATCGACATTCCTTGGGATGAGCTGGCCCGCACTCACTGTGCAACAGCGAACGGGCGGAGGATTGAATGGGTGTGCTGCCCTTGCCGGGCACCGACGGTCGGTGCCCGGTGCGCGGCGGCTTACTTGCCGGCGTTGAAGGCGTTGTAGCTGGTCATCAGGTTGCGGTAGTCCGGGATGTGGTTGGAGCACAGCGCCGCCAGGCCTTCGACGTCATTGCGCCAGTCGCGGTGCAGCTCACAGGCCACGCCGAACCAGGTCATCAGCTGCGCACCGGCCTGGCTCATGCGGTCATGGGCGGCATCGCGGGTCATCGCGTTGAAAGTGCCGGACGCATCGGTCACCACGAACACCTCGAACTCTTCTTCCAGGGCTGCCAATGCCGGGAAGGCGACACAGACCTCGGTCACTACACCGGCGATGATCAGCTGCTTCTTGCCGGTCGCCTTTACCGCTTTGACGAAGTCTTCGTTGTCCCAGGCGTTGATCTGGCCTGGGCGGGCGATGTAAGGGGCGTCTGGGAACAGCGCTTTCAATTCAGGCACCAGCGGGCCGTTGGGGCCTTGCTCGAAGCTGGTGGTGAGGATGGTTGGCAGGTTGAAGAATTTGGCCAGGTCGGCCAGGGCCAGCACGTTGTTCTTGAACGCGTCTGGCTCGATGTCACGGACCAGGGACAGCAGGCCAGCCTGGTGGTCGACCAGCAGCACAGCGGCGTCGTCTTTGTTCAGGCGGTTGTATTTGAATTGGGCCATGATCGTTGCTCCTAAGGGTTTTGATGTTCAGTAAGTTGGGTGTTTCGCGTTGATGGGAGAAGATTAAAACCATCACCTTTGGAGCGGTAGATAGCGATTTTTGGCTTTAGCGTTCTGTTTTGTGAACGATGGATTGGCAGGCCTGTAAACGGGCAAGCCGGCTTCATGGACGCTGGGCTTGTTGAAGCCCACAAGCCAATTCCTACGCCATTACTTCGTCTGAGGAAAATCCCTACAAGTAGTGTCGATACCGATCTGATTGCTCGTGTTGCCCCTGGTACCTAGGCTTGTGGACTTGCCGTCGCTTCAGCAATCGCTAGTCGCCAGGTACTTCTTTGAACCCCCCTATCTCGCCCGAGAAAATCACTGAGAAAACGTGTCAGAGCACTTGGTTGGATAGGGGGTTGCCAGACCTCAGGTCTCTTGACCGTGAAATGCGTGCACAAGCCATCGATGAGGTCGCTGCAGCAGGCACCCATGAGGGCGCCATTGAGCGCGTTGCTCACCACCTAGGCTTGAGCAACTCATCAAGCGCCTTTGTGGTCATCAACACACCCTTGGGGGATGTTCAGATTCGACGCAGCTGCATCCATCACATCGTCGAGAAAAGGCAAGATGCGCGGGAGCGCTACATCCAAGTCGCTGTGGATACCCTGACCGGGCCGTTTGAGGTGTGGAGCGTGGCCTATACCAACGACACACATAGGTTGGCATTTATAGGGGTATATGAAGCCAAGCGGCAGATGCTGGCGATCGTTACGCTCGAGAGCGGAAAAATACTGTGGAATTTCATGCAGTGCGACGCGAAAGCACTCAACAAGCACCGCCATGGCGAACTGCTGTACAAGCGCTATGAGTTTCTGCCGGGCAAAGAAAAGGGCCACTTTCACCAGTAGCCCTGAATAGACGCTTGATATTCATATACACACCCTCAAGCCGGGGTGTGGAGGTCTCACCCTGCGCTGATGATTCAGCCATCGACGGGGTTCCTACGCCAGTTACTGCCGCTGAATGGCAACTGGTTTCGCGCTCGGGTAAAACGCTATCACAGTCTTTGAGCAAGTCAACAGCTTTGCGGCAATGCGGGATGTAGTTGGAGCACAGCGCCGCGAACCCTTCGACCACAGGGCAACGGCCTTGACCTTCAGATACAACTCACCCGTCCCCCATTGCCTGCCTGCCCAACCTGCTCTATTACTACGCACAGCCCTCCCCTCACCCCCGAGACCACCATGCTGGCTTTCATCCAGTCGTCCCCGTTGTTGCTCGGCACTTCACTGATCCTGCTCGACCTGATTCTCTGGCAACTGATCCCCCTCCAACGCCGGGCCTGGCGTATCGGCTCGCGTCTGGTGATTTTCCTGCTGTTCAGCTGGGTGCTGCTGGCCGCGGGCATGAGCCCTTTGCAGCCGCCGCCATGGCCTGACGATGTGTCGCGCAACCTGATGGCGACAGTGCTGACGATCGGCTGGTGGCTGTTCGGTGCGCGCACGGTGACCGTGGTGTTCGGGCTGTTGCTGGTGGCGCGTGGTAGCCATGGCGGGCGGTTGCTGCAGGATGTGCTGGGGGCGCTGATCTTTTTGGCGGCGGTGGTGGCTGCGGCGGGCTATGTGATGCAACTGCCGGTGAAGGGGCTGCTGGCCACCTCCGGGGTGATGGCCATCGTCATCGGCCTGGCGCTGCAAAGCACCTTGGCCGACGTGTTCAGCGGCATCGTGCTGAACACGACGCGGCCGTATCAGATCGGCGATGCCATCTCCATCGACGGCACCGAAGGCAAGGTGCTGGACATCGACTGGCGTGCCACGCGGCTGCTGACCAGTGCCGGCAGCCTGGCGGTGATCCCCAATTCGGTGGCGGCCAAAGCCAAACTGCTCAACCACAGCCGCCCGCCTGACGTGCATGGGGTGTCGATCAGTGTGGTGGTGCCGGCCAAGGTGCGCCCCAAGCGGGTGTTCGATGCGCTGGAAAAGGCCCTGCAGGGCACGCGCGCGATACTCGCCACGCCAAAGCCCAAGGTCACGGTGAAGGCGTCGACCCTGGAGTCGGTGGAGTACGAAGCCAGTGGCTTCATTGCCGACATGGGCGGCAAGACCGACGCGCGCAATCAGCTGTTCGACCTGGCCCATCGGCACCTGGAGGCCAGTGGCGTGATGTGGAACGTCGACCTGGCCCTGCCGCCGCGCAGCCGCCAACGCGAGGTGCTGGATGAAGTGCGGGTGTTCCGCTCGCTGAGCGATGAAGAGCGCGATGCGCTGAGCCAGCGCATGACGGCCGTGGAATACCTGGCGGACCAAGTGATCCTGGGTGTGGGCGAGCGCTCGGATCACCTGTTGGTGATTGGCAGCGGCGTGGTTTCAGCGTCGATTCGCGATGGCGACAAGCTGCTGGAGGCCGGGCGCATGGGGCCGGGGGAAGTGCTGGGGATCGAGGGCATCATCGACGAAGACGACGGCTTTGCCGAGTTCCGCACACTGACCAGTTGCGTGCTTTACCGCATCGACAAGGAACAGGTGAAGAGCTGCCTGGTGCAGCGGGGCGAGGTGCAGACGGCGTTGAGCAAGTTGCAGCGGTTCAGGCGGCAGAGCCGGGAGTCGTTATTGCTGCAGAAGCCGACCCTGATCAAGAAAGGTGGCTTTCTCAGTTGGTTGCACAAGTAATATTTTTCACTGTGCAGGCCTCTTCGCGGGGCAAGCCCGCTCCCACAGATACATCGCAAAGGTTGAATACACCGGTGTATTTGTGGGAGCGGGCTTGCCCCGCGAAGAGGCCAGTGGCTACAACACCACCCTCAAGCACTGCCCCGCGTGGTACAGCGAGAACCCGGACTCGTAGAACGCCGTGCGCAGCGACGGCGCGCTCACCCCGGTCATCGGCGAGAACGGAATCGGCAGGCTGTCCGCTTCGTCCTTGAGCAAGAACTCGGCAAACGCTCGCCCGATCACGGTCCCGGTGGTGTTGCCGCGGCCGTTGTAACCGGTCACCGCCACCAGCCCCGGCGCCGGCTCGAACAGGCGCATCAGGTGGTCGGGGGTAAAGTCGATGCAGCCGGTCCAGTGCATCTCCCACTCGACCTTGCCCAGCTCAGGGTAGTAATGGCTCTGGATACGGTCAGCCCAGCTGCGCACGAACCAGGCCGGCTTGTTGTCGACCCGGCCCAGGCTGCCGAGCAGCAGGCGGCCCTGGTCGTCGCGGCGGATGCTGCTGAGCACGGTGCGGGTGTCCCAGGAGCCCTGGCCATGCGGCAGCACCTTGTCAGCGGCAGCGCCGTGCAGCGGCTTGGACGCGACCTGGTAGTAGTAACCGCGGAAGAACTGCTTCTGCAGGTTGCTCCAGTCGCCTTCGGTGTAGGCACCGGTGGAAATCACCACCTTGTCGGCGCGCACCGAGCCACGTGCCGTTTTTACGCGCCAGCCATCGCCTTCGCGCTCCAGGCCCTCGACCGAGGACTGCTGGAACACCTTGCCACCCAGGCGCGAAACCGCAGCGGCCAGGCCTTGGGTGTAACCCATGGGGTTGATGGTGCCGGCGCGGCGGTCGAGCAGCGCGGCGGAAATCTTGTCGGTACCGCAGTATTCCTGGCACTGGGCGCCGGTCAGCAGCTCGACGTCAGCACCGCGGCGGCTCCATTGTTCATGCCGGGCTTCGAGGTCGGCAATGCCGGTGGCGTTGTGCGCCATGTGCAGCGTGCCTTTGTGCTGGGCTTGGCAGTCGATGCCCAGGCGCTCGATCATGGCGAATACCTCGCCCGGTGCTTCGCCAAGCACCTTGTTCAAGCGGCTGCCCTGCTTCTGGCCGAGGGTCGCCTCGACGTCGTCGGGGCGGATCCAGGTGCCGGCATTGACCAGGCCGACGTTACGTCCGGAGCCACCGTGGCCGATCTTCCAGGCTTCCAGCAAGATCACCGACTTGCCCTGTTCGAGCAGGTGGATCGCTGCGGACAGGCCGGTGATGCCGCCACCGATGACACAGACATCGGCCTTGTGCTCACCGGCCAGGGCCTGGGCGGCGACGGTCGGTTTGCTGACGAATTCCCACAAGCATTGTTGACGCAGTTCGGACATGGCCGGCTCCAGCAGTGTTGTTCTTATTGCGGGTGCATCTGGTTTTGTTGGGGCCGCTTTGCGGCCCATTCGCGGGACAAGCCCGCTCCCACAGGGACCACACAGGCCTGAAAGGCAGCGGGGATCCTGTGGGAGCGGGCTTGCCCCGCGAACCGGGGGCAAAGCCCCCGGCCATGCAGCATCAGTCGAACACGATACCCTGCGCCAGCGGCAGCTCGCGCGAGTAGTTGACGGTGTTGGTCTGACGACGCATGTAGCCTTTCCAGGCATCCGAACCGGATTCACGACCACCGCCGGTTTCTTTCTCGCCACCAAACGCACCGCCGATCTCGGCGCCGCTGGTGCCGATGTTGACGTTGGCGATGCCGCAGTCGCTACCCGAGGCACTCTGGAAGCGCTCGGCTTCACGGATGTCGGTGGTGAAGATGCACGAGGACAGGCCTTGTGGCACTTCGTTGTTCAGGCGCAGGGCCTCTTCGAAATCATCGTAGGCCAGCACGTAGAGGATCGGCGCGAAGGTCTCGTGGCGAACCACGTCGCTCTGGGCCGGCATCTCGGCGATGGCTGGGGACACGTAGTAGGCGTTCGGGTACTGGTCAGCCAGCTGACGCTCGCCGCCAAACACCTGGCCACCTTCGTCGCGGGCCTTGGCCAGCGCGCCCTGCATGGCGTCGAACGACAGTTTGTCGATCAGCGGGCCCACCAGGTTGTCTTTGCGTGGGTCGCCGATACGTACTTTGCCGTAGGCGGCTTTGACGCGGGCAACCACTTCGTCCTTGATCGAGCGGTGCACGATCAGGCGGCGCAGGGTGGTGCAGCGCTGGCCCGCAGTACCCACGGCGGAGAACAGGATGCCGCGCACAGCCAGGTCCAGGTCCGCGCTCGGGGCCAGGATCATGGCGTTGTTGCCGCCCAGTTCGAGGATGCTGCGGCCGAAGCGGGCGGCAACACGTGGGCCGACTTCACGGCCCATGCGGGTGCTGCCCGTGGCGCTGACCAGCGGCACACGTGGGTCATCGACCATCGCTTCGCCCGCTTCACGGCCACCGATGACCAGTTGCGCCAGGCCAGCCGGTGCATCGCCAAAGGCTTTCAGGGCTTTTTCGAACAGCGCCTGGCAGGCCAGGGCGGTCAGTGGGGTCTTTTCCGACGGCTTCCACACCACCGAGTTACCGGCCACCAGGGCCAGCGCGGTGTTCCAGGCCCAGACGGCAACCGGGAAGTTGAAGGCGCTGATCACACCAACCACGCCCAGCGGGTGCCAGGTTTCACGCATGTGATGGCCAGGGCGCTCGGAGGCGATGGTCAGGCCGTACAACTGACGCGACAGGCCGACGGCGAAGTCGCAGATGTCGATCATTTCCTGGACTTCGCCAAGGCCTTCCTGGGTGATCTTGCCGGCTTCGATCGATACCAGTTCGCCGAGGTCAGCCTTGTGTTCACGCAGCACTTCACCGAACAGGCGGACCAGCTCGCCACGGCGTGGGGCCGGCACGGTGCGCCAGGCGTCGAAGGCGCTTTGGGCCTGATCGATGCGGGCGATGGTCTCGGCCTTGCCGAGCAGTTTCACCGAGGCGATCTGGCTGCCGTCGATCGGCGTGTGAACAGGGTAGTCGCCCTGGGTGTAAGCCTCGGCGGCAACGCCAAGGCGCTCGAGCAATCCAGCAACCATTTGTGCATCTCCTACATCGGTGATGGGGTGGAAAAATGATGTGGATCAGTATTAATCCGATCACACCAGTGCAACAAACGACCTTTATTCCGCATATCATTCCGTCAGGTAATGATTTGAGCCGCAGAGACCGCTATGTCCAAACGCTTGGTGCCCTCCATGACCGCCCTGCAGTGCTTTGAAGCTGCAGCCCGTCATTTAAGTTTCACCCGTGCCGCCGAAGAGCTGCACCTGACCCAGAGCGCGGTCAGCAAGCAAGTGGCGCAACTCGAAGACATGCTGCGCCACCACCTGTTCCTGCGCATTCGCCGCCGCCTGCAACTGACGCCAGCGGGCAGCCTGTACCTGGCCGAGGTCAACAAGATCCTCACCCAGGTGGACATGTCCAGCCGCTACGTACTGACCTATGGCGAGCAGACCGAGATATTGAAGGTAGCCACTCAACCGAGTTTTGGCGTGCGCTGGCTGATCCCCCACCTCAAAGGCTTTGGCAAGCGCCACACCAATATCCACCTGGACATCCGTAACGAGATGGAGCCATTCGCTTTGCTGCAAGGCTCGGCGGATGTGGTGTTCTTCTATGGGCAAGGCACCTGGCCGGGGGCGACCTGCGTGGAGCTGTTCCGCGAAGAGGTGGTGCCGGTGTGCGCGCCGGAGCTGTTGGCCGGGCGGGCGCTGGCCGATGCCGGTGAGTTGGCCGAGCTGGTGCTGCTGCAGAGTACGTCGCGGCCAGAGGCGTGGCATGAGTGGTTTCTGGAGCTGGGGCTGCAGAGTGTCAGCGCCTACCATGGGCCGCGGTTCGATACGTTTTATATGGCCTTGAGCGCGGCGCAGGCGGGCTGTGGGGTGGCGCTGGTGCCGCGGTACCTGGTGGCCAAGGAGCTGAATGAAGGGAGCCTGGTCATTGCCTGGAATCATGCGATGAAGAGTACCGGGGCGCATTACCTGGCGTATGCCGAGCATGCGGCCGAGGTGCCGAAGGTGCGGGCGTTGGTGGAGTGGATTCGCGAGCAGTTGTAGGCTCTAGGGCCTCTTCGCGGGTAAACCCGCTCCCACAGGTACTGCACAGCGTTCAAACATTGCACCACCCCTGTGGGAGCGGGTTCACCCGCGAAGGGGCCCTAAGGTCGATCAAAAAAGGAATGACACTCGCACTTTTTTTCGCTTGTGAGCCATGTGCATTCCCAGCTTTCATGTAAGCGTCCGAACCCAACCAGGAAGCTAGCGATGCCCGCCCACGATTTCGTCAGCCCAGACAGCATCCGCGCGCAGTTCTCTGCCGCCATGTCGCTCATGTACAAACAGGAAGTGCCGCTGTATGGCACGCTGCTGGAGCTGGTGAGCGAAATCAACCAGCAGGTGATGACCCAGCAACCAAAGGTGGCCGAAGCGCTACGCTGGACCGGCGAAATCGAGCGCCTGGACCAGGAACGACACGGCGCCATCCGCGTCGGCACCGCCGAAGAACTGGCCACCATCGCCAAACTGTTCGCGGTGATGGGCATGGAGCCCGTCGGCTACTACGACCTCAGCTCTGCAGGCGTACCCGTGCACTCCACCGCCTTTCGCGCCGTGCACGAGCAGTCCCTGCATGTCAGCCCGTTCCGGGTGTTCACCTCGCTGCTGCGCCTGGAATTGATCGACAACCCGCAACTGCGCGAACTGGCACAGGGCATCCTGGCCAAACGCAAGATTTTCACCCCGCGCGTACTCGAGCTGATTGCCCAGTGCGAGCGTGACGGCGGCCTCAGCGCAGCCGACGCCGAGGCGTTCGTGCAGGAAGCGCTGCACACCTTCCGCTGGCACCATGACGCCACGGTAACCGCCGAGCAGTACCAGCAACTGCACGACCAGCACCGTCTGATTGCCGATGTGGTGGCCTTCAAGGGCCCGCACATCAACCACCTGACCCCGCGCACCCTGGACATCGACGCGATCCAGGTCGGCATGCCGGCCAAGGGCATTCCGCCAAAGGCCGTAGTCGAAGGTCCGCCCACCCGCCGCCACCCAATCCTGCTGCGCCAGACCAGCTTCAAGGCGCTGCAGGAAAAAGTCGCCTTCAGCGGCCAGCAAGGCAGCGAGGGCAGCCACACCGCGCGTTTCGGCGAGATCGAACAACGCGGTGCCGCACTGACGCCGAAGGGTCGCCAGCTGTACGACAAACTGCTTGATGCTACCCGCGCCGCCTTGGGCGGTGTGCCAGCCGAAGCCAATGCCGAGCGTTACAGGACGCTGTTGAGCCAGACCTTCGCCGAGTTCCCCGACGACCTGGCGCAGATGCGTGAACAGGGCCTGGCCTACTTCCGTTACTTCGCCACCGAAAAAGGCCTGGCCGCTCGCGATTACAGCGACCGCCCGACCACCCTGCAAGGGCTGATCGATGCGGGGCATGTGCACTTCGAGGCGCTGGTGTACGAAGACTTCCTGCCGGTGAGTGCAGCGGGGATCTTCCAGTCCAACCTGGGCGATGATGCGCAGGCAGAATACGGCAGCAACGCTAACCGTGAGGCGTTCGAAGCTGCATTGGGGCTGAAGGTGCAGGATGAGCTGGCGTTGTATGCGCAGAGCGAGCGCCGCTCGTTGCAGGCGTGTGCACAGGCGCTGAACCTGGGGTCGATGTAAGCCTTAGGGTCGCATTGGGTCGCGCTGCGGCCCAAGCGTCGGCAGGACCTGCACATCCGGCAGGTCCATCGCCGCCACCTCCGCGTGCAAGAATTCGCTCAAGCGCCGCAACCGCTCGCCACCCGGCCGGGTGCGCGGCCACACCAGGTAGTAATCCATGCCGCTGGGCACCGCCGTTGGCCAGGGCAAGCTCAAACGCCCCTGCGCCACATCCTCGGCCACCATCAGTAAATCCCCCATCGATATGCCATAGCCACGCGCCGCTGCGATCATGCCCAACTCCAGGGTATCGAACACCTGGCCGCCCTTGAGCGACACCTTGTCGCTAAGCCCCATGCGCTCCAACCATTCGCGCCAGTCACGCTTGTCCACGGTCGGGTGCAGCAGTTCGATGCAGGCCAGCCGACGCTCGTCCCACGGCCCATCATCGAGCAGGTCGGGCGCACCCACCGGGATCAGCAGTTCGGGAAACAACCGGCGCACTTCCCAATGCGCCGGGAACACGCCATCGCTGAGCAACACGGCGCAATCGAAAGGCTCCTGGTTGAAATCGACATGGTCGACGTCCATCCAGGCGCTGGTCAGTTGCACTTCGTTACCGGGCTGCAGGTGACGAAAACGGCTTAGGCGGGCCAACAACCAGCGCATGGTCAGGGTGGAGGGCGCTTTCATGCGCAAGATGTCATCTTCGCCGCGCAAGGTGTCGCAAGCCCGCTCCAGCGCGGCGAAGCCTTCGCGCACGCCGGGCAGCAACACCCTGGCCGCTTCGGTCAATTGCAAGCTGCGGCCGCTGCGCACGAACAGGCGGCAAGCGAAGTGTTGTTCAAGGGTGCGGATATGGCGGCTGACCGCACTCTGGGTAATCGAAAGTTCTTCGCCGGCACGGGTGAAGGAGCTCAGTCGCGCAGCGGCTTCGAATGCGCGCAAGGCATACAACGGTGGGAGCTGACGAGACATTAGGCACCTGCCATGCGGGCTGGGGAACGGATCGCTGACAGCATAAACACATGAGTCAAACTCATGCCAATGATCGTTTTTATCCTTTTGTGCAAAGCTGACCAAAGCCTCAGAATTGCCCTTCGCTCACGGGATCAGGAAAAGGACCACACGCATGCATGTAGCGCCTACCACCGAACTCAAGGCTTTGCTGCGCCTGGCTGGGCCGCTGATCGCCTCGCAGTTGGCGCACATGCTGATGGTGCTGACCGACACCCTGATGATGGCCCGCATCAGCCCGCAAGCCTTGGCGGGCGGCGGCTTGGGCGCTGCGAGCTACTCGTTCGTGTCGATTTTTTGCCTGGGCGTGATCGCCGCGGTCGGCACGCTGGTGGCCATCCGCAAGGGTGCCAACGACATCGAGGGCGTCACACGCCTGGCACAAAGCGGCCTGTGGCTGGCCTGGGGCCTGGCGCTGGTCGCGGCGCTGGCGCTGTGGAACCTGGAGCCGGTGTTGCTGATGTTTGGCCAACAGCCGGAGAACGTCGCCTCGGCCGCCGAATTCCTCACCCTGCTGCCGCTGGCCCTGCCCAGCTACCTGACCTTCATGGCCCTGCGCGGCTTCACCAGCGCGCTTGGCCGCTCGACGCCGGTGATGGTCATCAGCGTGATAGGCACGGTGCTCAACTACCTGCTCAACGTTGCGCTGATCGAAGGCATGTTCGGCCTGCCCAAGCTGGGCCTGATGGGCATCGGCCTGGTCACTGCCGTGGTGTCGCTGGGCATGGCGATTGCCTTGGCCCTGTACATCCGCTGGCATTCGGCCTATGCCGCCTACCCGCTGCGCCAGGGCCTGTCACGCCCTTCCCTGCCGGCCCTGCGCGAGCTGTGGCGGCTGGGCCTGCCGATTGGCGGCACGTACATGGTGGAGGTCGGCCTGTTCGCCTTTGCCGCGCTGTGCATGGGCGTGCTCGGCAGCACGGAGCTGGCGGCGCATCAGATCGCGCTGCAGATCGTTTCCACGGCGTTCATGGTGCCCACCGGGCTGTCTTATGCCGTGACCATGCGCGTGGGCTTGTACTACGGCGGCGGCAACCTGCTCGCGGCCCGCAGCGCAGGCCGGGTGGGGATCGGTTTTGGCGGGATGATCATGTTCGCCTTCGCCGCGCTGTTCTGGCTGTTGCCGGATGCCCTGGTGGGGTTGTTCATCGACCGCAACGACCCCGCGTTCGCGGCCATCTACCAACTGGCCGTGCAGCTGGTGATGGTCGCGGCCTGGTTCGAGCTGTTCGACGGCATGCAGACCATCGCCATGGGCTCGATCCGTGGGCTGAAGGATGCCAAGACCACCTTCCTGATAGGCCTGTGCTGCTATTGGCTGGTGGGCGCCCCCAGCGCTTGGCTGTTCGCCTTCAACCTGGGAGGCGGCGCGGTCGGGATCTGGTGGGGGCTGGCGTTGGGGCTGGCCTGTGCAGCAGTGGCGCTGACCCTTGGCTTTGAATGGCGGATGAAACGGCTGTTGAGAAAGGCGGGTTTGCCTGACAGGTCTGCACTGCCTGTGTGATTGCCGGGGCTGCTTTGCAGCCCTCTCCTGCGGCTTTACAGGCTAACCAGATGCGGCGTTCCACAGTCCTGCAAAAACGCCATCAACTCCGCCACCGGCAGCGGCTTGCTGACCAAAAACCCCTGCACCTGGTCACAGCCGAACTCACGCAACAACGCCATCTGCGCTTCGCTTTCGACACCCTCGGCAACCACTTCGAGGTTGAGGTTATGCGCCAGGTTGATCATGGCGTGCACCAGCTTGCGGTTCTCCTCGCGCATTTCCATCTCGGCGACAAAGCTGCGGTCAACCTTGAGCAAGGTGATCGGCAGGCTGTTCAAGTGCACGAACGATGAGAAGCCGGTGCCGAAGTCATCCAGGGAAAAACGCACGCCCAAGCGCCCAAGGGCATCCATGGTCTGGCGCACCTGTTCGTTGCGGCGCATGACCGCCGTCTCGGTCAGCTCGAACTCCAGCCAGCGCGCATCGACGCCGTGCTCGATGATCAACCGGCTTAGGGTGGCCAGCAGCTGGCTGTCCTGAAACTGCCTGAAGCTCAGGTTCACCGCCATGTGCAGCGGCGGCAGGCCATGCTCGCACAGCGCCTGCATGTCACGCAGCGCGCGCGATATCACCCAGTAGCCAAGCGGCACGATCAGCCCGCTCTGCTCGGCCAGCGGCACGAACTCGCTGGGCGGCAACAAGCCGCGCTCGGCATGGCGCCAGCGCACCAACGCCTCAAGGCCAACGATGCGCCCATCGGCCAGGTTCAGCCGTGGCTGGTAATGCAGCTCCAGCTCGTCACGGCGCAGGGCCCGGCGCAGCTCGCTCTCCAGGTCGGCGAGGCTGCGGGCGTTGCGGTTGATGCGTTCGTTGAAGACATGAAAAGTACAGCCCTGGCTACCCTTGGCCTGGCGCATGGCGATGTGCGCATGCCACATCAGCGGGTCGGCGCCGCCCTGGGCCCGTGCGTGAGCCAGGCCCAGGCTGCAGCCGAGCAGCAGGCTTTCGCCGTCGATCCAGTAGGGCTCGGCCAAGGCTTCGATGATGCGTTCGGCTATCCACTCGGCGCGGTTCGGGTCGCGGCGGGTATCGATCAGCAGGGCGAATTCGTCACTGCCCAGCCGGGCCAGCTGGTCGCCGGCCTCCAGTTGCAGCTTGAGCCGTGCCACCACCTGCAGGATCAGCCGATCGCCGCTTTGATGGCCAAGCGCGTCGTTGACGTGGCGGAAGTTGTCCAGGTCGAGGTGGCCGAGGGCCAGGCCACGGCCATCCCCCTCTGCCAGGCGCGTGGTCAGCAAGGCCTGGAAACCCTGGCGGTTGGCAATACCGGTCAGCGGGTCCTGCTCGGCCAGGCGTTGCAAAGTGGCAACCAGCACGCCGCGCTCGCGAACGTGGCGCAACGAGCGGCGCAAGGCATCGGCAGTGAGGTGGTCACGCACCAGCCAGTCGCTGACCCCGGTGGGCGCCACTTCAGGCTCGTGATCGAGCAGCACGACCGTGGGCAGCTCGCAGCGGCCGGGGGCTGGCTGCAAGGCCGGGGTGGCCAGGATCACGGCTTGGCGGTCGTGGCTGAACAGGCTGTCGACCGACTCCCAGTCAGGTGCGGTCAACAACACCGCGCTGCCGCTCAGTGCCTGCACGCACTCGCGCAACAGCACGGCCCATTCCGGCTCATCAGCCAACAGCAGCAAACGCAACGGTTCGACAGGCGTGGACAAGCGGGCTCCTTAGGGCATGGGCGGGTGCAACGGCAGAGGCCAAGTATGCCACTGCATGAATGAAAATGATTTACGCTTTTATATATGTAGGCAACGACACATTTCGTCGTGCATCGTGCGCGAAACCAGGCCAACCGGCAAATACGATTTTTTCGGTGAATAGCATGAGCCTGACTAATACTTATGCGCTGATAAAAGTCTGACTCAGACGTCAGACGGTCGCGCCATTACCGGCCCATGCCTGTTAGAATGCGCGGCTATTTTCTGGCGACCCCCGGTTTCTAGCATGTCCCGACTCAATCCCCGGCAACAGGAAGCCCGAGACTACGTCGGCGGCCCTCTTTTGGTGCTCGCCGGTGCAGGTTCCGGCAAGACCAGCGTCATCACGCGCAAGATTGCCCACCTCATCCAGAACTGCGGCATCCGTGCCCAGTACATCGTGGCGATGACCTTCACCAACAAGGCCGCACGCGAGATGAAGGAGCGGGTCGCCACCTTGCTGCGCCCGGGGGAAGGCCGCGGCCTGACGGTGTGCACCTTCCACAACCTGGGTTTGAACATCATCCGCAAGGAGCACGACAAGCTGGGCTATAAGCCAGGCTTTTCGATCTTCGACGAGTCCGACATCAAGGCGTTGCTGTCGGACATCATGCAGAAAGAGTATTCCGGCGACGACGGCATCGACGAGATCAAGAACATGATCGGTGCCTGGAAGAACGACCTGATCCTCCCGCCCGAGGCCCTGGAAAAGGCCCGCAACCCGCGCGAGCAGACCGCCGCCATCGTCTACACCCACTACCAGCGCACGCTCAAGGCGTTCAACGCGGTGGACTTCGACGACCTGATCCTGCAGCCGGTCAAGCTGTTCCAGGAACACCCCGAAGTGCTGGAGCGCTGGCAGAACCGCGTGCGCTACCTGCTGGTGGACGAATACCAGGACACCAACGCCAGCCAGTACCTGCTGGTGAAAATGCTGATCGGCATGCGCAACCAGTTCACCGTGGTCGGCGACGATGACCAGTCGATCTACGCCTGGCGTGGCGCGCGGCCCGAGAACCTGATGCTGCTCAAGGAGGACTACCCCTCCCTGAAGATCGTCATGCTCGAGCAGAACTACCGCTCCACCAGCCGCATCCTGCGCTGCGCCAACGTGCTGATCGCCAACAACCCACACGCGTTCGAGAAGCAGCTGTGGAGCGAGATGGGCGTGGGCGACGAGATCCGCGTGATCCGCTGCAAGAACGAGGAAGCCGAGGCCGAACGCGTGGCCATGGAAATCCTCACCCTGCACCTGCGCACCAACCGCCCGTACAGCGACTTCGCCATCCTTTACCGCGGCAACTACCAGGCCAAGCTGATCGAACTGAAGCTGCAGCACCACCAGGTGCCGTACCGCCTTTCGGGTGGCAACAGCTTCTTCGGCCGCCAGGAGGTCAAGGACCTCATGGCCTACCTGCGCTTGCTGGTGAACCCGGACGACGACAACGCCTACCTGCGCGTGATCAACGTGCCGCGCCGGGAAATCGGCTCCACGACCCTGGAAAAGCTCGGCAACTACTCGACCGAACGCGGCATCTCGATGTACGCCGCCAGCGAAGAGCTGGGCCTGGGCGAGCACCTGGACGCCCGTTACACCGAGCGCCTGCAACGCTTCAAGCACTGGCTGGACGGGGTACGCCACAAGGTGGCGCTGGATGACCCGATCGCCGCGCTGCACGAGATGATCCGCGACATCGACTACGAGAACTGGATCCGCCAGCAAACCGCCAGCGACAAAGCGGCGGAGTTCCGCATCAGCAACGTCTGGTTCCTGGTCGAAGCGCTGAAAAACACCCTTGAGAAGGACGAAGAGGGTGACATGACCATCGAGGACGCCATCGGCAAGCTGGTGCTGCGCGACATGCTCGAGCGCCAGCAGGAAGAGGAAGAAAACGCCGAAGGTGTGCAGATGATGACCCTGCATGCCTCCAAGGGCCTGGAATTCCCTTACGTGTTCATCATGGGCATGGAAGAAGAGATCCTTCCGCACCGCTCCAGCATCGAAGCCGACACCATCGAAGAAGAACGCCGCCTGGCCTACGTGGGCATTACCCGCGCGCGCCAGACCCTGGCCTTCACCTTTGCGGCCAAGCGCAAGCAGTACGGCGAGATCATCGACTGCACCCCGAGCCGGTTCCTCGACGAACTGCCGCCGGACGATTTGGCCTGGGAAGGCCTGGACGATGCGCCCGTCGAAGTGAAAGCCGCGCGTGGCAACAACGCACTGGCCGATATTCGGGCAATGCTCAAACGCTGATCAACCCTTACTCTTTAACCGTTGCCGCTGTTGCGGCCACCTTTGCTACATCGAGGAAAACCACAGTGGAAGCACTGCATCAGAAGATTCGCGAAGAAGGCATCGTGCTTTCCGATCAGGTTCTTAAAGTCGACGCGTTTCTCAACCACCAGATCGACCCTGCGCTGATGCAGTTGATCGGTGACGAGTTCGCCCGCCTGTTCGCCGACGCCGGCGTGACCAAGATCGTCACCATCGAAGCCTCGGGCATCGCCCCGGCGGTGATGACTGGCCTGAAGCTGGGCGTGCCGGTGATCTTTGCGCGCAAGCACCAGTCGCTGACCCTGACCGAGAACCTGCTGACTGCCTCGGTGTACTCCTTCACCAAGCAGACCGAGAACACCGTGGCCATCTCGCCGCGCCACCTCAACAGCAGCGACCGCGTGCTGGTGATCGACGACTTCCTGGCCAACGGCAAGGCATCGCAGGCACTGATCTCGATCATCAAGCAGGCCGGCGCCACCGTGGCCGGCCTGGGTATCGTCATCGAGAAGTCGTTCCAGGGCGGCCGTGCCGAGCTGGACAGCCAGGGCTACCGCGTTGAATCGCTGGCCCGGGTGAAGTCGCTGGAAGGCGGTGTGGTCAGCTTCATCGAGTGATGGCCATTGGGGCCGCTTTGCGGCCCATCGCGGCGCAAGGCCGCTCCCACATGGGTTAATGCAGCCCCCTGTGGGAGCGGCCTTGCGCCGCGATGGGCTGCGCAGCAGCCCCCGCTATCACCCAGTCGCCGCCAACCCCGCCAGCAGCAACCGCTGATAAATCTCGTCCTTCAGCCCCTGGGGGTCATCCAACCCCATTCGCACCAGCTGCCCCCCATACCCCTCCGGCCCCGGCGCATCCAGCGCGGCCTTGCCCAGCTCCAACGCCTCGCTCAGCCTGAACTTACTCTTCAACCAGTTCAGCGCCCGCAGCAAGTCCCGCTCCTCAGCCGTGAAATCAGTCCCCAACGGATACTCCGGAAACAACCCTGCATGCCGTGCCCGGATGGCCTCGAGCCGCTCCGGCGTATTGTCAGTGAAGCGGGCTTCCAGCTCGAAATCCTTGGCCAGCTTGCCGGCCTTCTTGGCCTGCGCCATCAGCTCGCCCTGGAAGCGTGAGTCACTGACCGCCAGCAGCCGCGCAATCACCTCACTGTCAGTCTGCCCACGCAAATCGGCGATGCCGTACTCGGTTACCACGATGTCACGCAAATGCCGGGGAATGGTGCAGTGGCCGTACTGCCAGAGCAGGTTGGACGTCACCTGCCCGCCCGCCTCGCGCCAACTGCGCAGCAGCAAAATCGAGCGCCCACCCTCCAGCGCGTGGCCTTGGGCGACGAAGTTGTACTGCCCGCCCACGCCGCTGAGCACACGGCCATCCTCCAGCTGGTCGGCGACCCCCGCGCCGAGCAAGGTCATGGTGAACACGGTGTTGATGAAGCGGGCATCCCGACGTTGGCGGCGTTTCAGTTCCTCTTGGCCATACAGCTCGTTGATGTAGCTGATCCGCGTCATGGCAAAGCGTGCGCGCTGCTCCAGCGGCATTTCGCGCAAGCGTTGGTAGAACGCCCGCGGGCCAAGGAAAAACCCGCCATGCACCAGCACGCCCTGCTCGTCCGCCGGGCGCCGTACCACGCCCGCCTCGGCCAGCGCCAGCAGGCCGTTGACGAACATCTCGCTGCAACCGTAGAGGCCTTGGGCGAAGGCATCCAGCCCCCCTTCGCGCTCGATCAGGGCCTGCCACGGGCCGACATCCAGTTCATCCATCAAGGCCCGGTAGCCGGCGTTGTCGCCCTGCCTGGCCAGCAACGCGGCGGCCACGGCATCGCCCATGGCGCCAATGCCGATCTGCAAGGTGCCGCCATCGCGCACCAGGGTGCTGGCGTGCAGGCCAATGCAGTGGTCCTGGGTGTTGACCGGCATGTTTGGCGTAGAGAACAGCCGACGTTGCTCCACCTCGTCAATCAGCAGGTCGAAGGCGTCGATGCTCAGCTCCGCATCACCTGGCATGTAGGGCAGCTCGGCATGAACTTGCCCGAGCATGAGAATGGTCTCGCCGGCCGCGCGGCGCTTGGCGATCATCGGCAGCAGGTCGAGGGTGATGTCGGGGTTGCAGGCCAGGCTCAGGTGCACCGGCTTTTCTGGCGTGGCAGCCACCAGCTGGGCAATCAGGTTCAGGCCCTTGGCATTGATGTCGCGAGCGGCGTGGCTGTAGTTGCTGCTGATGTAGTCCTGCTGGGCAGTCTCGCTGTGCAGCAGGCTGCCGGGCTGCATGAAGAACTGCTCGACGCGGATGTTCGGTGGCAGGCAGTCGTTGCGCAGGTCAGCGAGGTAAGTGAGTTCTTCGTAGTCGGCAAAGACACGCTCGACGAAGGGCTCGAGAAAACGCCGCTGCAGGCCATCACCCAGTGGCGGGCGACCGAGGCTGAGGGCGGTGTAGATCGTCAGGCGACGTTCGGGCAGGTCGCGCACTCGGGCGTACAGGGCGTTGACGAAGGCGTTGGGTTTACCAAGGCCCAGTGGCAGGCCCATGTGGATATGGGCCGGCAGGCGTGACAAGACCTGCTCGACAGCCTGATCGATGGCGCAGAGGTGCATCTTGGCCTCCTGAGTCTTCCATGGGGTCAGGGGTTGGACATGGACATGCCTTGTTTGTTGCCTGTGCCGGCCCTTTCGCGGGTAAACCCGCTCCTACAGGTCCGTGTGGGAGCGGGTTTACCCGCGAAAGGGCCGGCACAGCCAGCACAAAAACAAAGCCCGCCATCAACGGCGGGCCTCGTGCAATTCAGCTGTTACTCACAACCCCGACATCTTCTTGATCGCCCCTTTCAGGTCATCATCCGAGCAATCCGCGCAAGTGCCTTTAGGCGGCATGGCGTTGATGCCGGTAATGGCCTTGGCCAGGATGCCATCCAGGCCGCCCTGGTGGTCGGCGCGTTCTTTCCACGCGGCGGTATCGCCGATTTTCGGCGCGCCGAGCAAGCCGGTGCCATGGCAGGCATTGCAATGCTTGGCGATGATGTCGTCTGGCGTCTTGGCACCGCCGCCGCCTGCCGCCGCGGCCACTTCCATGCCCTTGCACTCCTGGCCTTGGACGCACACCTGGCCAACCGGCTCTAGGCGCTTGGCGATGTCGTCGTTGGTCGCAGCGGTTGCGCTCATTGCCCAGAGGGCGAATACGGCTGCTGGTACGGCCAGCATCTTCTTGATTTGGTTCACGCGTACACCCTCATGGTGGCTAATCACGCTCGCGGCCACGGGTCGGCGAGCGTTGAAAAGTATAGCGGGAACCCAGAGACCGTGAAACGACCCTACACAGGAAAGGGGTATTGCCGAATCAATGCACTGCGCTGGATCAAAAGTTTGAAGGCGTCGCCGCGCTGATCAGCCGGGCCGGCGCGTCGAAGGGGTTGCGAAAGCGGTGCGGGCGGGTGCTTTCGAAGTAGTAACTGTCGCCTTCTTCGAGGATGAACACTTCGTTGCCGACCACCAGTTCAAGCCGGCCTTCGAGCAGGATGCCGGTCTCTTCGCCGTCGTGGGTGAGCATTTCGGCGCCGGTGTCGGCACCCGGTGGGTAGACCTCGGTGAGAAACGCGATGGCCCGGTTGGGGTGCGACTTGCCCACCAGTTTCATGGTCACCGCGCCGTCCGAGATATCGATCAGCTCATCGGCCTTGTAGACGATCTGCGTCGGGCTCTCGACAGCCAGTTCGACCGAAAAGAATTCGACCATCGACATCGGAATGCCGCTCAACACCTTGCGCAGCGAACTGATCGAAGGGCTGACGCTGTTTTTCTCGATCATCGAGATGGTGCTGTTGGTTACGCCCGCGCGCTTGGCGAGTTCACGTTGTGACAGGCCCTTGAGCTTGCGGATGGCTTGCAGTCGTTCGCCGACGTCCAAAGCTGGAGCCTCCTGAAACGGGTAGAAATAGGGGTGGATGTGAACGATATCATGGCAATGCCGTTCAGTATTTACAACACACCACCCCTCAAGCTGTCCGCTTCAGCGCCTCATTCGTCGCACTTACTCACCGCAGTAGTCTTTCGGCACCCGCTTCAGGTTGCAGAAGATCTGGTAGGGGATGGTGCCGGCCTGTGCAGCCACTTCGCTGGCCAGCACCTGCTTGCCCCACAGCTCTACCGGGCTGCCGACGTTAGCCTCTGGCACATCGGTCAGGTCAATGCAGAGCATGTCCATCGAGACCCGGCCGATCAGCTGGGCGCGCTTGCCGGCGACCATCACCGGGGTGCCATTGGGGGCTTGGCGCGGGTAGCCATCGGCGTAGCCCATGGCAACCACGCCGACACGGGTCGGCCGCGGGCTGGTGAACTTGGCGCCGTAGCCAACCGGCTCACCGGCGGGCAGTTCGCGCACGCTGATGACGCGCGATTGCAAGGTCATCACCGGTTGCAGGCGTTGCGCCTCGGCCTGGGCGACTTCGAAGGGGGTGGCGCCATACAGCATGAGGCCTGGGCGTACCCAGTCGCCGCCAGCCTGTGGCCACGCCAACACGCCGGGCGAGTTGCGCAGGCTGCACTCGGCGGCCAGGCCCTGACGCGCAGCCTCGAACACCGCGATCTGCTCGGCGGTGGCGTCGGCGTCCAGTTCGTCGGCACGGGCGAAATGGCTCATCAGTACGATGCGCGCCACCTTGCCGCTGGCCAGCAGGCGCTGATATCCCTCGTGGTAATCCTTGGGGTGCAGGCCGACGCGGTGCATGCCGCTGTCGAGCTTCAGCCAGATCGTCAGTGGCTTGTGCACCTGGGTCTTTTCGATCGCTTCGAGTTGCCACAGCGAATGCACCACGCACCACAGGTCGTGCTCGGCGATCAACGCCAGCTCGCTGGCCTCGAAAAAACCTTCGAGCAGCAAAACGGGGGCTTTGATGCCCGCGGCGCGCAGCTCCAGGGCTTCTTCGATGCAGGCCACGGCAAAGCCGTCGGCTTCGGCTTCCAGCGCCAGGGCGCAACGCACCGCGCCATGGCCGTAGGCATCGGCCTTGATCACGGCAAGGGCTTTGGCGCCGGTCAGTTCACGGGCGAGGCGGTAGTTGTGGCGCAGGGCCTGGAGGTCGATCAGGGCGCGGGCGGGACGCATGGCGGCATGCCTTATGGTGGTTCAGTTTAAAAACAGTGTTCGATTCTTCGCGGGTAAACCCGCTCCCACAGGGACCGCACAAACTGCACGTTCATGCGATCCCTGTGGGAGCGGCTTTAGCCGCGAAGAGGCCGGAACAGGCACTCACATCACTGGTGAACGGGCGCGGTCTGCCCGTGCTTGGCCACTTCCCGGCTGTTGCCATACCGGGAAATATCCAGCCCTTCGGCACTGATCTGCGGCTTTTTACGTGCAATCAGGTCCGCCAGCAGGCGACCGGAGCCGCACGCCATGGTCCAGCCCAAGGTGCCGTGGCCTGTGTTGAGGAACAGGTTACGGAACGCTGTGGCACCCACGATCGGCGTACCGTCCGGGGTGGCCGGGCGCAGGCCGGTCCAGAAACTGGCTTGGCTCAGGTCACCGCCGCGAGGATAAAGGTCGTTGACGATCATCTCCAGCGTTTCGCGCCGACGCGGGTTGAGCGACAGGTCAAAACCGGCGATCTCAGCCATGCCGCCAACGCGGATGCGGTTGTCGAAACGGGTGATGGCAACCTTGTAGGTCTCGTCGAGAATGGTCGACGTCGGCGCCATCTCGGCGTTGGTGATCGGCACGGTCAACGAGTAACCCTTGAGCGGGTAGACCGGCGCCTTGATGCCCAGTGGCTTGAGCATCTGCGGCGAGTAGCTGCCCAGGGCCAGCACGTAGCGGTCGGCGGTTTCCAGCTTGCCGTCGATCCATACACCGTTGATGCGGTCACCGGCAAAGTCCAGGCGCTGAATGTCCTGGCCGAAGCGGAACTCCACACCCAGCTTCTGCGCCATGTCGGCGAGCTTGGTGGTGAACAGCTGGCAATCGCCGGTCTGGTCGTTGGGCAGGCGCAGTGCACCGGCGAGGATGTCTTTAACCCCGGCCAGGGCCGGTTCGACGCGTGCAATGCCATCGCGGTCGAGCAATTCATACGGCACGCCGGACTGTTCGAGCACGGCGATGTCCTTGGCTGCGGCATCGACCTGCGCCTGGGTGCGGAACAACTGGGTAGTGCCCAAGGTGCGGCTTTCGTAGGCGATGCCGGTTTCGGCGCGCAGCTCGTCGAGGCAGTCGCGGCTGTACTCGGACAGGCGCACCATGCGCTCCTTGTTCACCGCATAGCGGCTGGCGGTGCAGTTGCGCAGCATCTGTGCCATCCACAGGTACTGGTCAACGTCGCCGGTGAGCTTGATGGCCAGTGGCGCATGGCGTTCGAGCAGCCACTTGATGGCTTTGAGCGGCACACCCGGGGCAGCCCAGGGCGAGGCATAGCCGGGCGAGATCTGGCCTGCGTTGGCGAAGCTGGTTTCCATGGCCGCCGCTGGCTGGCGGTCGACCACCGTCACTTCAAAACCTTGCCGGGCCAGATAATAGGCACTGGCGGTTCCGATGACACCGCTACCAAGTACCAGAACTCGCATTGTTGATCCCTCGCACGCGGCGCACCGCAGTCTTTTGTTGAAATGGCATGGATGCGCGCAGTATAAAAATTACAGACCAGTGCAATTCACTATATAAAAGCCTATATTTGGCGAGAATTCTCGGCAATATTGCCTTTCACGGAGGGGCATCCCCTATGAGAACCCAGCACCAGAGCAAGCGTGAACTGGACAAGATCGACCGCAACATACTGCGGATCCTGCAGAATGACGGCCGTATTTCCTTCACCGAACTGGGCGAGAAAGTTGGGCTTTCCACCACCCCGTGCACCGAGCGCGTCCGCCGCCTGGAGCGCGAGGGCATCATCATGGGCTACAACGCCCGGCTCAACCCGCAGCACCTGAAGGGCAGCTTGCTGGTGTTCGTCGAAATCAGCCTGGACTACAAGTCTGGCGACACCTTCGAAGAATTCCGCCGCGCCGTGCTCAAGCTGCCCCATGTGCTGGAGTGCCACCTGGTCTCAGGCGACTTCGACTACCTGGTGAAAGCGCGCATCTCGGAAATGGCCTCGTACCGCAAGCTGCTGGGCGACATCCTGCTGAAGCTGCCGCACGTGCGCGAGTCGAAGAGCTACATCGTGATGGAGGAAGTGAAAGAGAGCCTCTGCCTGCCGATTCCGGACTGAGGCTAGACCAGCACTTGGCGGGTGGTGGCGATGAACTGGTGAACGAGCTGCTCGGCCTCGGGCTCGATCATCTGTTCCGGGCCGCGACCGCGCGGGCAGGCCATGCGCGGGGTGGTGCCGAACAGGCGGCAGATCATCGGCCGCTCTTCATACACCGTGCAACCATTGGGGCCCAGGTGCACGCAGTCCAAGTGCTCCAGCGCAGCGGCCTGCTCCGCCTCGGTCTTGCGCGGCAGGCGGGCCATTTCTTCGGTGGACGTGGTGACCGGGCCGCAGCAATCGTGGCAACCGGGCTCGCACTCGAATGAGGGGATGAGCTCGCGCAGGAAGTGGATCTTGTGGCGGTTGCAGGACATGGCGGGTACACAATGAGGGTCGAGGTCGAATTATAGGGCCAATCGCCGGCAAGCCGGCTCCCACCAGTACACCGCTTATCTCAGGGGCAGTGCAGCCCCGGTGGGAGCCGGCTTGCTGGCGATAGGGCCAGTTGCCCCACCACAAAACCCCAGCTTATCCTCCCCCCTTCTGTTTTCCTGCCCAGGACCTGCCCCATGATCCACAGCGCGCAGCACGCCGCCTCCTATTACGCCGCCAGCAGCGCGCCCCACCCCGACCACGCTTTCCTGCAAGGCGAGCACAACGCCGACGTGTGCATCGTCGGCGGCGGCTATTCAGGCCTGAACACCGCCATCGAACTGGCCGAACGTGGCCTCTCGGTGATCCTGCTGGAAGCCCGCAAGCTCGGCTGGGGCGCCAGCGGGCGCAACGGCGGGCAACTCATCCGCGGGGTCGGCCATGGCCTGGATCAGTTCCTCCCGGTGATCGGCGAAGAAGGCGTGCGCAGCATGAAGCTGATGGGCCTGGAAGCCGTGGAGATCGTTCGCGAGCGGGTCGAGCGCCACGCCATCGCCTGCGACCTGACCTGGGGCTACTGTGACCTGGCCAATAAACCTGCTGAGCTGCTGGGCTTTGCCGAAGAGGCTGAAGCACTGCGCAGCTTGGGCTACGAGCATGAGCTGCGCCTGGTCGGCAAAGACGATATCCACAGCGTGGTCGGCGCCGAGTGCTATGTCGGCGGCCTGATCGACATGGGCTCGGGCCACCTGCACCCGCTCAACCTGGCCCTTGGCGAGGCGGCCTTAGCCAGCCGCCTGGGCGTGCGCCTGTATGAGCAGTCGGAAGTCACCCGCATCGAGTATGGCCCTGAGGTCAAGGTGCACACCGCTCAGGGCCGGGTCCGCGCCAAGACGCTGGTGCTGTGCTGCAATGCCTACCACAACGACCTCAACCGCGAGCTGGGCGGCAAGGTGCTGCCCGCCGGCAGCTACATCATTGCCACCGAGCCTCTGGGCGAGGAACGCGCGCGCGCACTGCTGCCACAGAACATGGCCGTGTGCGACCAGCGTGTAGCGCTGGACTACTATCGCCTGTCTGCGGACCACCGGCTGCTGTTCGGCGGTGCCTGCCACTATTCCGGCCGCGACCCGCAAGACATCGCCGCCTACATGCGGCCGAAAATGCTCAAGGTTTTCCCGCACCTGGCCGATGTGCGCATCGAGTTCCAATGGGGCGGCATGATCGGCATCGGCGCCAACCGCCTGCCGCAGATCGGCCGTTTGGCCAGCCAGCCGAATGTCTATTACGCCCAGGCGTACTCTGGCCATGGGCTCAACGCTACCCACCTGGCCGCACGCCTGCTGGGCGAGGCCATCAGCGGCCAGCAAAGCGGGCGCTTCGACCTGTTCGCCAAGGTGCCGCACATCACCTTCCCAGGCGGCAAGCACCTGCGCTCGCCACTGCTGGCACTGGGGATGCTCTGGCACCGGCTGAAAGAGCTGGTCTGAATGCTGCCGTGCCTACAAATTGAGCCGTTTATGCCTTCCAGAAGGGTTTGCGCCCTTCTGTACGGGCCTGCTCCCAGCTCAGCCCGACATCGCGCAACTCATCGTCTGTCAGCTGCAGCAGCGCCCTGCGGGTATGCCAGCGATGCACCATCAGCCCCCAACGGCTCAGGCCCGCTGGCGCATTGAAGACCTTGGCCCGCTGCCCGGCTTCCAGGTCCTTGGCCATCAGTTGCAAGCGCACATCGCTCATGCCACCCATCACTGCGTTCTCCCGTTCAGTTGATACCGTGGAGCAAGCATGCGCGTTGGCAATGGTGACAATACAGATCCACTAGCGGCTTATTATTCCCATACAGAATTGGCGAATCGACGCGTGAATGCTGTATTTTCAGCGCAACTGTACTGGTCGCTGTATGCAGGCGACGCTGGAGTATGCCGTGACGCTCTACCTCAACCTCGCCGAGCTGCTCGGCGCCCGTATCGAGCAAGGCCTGTATCGCCCCGGCCAGCGCCTGCCTTCGGTGCGCGCCCTCAGCATGGAACACGGCGTCAGCCTGAGCACCGTGCAGCAGGCCTACCGCATGCTCGAAGACAGCGGCATGGTCTCGCCGCGGCCCAAGTCGGGCTACTTTGTCAGCGAACACCGCCACCTCCCTGCCCTGCCCGCCGTCAGCCGCCCGGCCCAGCGCCCTGTGGACATTTCCCAGTGGGAACAGGTGCTGGAGCTGGTCCGCAGCACCCCGCGCCAGGACGTGATGCAACTGGGCCGCGGCATGCCCGACGTCAACAGCCCGACCCTCAAGCCGCTGTTGCGCAGCCTCGCCCAACTGAGCCGGCGCCAGGACATGCCTGGCCTGTATTACGACAACATCCATGGCAACCTGGCCCTGCGCGAGCAGATCGCACGCTTGATGCTGGACTCCGGCTGCCGCCTGGGCCCGGCCGACCTGGTGGTGACCACCGGCTGCCATGAGGCGCTGTCCTGCAGCATTCGCGCGGTGTGCGAGCCGGGCGATATCGTCGCGGTCGACTCGCCCAGCTTCCATGGCGCCATGCAAACCCTCAAGGGCTTGGGCATGAAGGCACTGGAGATCCCCACCGACCCGGTCACCGGCATCAGCCTCGAAGCGCTGGAGCTGGCCCTGGAGCAGTGGCCGATCAAGCTCATCCAGATCACCCCGAGCTGCAACAACCCGCTCGGCTACATCATGCCCGAGGCGCGCAAGAAGGCGTTGCTGAGCCTGGCCCAGCGCTATGACGTGGCCATTCTGGAAGACGATGTGTACGGCGACCTGGCCTACACCTACCCGCGCCCGCGCACCCTCAAGTCGTTCGACGACGACGGCCGCGTGTTGCTGTGCAGCTCGTTCTCCAAGACCTTGGCCCCCGGCCTGCGCATCGGCTGGGTCGCGCCGGGGCGTTACCTGGAGCGGGTGCTGCACATGAAGTACATCAGCACCGGCAGCACCGCCAGCCAGCCGCAACTGGCCATTGCCGACTTCATCAAGGCCGGCCATTACCAGCCCCACGTGCGCCGCATGCGCAGCCAATACCAACGCAGCCGCGACGTGATGAGCGACTGGGTCACTCGTTACTTCCCACCGGGCACCCGGGTCAGCCGGCCCCAGGGGGGCTTCATGCTGTGGGTCGAACTGCCCGAACATTTCGACACGCTGCGGCTGAACCGCGCTTTACTGGAGCAGGGGGTGCAGGTTGCCGTGGGCAGCATTTTCTCGGCCTCGGGTAAGTTCCGTCACTGCCTGCGCATGAATTTTGCCGCCCAACCTACGCCGGCAATCGAGGCCGCCGTGCGCAACGTGGGTGAAACCGCCCTTCGTCTACTGGATCAGGACGACGCCTGCGCGTAACTTTGCGCCGCCCTCCACGGTCCAACCCCTTAAGCCTTTGCTGTACAGGACGCGCTTACCTTGAGATTGCAGCAAGCTCTGCCGCTTCTGCTGACGCTACTGCTCGGCCTTGCAGGCTGTGCCAGCGTCGGCGCCCCTCGCGAAGTCAGCCAGGCGCTGCCGGCCAACGATTCCGCCTTCGGCCGCTCGGTGCTGCGCCAGGCGGCACCTTATGAGGGGCGCTCGGGCTTTCGCCTGTTGCCCAACAGCAACGAGGCGTTTCGCGCGCGCGCCGAGCTGATCCGCAACGCCCAGGCCAGCATCGACCTGCAGTACTACATCGTCCACGACGGCCTCAGCACCCGCGCGCTGGTGCATGAACTGCTGCGTGCCGCCGACCGTGGCGTGCGCGTGCGCATCCTGCTGGACGACACCACCAGCGATGGCCTGGACACCATCATGGGCACCCTCGATGCCCACCCAAATATCCAGATCCGCGTCTTCAACCCGCTGCACCTGGGGCGCAGCACCGGCGCCACGCGGGCCGTAGGCCGCCTGTTCAACCTGTCGCGCCAGCACCGGCGCATGCACAACAAGCTGTTCCTGGTGGACAACAGCATGGCCATCGTCGGCGGGCGCAACCTGGGTGACGAGTACTTCGATGCCGAGCCCAACCTCAACTTCACCGACATCGACTTGCTGGGTGTAGGCCCGGTGGCCGAACAACTTGGCCACAGTTTCGACCAGTACTGGAACAGCGCCCTGAGCCGGCCGATCGGCGATTTTCTCTGGCGCCTGCCGGATGCCGACGACCTGCGCGCCAGCCGCCACCGCCTGGAGGTTTCCCTGGCCGAGGCGCGGACGCGGCGCAAGGCCTTGTATGACCGGTTGATGGCGTACCAGTCACAGCCGCGCCTGGATATCTGGCGCAACGAGCTGATCTGGGCCCATAGCCAAGTGCTGTGGGATGCGCCGAGCAAGGTGCTAGCCGATGACGAGCCCGACCCGCACCTGCTGCTGAGCCAGCAGTTGGCGCCGGACCTGGCCAACGTGCACAAGGAGCTGATCCTGGTATCGGCGTACTTCGTGCCGGGCGAGCCGGGGTTGCTGTACCTGACCGGCCGTGCCGATGCCGGGGCGTCGGTCAGGCTGCTGACCAATTCGCTGGAAGCCACCGATGTGCCAGCGGTGCATGGCGGCTATGCGCCCTACCGCCGTGCGCTGCTCGAACATGGCGTGCAACTGTTCGAGCTGCGCCGCCAGCCGGGCGACCCCAGCGCCGGGCGCCTGAGCTTCCGTGGCAGCTCCGATTCGAGCCTGCACAGCAAGGCGATCGTCTTCGACCGGCGCAAGACGTTCATCGGCTCGTTCAATTTCGACCCGCGTTCGGTGCTGTGGAATACCGAGGTCGGGGTGCTGGTGGACAGCCCGGAGCTGGCCGAATACACCCGCGAGCTGGCCGTGCAGGGCATGGCGCCCGCGCTGAGTTATCAGGTGAGGCTGGCCAATGACAAGCTGGTCTGGGTGACCGAGGACAATGGCCAGCTGCACACGCTGAAAGCAGAGCCCGGCGGGCTCTGGCGGCGCTTCAATGCCTGGATCAGCAAGGCGGTTGGCCTGGAGAAGATGCTGTAGTTCCGACTGCGGGGGGCGCTTTGCGCCCCATTCGCAGCACAAGGCTGCTCCTACAGAGCACCGCGTATTCCTGTAGGAGCAGCCTTGTGCTGCGAAAGGGCTACAAAGCGTCCAAAAAAAATCAGGCAGGCGCAGGTTCGAAGGCACCGCGCCGACGGGTCAACACCACCAGCCCTGCGGCCCCAATAGCCATCAACAACGGCAACGCATGCCCGCTGATCCACTGGCTACCCGCCCCGGCCAACAGCGGCCCGAGCAGGCAACCGATGCCCCACAGCTGCGCCACATGGGCATTGGCACGTACCAGCGCATCATCCCGATAACGCTCGCCGATCAGCACCAGCGACAGGGTGAACAACCCCCCAGCACTGGCCCCGAACAGCACCCACAGCGGCCAGATTACCGGCGTGTGCAGCAGCAACGGAATCGCCAGGCTGGAGCACATCAAGGTCACCGCACAACCGGTGAACAGGGTGCGCCGCGACATGTGGTCAGCCAGCGCGCCGATCGGCAACTGCAGCACTGCATCGCCCACCACCACCGTGCTCACCATGAACAAGGCAACCTCGGTGGTGAACCCTTGCTGCAGGCTGTAGACCGGCAACAAGGTCAGGATCATCGCCTCGAACGAGGCAAACAGGGCGATTGCCCAGGCGATCACCGGCAGGCGGCGGCAGAAGGCGACCAGGTCGCGGAAGGTGACGCTGTAGGCTTCAGTGGTCGGCGCCCCGCCGCGGCCCAACAGCACCAGCGGTGCCAGCAACAGCAAGCCGGTCGCGGCCCAGAACCCAAAGTCGTCGTCCGAACCGAGAAAGCCCAGCACCAGCGGCCCGGCCAGTTGGCTCAACGCATAGCTGCTGCCATACAGCGCCACCAGGCGGCCACGCCATTGCTCGACCACCAATTGGTTGATCCAGCTTTCGCCGAGGATGAACACCACGGTCAGGGACATGCCGATCAGCAGGCGCAGGGCCAGCCACAGCGGGTAGCTGGGCAGCACCGCGACCAGGCCGATCGACAGCGCGCCGCCCCAGAGGCACAGGCGCATGGCGGCAGGCACGCCGACCCAACCGGCCAGGCGGCTGGCCAGGCTGGCCCCCAGCAGTACGCCCAAGGCGGGCATCGCTGCCATTACGCCGATGGCAAAACTGCCGTAGCCCCAGGCCTCCAGGCGCAGGGAGACCAGCGGCATGCTCACGCCGAGCGCAAGGCCGACACTGAGTACGGATGCCAGTACGGCGAAGTAGGTGCCCCAGCGCATGTGCTCCCCCTGTTGGATTTTCTTGGGCCCATTCGCGGGACAAGCCCGCTCCCACAGGTACTCCGCGATTCTGAAATCAGCGGTGAACGTGTGGGAGCGGGCTTGTCCCGCGAATGGGCCGCATCGCGGCCCCAGCGATTTACAGCTTGATCCAGGTCGCTTTCAGCTCGGTGTATTTCTCCAGCGCATGCAGCGACTTGTCACGGCCGTTGCCCGACTGCTTGAAGCCGCCGAACGGCGCGGTCATGTCGCCGCCGTCGTACTGGTTGACCCAGACGCTGCCAGCGCGCACGGCACGGGCGGTCTTGTGGGCCTTGGAAATATCCGAGGTCCAGATGCCAGCCGCCAGGCCGTACGGCGTGTCGTTGGCAATGGCGATGGCTTCTTCGGCCGTGTCGAAGGTGATCACCGACAACACGGGGCCAAAGATTTCTTCCTGGGCGATCTTCATGGCATTGGTCACGCCGTCGAAGATGGTCGGCTCGACATAAGTGCCGCCGGTCTCTTCGAGGATGCGCTTGCCGCCGGCCAGCAGTTTGGCGCCATCCTTGTGGCCCGCGTCGATGTACGACAGCACGGTGTTCATCTGCTGGGTATCGACCAGCGCGCCAACGGTGGTCTGCGGGTCCAGTGGGTTGCCCGGTTTCCAGCCTTTGAGGGCCTCGACCACCAGGGGCAGGAACGTGTCCTTGATCGAGCGCTCGACCAACAGGCGCGAACCCGCGGTGCAGACTTCGCCCTGGTTGAAGGCGATGGCGCTGGCAGCGGCTTCGGCAGCGGCTTGCAGGTCCGGTGCGTCGGCGAAGACGATGTTCGGGCTCTTGCCGCCGGCTTCCAGCCAGATGCGCTTCATGTTCGATTCGCCGGCGTAGATCATCAGTTGCTTGGCGATCTTGGTGGAACCGGTGAACACCAGGGTGTCGACGTCCATGTGCAGGGCCAGGGCCTTGCCGACAGTGTGGCCGTAGCCTGGCAACACGTTCAGCACACCGGCCGGGATGCCGGCTTCGATGGCCAGCTGGGCGATGCGGATGGCGGTCAGTGGCGATTTTTCGGACGGTTTGAGCACCACCGAGTTACCGGTGGCCAGGGCCGGGCCGAGCTTCCAGCAAGCCATCAGCAGCGGGAAGTTCCACGGCACGATGGCGCCGACGACGCCCACCGGCTCACGGGTTACCAGGCCGAGTTGGTCATGCGGCGTCGGTGCGACTTCGTCGTAGACCTTGTCGATGGCTTCGGCATTCCAGTGCAGGGCTTGTGCCGCGCCTGGGACGTCGATGGTCGAGGAGTCGCCGATCGGCTTGCCCATGTCCAGGGTTTCGAGCAGTGCCAGCTCTTCGACGTTCTTGCGCAGCAAGTCGGCGAAGCGGATCAGCTTGGCCTTGCGCTTGGCCGGAGCCAGGCGCGACCAGACGCCGGAATCGAAGGTGGCGCGGGCGTTCTCGACGGCACGGTTGGCGTCAGCCAGGTCGCAGCTGGCGACCTTGGCCAGGAAGCGTCCGTCGACCGGGCTCAGGCACTCGAAGGTCTCACCGGATGCGGCGTCGGTGTATTCGCCGTTGATGAAGGCACGGCCTTCGATCTTCAGTTGCTGGGCACGTTGTTCCCAGTCCGCACGAGTCAGGGTGGTCATACGAAACTCCTCCTCTTGTTTAGGTGCAACGCCGCACTGAGGACTCACTGGCGTTGTCAGAATTCTGGCCGGGCGACGCGCGCGCACGGGCAAACGACACCCTAAACCAGCCTGTGTAAACTATCAATATATTTGACACGAATGGCCTAAAAGCCTACTGATGTTCATTTTATTAAACAACAACAGGAGCCGCACCATGAGCATCGCCAGCATCATCGACTTCGCCCAGGTTCTGACCGAGGCTGAACGCTACCGCCCGGCGGCAGAGAAAATCCTCAAGGGCGAGCCCGACCAGGCCGTCTATAACCACTACTCCAGCCCGTGCGGCCAGTTTGCGGCGGGTGTCTGGGAAGGTGAAGTCGGGCAGTGGACCGTGAACTATACCGAGCACGAATATTGCGAGATCGTGCAGGGCGTTTCGGTGCTGCGCGACCAGGATGGCGGCGCCAAGACCCTGCGCGCCGGTGATCGGTTCGTCATCCCGGCCGGCTTCAAAGGCACCTGGGAGGTGCTGGAGCCTTGCCGCAAGATCTACGTGATGTTCGAGCAGAAGTAAGGGTCCTGGCAGGCAAAAAAAACCCGCGTCCTTTCGGATGCGGGTTTTTTTTAAGGTTGCCGATCAATTACTTGATCTTGGCTTCCTTGTACACCACGTGCTTGCGAACAACCGGATCATATTTCTTGATCTCGATTTTGTCCGGAGTGGTGCGCTTGTTCTTGTCGGTGGTGTAGAAGTGGCCGGTACCGGCACTCGAAACCAGACGGATCAATTCACGCATGATGTTCTCCCTTAAACCTTGGCGCCAGCTTTACGGATGTCAACCAGAACGGCGTCGATGCCGCGCTTGTCGATGATACGCATGCCCTTGGCGGAAACGCGCAGACGCACGAAACGCTTCTCGGACTCAACCCAGAAACGGTGGTGCTGCAGGTTCGGCAGGAAACGACGACGGGTTTTGTTGTTTGCGTGGGAAATGTTGTTCCCGGTTACTGGACCCTTACCAGTAACTTGACAGACTCTCGACATGACTCAGCCCTCTAAAACCACATGCCCAACCCGGCATGGGTTGGCCGCTTAATCTCTCAGTCTTTGGCGCCAGGCGCCGTGATTCTGGAGGTCTTATCGACCGGATCCGCTGATGCGACAGGCCGAGCCCCTAGAAAAGAGCGCTGCTTTATACCAGAAAGACTGCATTGCAACAACAGATGATGAGCATCTAGCTGAGGCAAATCGTGCGCGAGCAGCATAGCGACTAGCGCGGCGCACTGTCGACCACTCGTCGCCAGCCGACAGAAAAAGAGGGTGGTCATTTGCTGATGCGCACACTAGGGTAGGACGTTTCCAGACTGCACTGGCAGATGGGCCACTGACAGCCAAGGAGTCACGATGCGTGCCGCCGCCTTTTCCTTATTGTTTACCTCCCTGTTTGCCGCCGGCATCGCCCAGGCAGCCCCGCTGAGTGTCTGCAGCGAAGCCAGCCCCGAAGGCTTCGACGTGGTCCAGTACAACTCGCTGACCACCACCAATGCCTCGGCCGACGTGCTGATGAACCGGTTGGTGGAGTTCGACGCCGGCCAAGGCAAGGTTGTCCCCAGCCTGGCGGCGAGCTGGACGGTGTCGGCAGACGGCCTGATCTACGACTTCAAGCTGCGCGATGACGTGAAGTTCCACACCACCGCCTACTTCAAACCGACCCGCGAGCTGAACGCCGACGACGTGCTGTTCAGCTTCCAGCGCATGCTCTACCCGGCCCACGCCTGGCACAAGACTGCGCCGGGCGGTTACCCGCATGCGCAATCGCTGCAACTGGGCAGCCTGATCAAGTCGATCGATGCCCCCGAGCCGCACACTGTGCGCTTCACCCTGACCCACCCGGATGCCACGTTCCTGGCCACCTTGAGCATGGGCTTTGCCTCGATCTATTCCGCCGAGTATGCCGACAAACTGCTCAAGGCGGGCACGCCGGACAAGCTCAACAGCCAGCCGATCGGCACCGGGCCGTTCGTCTTCCAGCGTTTCCAGAAGGACGCCGTGGTGCGCTACCGCGCCAACCCCGACTACTTCGCCGGCAAGCCTGCGGTCGACCCGCTGATCTTCGCCATCACCACCGATGCCAACGTGCGCCTGCAAAAACTCAAGCGCAACGAGTGCCAGGTGGCCCTCTCGCCCAAGCCGCTGGACATCGCTGAAGCCGGCAAGGATGGCAACCTAACGGTAGCCAGCACGCCGGCCTTCATGACCGCCTTCGTCGCCATCAACAGCGAACACCCGCCCCTGGACAAGCCAGAGGTGCGCCAGGCCATCAACCTGGCCTTCGACAAACAGGCTTACCTCAAGGCGGTGTTCGAAGGCACCGCGACGGCCGCCAACGGCCCCTACCCGCCCAACACCTGGAGCTACGCCAAGGACCTGCCCGGCTACCCCTTGGACCTGAAAAAGGCCAAGGCCTTGCTGACCAAGGCTGGCCTGCCTGACGGCTTCAGCACCACGATCTGGACCCGCCCTTCGGGCAGCCTGCTCAACCCCAACCCCAGCCTTGGCGCGCAGATGCTGCAGGCCGACCTGGGCAAGATCGGCATCAAGGCCGAAATCCGCGTGATCGAGTGGGGCGAGCTGATCCGCCGCGCCAAGGCCGGCGAGCATGACTTGCTGTTCATGGGCTGGGCGGGTGATAACGGCGACCCGGACAACTTCCTCAGCCCGCAGTTTTCCTGTGCGGCGGTGAAGTCGGGGACCAACTTTGCACGGTTCTGCGACAGCCGCCTCGACCAGCTGATCAACGCCGGGCGCACCACCAATGACCAGAGCGTACGCAGCCGGCTGTACCAGCAGGCGCAGACGCTGATCCAGCAGCAGGCGCTGTGGGTGCCGCTGGCGCATCCAACGGCGGCCACCCTGCTGCGCCAGGGGGTCGAGGGGTACCAGGTGAGCCCGTTTGGGCGGTTGGATTTCAGCAAGGTTTCGGTGACCAAGTAAGCCTGTGCCGGCCTCTTCGCGGGCAAGCCCGCTCCCACAAGGACCTCACAGTCTTTGAAAGCTGTGCGGTACCTGTGGGAGCGGGCTTGCCCCGCGAAGAGGCCGGCACAAGTACACCGCTAAGCAACGATCCACCCCTCCTCCACCATCGACAACGGCTCGCCATCGCCCACGATGATGTGGTCGAGCACCCGCACATCGATCAGCCCTAGCGCGCGCTTTAGCGCCAACGTCATGTGCACATCATCCTGGCTGGGCTCGCTGTTGCCCGACGGGTGGTTATGGCACAGGATCAACGCCGCTGCGTTGTGCAGCAACGCTCGGCGCACCACTTCCCGCGGGTAGATACTGGCCCGGTCGATCGTCCCCCTGAACAGGATCTCGAACGCCAGCGGCCGGTGCTTGGTATCCAGAAACAGGCAGCCAAACACCTCACTGGGCTCATGGCGCAGCATGGCCTTGAGGTAGCGTCGCACCGCCTCCGGCCCCTCCAGCGCCGGCGTGCGCTCGATCGTCTCATCCAGGTAGCGCCGGCCAATCTCCAGAAGTGCCTGCAACTGGGCGTACTTCACAGGCCCAAGACCTGGCTCGCGCAAAATGGCTTGGCGATCAGCCTCCAGAAATGGCCTCAGGCCCCCAAAGCGAACCAGTAACCCCCGCGCCAGCTCCAGCACGTTACGCCCGGCAACGCCCGAGCCCAGCAGCACCGCTACCAGCTCGGCGTCCGACAGCACCGCAGCCCCCCGTAACAACAACTTCTCCCTCGGCCGTTCTTCAGCCGGCCATTCCCTGATACTCATCCCCGCTCCTTGGTCCTGCTGCGGCACGTTTGGGCCCTGTGTTAATCTATTTCGCCTCGTACATGCGACGTTCTGCCGCAGGCAGTTCTTGTCGCCGCCCGCTTTCACTGGAAAAAGGCAAAAGCCTATGCAGCGGCTGTATCACAAGCGCATCGTCCTCGGCGTCGGTGGCGGCATTGCCGCCTACAAAAGCGCCGAACTGATCCGCCGACTCCTGGAGCACGGCGCGCAGGTGCGCGTCGTCATGACCCGTGGCGGTGCAGAGTTCATCACCCCGCTGACCCTGCAGGCGCTGTCCGGCCACCCGGTGCACATGGACCTGCTCGACCCCGCCGCCGAAGCGGCCATGGGCCATATCGAGCTGGCCAAGTGGGCCGACCTGGTCCTCATCGCCCCCGCCACGGCCGACCTCATGGCGCGCATGGCCCAAGGCATGGCCGACGACCTGCTGACCACCCTGATCCTGGCCACCGACGCCACCGTTGCCGTCGCCCCGGCCATGAACCAGGCGATGTGGCGTGACCCGGCCACCCAGGCCAACCTCGACCTGCTCAAAAGCCGCGGCATCCAGGTGTTCGGCCCAGCTTCCGGCAGCCAAGCCTGTGGCGACGTAGGCCTTGGCCGTATGCTCGAGGCCACCGACCTGGCCTGGTGCGCCGCCGAAAGCTTCAAGCGCCAGACGCTGACCGGCAAACACGTGCTGATCACTGCCGGCCCAACCCAGGAAAACATCGACCCGGTCCGCTACATCACCAATCATAGCTCCGGGAAGATGGGCTTCGCCCTGGCCGAAGCGGCCGCCGAAGCCGGTGCTCGGGTGACCCTCGTCACCGGCCCGGTGCACCTGCCGACCCCCGACCGGGTCAACCGCATCGACGTGGTCAGCGCGCGGGACATGCTCGCGGCCTGTGAAGCGGCCATGCCCTGCGACCTGTTCATTGCCTCGGCAGCGGTCGCGGACTACCGCCCAGAGGTAGTTGCCACGCAAAAACTCAAGAAAGATCCTACGACCGGCGACGGCATGCTGCTGCAGATGGTGCGTAATCCCGATATCCTTGCGACCATCGCTGGCCGTGGCGACCGCCCGTTCAGCGTCGGCTTCGCCGCCGAAACCGAACACCTGCTCGATTACGCCACACGCAAGCTCAAGGACAAGAACCTCGACCTGATCGTCGCCAATGATGTGGCCAACCCCAGCATCGGCTTCAACAGTGAAGAGAACGCCTTGACCGTGATCGACCGCCAGCAGCACCAGACCCTCTTTGCGCAGACCAGCAAGGGCAAGATCGCCCGGCAGCTGGTCGCCTTCATCGCCGAACGGCTCAACCAGGTTCAATAAGTTACATGCACGCTCTTCAAGCCAAGATCCTCGACCCACGCCTGGGCACCGAATTCCCCCTGCCGCAGTACGCCACCCCAGGCTCTGCCGGCCTGGACCTGCGCGCCCTGCTCAAGGAGGACACCGTCCTCGAGCCCGGCCAGACCCTGCTGATCCCCACCGGCCTGTCGATCTACATCGGCGACCCGGGCCTGGCGGCCATGATCCTGCCACGCTCGGGCCTGGGCCATAAGCACGGCATCGTGCTGGGCAACCTGGTCGGCCTGATCGACTCGGACTACCAGGGCGAGCTGATGGTGTCGTGCTGGAACCGCGGCAACACCCCGTTCACCATCGCCATTGGCGAGCGTATCGCCCAGTTGGTGTTGGTGCCGGTGGTGCAGGCGCACTTCGACATCGTCGAAGCCTTCGACGAAAGCCAGCGTGGCACTGGCGGCTTCGGCCACTCCGGCAGCCACTGAGCCGACAGCTGACCGTTCAGGCCAAGGATGGCGAACTCTCTGGCGAAACCACCGTCCAAGCGTTCAGTTTGCGCCTGCCCAGACAGCCTTTGACTAATGGAGCTTCCAGAGATGAACGAAATGGCCCACCTGGTCCCCGCACTGCCGGACAGCATTTTCCGCGCTTATGACATTCGCGGCGTGGTCGGCAAGACCCTCCATGCCGAAACCGCCTACTGGATCGGCCGCGCCATCGGCGCGCAGACCCTCGCCCAAGGCGAGCCCAAGATTTCTGTTGGCCGCGATGGCCGCTTGTCCGGCCCAATGCTGGTGGAACAGCTGATCAAAGGCCTGTCCGACGCTGGCTGCCAGGTCAGCGATGTCGGCCTGGTGCCGACCCCGGCGCTGTACTACGCCGCCAACGTGCTGGCCGGCACATCGGGCGTGATGCTCACCGGCAGCCACAACCCGTCGGACTACAACGGCTTCAAGATTGTCATCGCAGGCGACACCCTGGCCAACGAACAGATCCAGGCCCTGCAGACCCGCCTGAAAACCAACGACCTGAGCCGTGGCGAAGGCTGCGTGGAAAAGGTCGAAATCCTCGAGCGCTATTACCAGCAAATCGTCGGCGACGTGAAGCTGGCGAAAAAGCTCAAGGTGGTGGTGGACTGCGGCAACGGCGCTGCCGGCGTCATCGCCCCGCAGCTGATCGAAGCCCTGGGCTGCGACGTTATCCCGCTGTTCTGCGAAGTGGACGGTCACTTCCCTAACCACCACCCAGACCCAGGCAAGCCGGAAAACCTTGCGGACCTGATCGCCAAGGTCAAGGAAACCGGGGCCGACATCGGCCTGGCGTTCGACGGTGACGGCGACCGCGTAGGCGTGGTGACCAACACCGGCACCATCGTCTACCCCGACCGCCTGCTGATGCTGTTTGCCCAGGACGTGCTGTCGCGCAACCCGGGCGCCGAGATCATCTTCGACGTCAAATGCACCCGTCGCCTGACCCCGCTGATCGAACAGCATGGCGGCCGCGCGCTGATGTGGAAGACCGGCCACTCGCTGATCAAGAAGAAGATGAAACAGACCGGTTCGTTGCTGGCCGGCGAGATGAGCGGGCACATCTTCATCAAGGAACGCTGGTACGGTTTCGACGATGGCATCTACAGTGCCGCACGCCTGCTGGAGATCCTCAGCAAGGCCGGGCAAGACGCCGAAAGCCTGTTCGCAGCGTTCCCGAACGATATTTCCACGCCGGAAATCAATATTGATGTGACCGACGAGGGTAAATTCAGCATCATTGATGCACTGCAACGCGACGCCGACTGGGGCGCGGCCAACCTGACCACCATCGACGGTGTGCGGGTCGACTACGCCCACGGCTGGGGCCTGGTACGCGCCTCCAACACCACGCCGGTGCTGGTGCTGCGCTTCGAGGCCGACAACGACGCCGAATTGCAACGTATCAAGGATGTTTTCCGCGCCCAGTTGCTGCGGGTTGCCCCTGAGCTGCAACTGCCGTTCTGACCGACTATCTGTTCCTTACAGGAGCCCTGCATGACCCTCGATCGCGATGCCGCTTCCCATGTAGCCGAAGTTTTGTCCGAAGCACTGCCTTACATCCGCCGCTTTGTCGGCAAGACACTGGTGATCAAGTACGGCGGCAACGCGATGGAGAGCGAGGAGCTCAAAACCGGCTTCGCCCGTGACATCGTGCTGATGAAGGCTGTGGGCATCAACCCGGTGGTGGTCCACGGTGGTGGCCCACAGATCGGTGACCTGCTCAAGCGCCTGTCGATCGAAAGCCACTTCATCGACGGCATGCGCGTGACCGACTCGGCCACCATGGACGTGGTCGAGATGGTCTTGGGCGGCCAGGTCAACAAGGACATCGTCAACCTGATCAACCGCCACGGCGGCAGCGCCATCGGCCTGACCGGCAAGGACGCGGAGCTGATCCGCGCCAAGAAGCTAACCGTCAGCCGCCAAACGCCAGAGATGACCACCCCGGAAATCATCGACATCGGCCACGTGGGCGAAGTCGTGAGCGTGAACACCGACCTGCTGAACATGCTGGTCAAGGGTGACTTCATCCCGGTGATCGCGCCGATCGGCGTGGGCGCCAACGGTGAGTCGTACAACATCAACGCCGACCTGGTGGCGGGCAAGGTAGCCGAGGCACTGAAAGCCGAGAAGCTGATGCTGCTGACCAACATCGCCGGCCTGATGGACAAGCAGGGCCAGGTGCTGACCGGCCTGACCACTGAGCAAGTCAACGAGCTGATCGCCGACGGCACCATCTACGGCGGCATGCTGCCGAAGATCAAGTGCGCACTGGATGCGGTGCAGGGCGGCGTGAACAGCTCGCACATCATCGACGGCCGCGTGCCGAACGCGGTACTGCTGGAGATCTTCACCGACAGCGGCGTGGGTACCCTGATCACCAACCGCAAGCCGCGCTGAGTGACTTGTTAGCCTGCACTGGCCTCTTCGCGGGTGAACCCGCTCCCACAGGTACATCGCCAGACTTGAAGTTGGCGCAGATCCTGTGGGAGCGGGTTTACCCGCGAAGAGGCCAGGACAGGCGACACAAAAAAGGCGACCTTCATCCAAAGGTCGCCTTTTTTATTACCGAGCCGGAATCAGATCCCGTACTGCGCCCGATACGCCTCAACAGCAGGCAGATGCTGCTTGAGCTGCGGATCATCGGCCAGGAACTCCAGCACCTGGGTCAGCGAAACGATGCTGACCACCGGAATACCGAAGTCACGCTCCACTTCCTGGATCGCCGACAGCTCGCCATTGCCGCGCTCTTCGCGGTTAAGCGCGATCAGCACGCCAGCGGCCTTGGCCTGCTGGGCATTGATGATCTGCATGACTTCACGGATGGCCGTGCCGGCCGTGATCACGTCGTCGATGATCAATACGTCACCCGCCAAAGGCGCGCCAACCAGGCTGCCGCCTTCGCCGTGATCCTTGGCTTCTTTACGGTTGAAGCACCATGGCACGTCGAGCTGATGCTGATCGGCCAGGGCCACGGCGGTGGTCGCCGCCAGGGGGATACCCTTGTAGGCTGGGCCAAACAGCACGTCGAACGGGATCTTGCTGTCGACGATGGCCGCCGCGTAGCAACGGCCCAACTGCGCCAGTGCAGAACCTGTGTTGAACAGGCCGGCATTGAAGAAGTACGGGCTGGTACGCCCCGATTTCAGGGTGAATTCGCCGAAGCGCAGAACGCCGCGGTCGATGGCAAAACGAATGAAGTCGCGCTGATACGGCTGCATGGAAAGTCCCGGACACCACGGATTTAGCTAAATGAGTTGAGCTCGGGTATCATACACGCACGAGATTTTTGGGGCCATTTATGCGGATCATCAGTGTGAACGTAAATGGCATTCAGGCTGCGGCCGAGCGTGGTTTGCTCAGCTGGCTGCAAGCCCAGAATGCCGACGTCATCTGCCTTCAGGATACCCGCGCCTCGGCCTTTGAACTCGACGACCCAGCTTTCCAGCTCGATGGCTATTTCCTTTATGCCTGCGACGCGGAGGTGCCCGCCCAAGGTGGCGTAGCCCTTTACTCGCGCATGCAGCCCAAGGCAGTCATCACCGGCCTGGGCTTCGAGACAGCCGACCGTTACGGGCGTTACCTGCAAGCAGATTTCGACAAAGTCAGTATTGCCAGCCTGCTGCTGCCTTCGGGCATGAACGGCGACGAAGACTTGAACCAGAAATTCAAGTTGATGGACGACTTCGCCAAGTACCTGGACAAACAGCGGCGCAAGCGTCGCGAGTACATCTATTGCGGCTCGTTCTACGTGGCGCAGCAGAAGCTCGACATCAAAAACTGGCGCGACAGCCAGCAATCGCCTGGCTTCCTGGCACCGGAGCGTGCCTGGATGGACGCGATCACGGGCGAGATGGGCTACGTGGATGCCCTGCGTGAAGTCAGCCGTGAAGGCGACCAGTACAGCTGGTGGCCGGACAACGAACAGGCCGAGATGCTCAACCTGGGCTACCGGTTCGACTACCAGATCCTCACCCCAGGCCTGCGCCGCTTCGTGCGTAACGCCCGCCTGCCGCGTCAGCCGCGCTTCTCGCAGCATGCGCCGCTGATTGTGGACTATGACTGGACGTTGACCATCTAGAAAACCATTGGGGCCGCTTCGCGCCCCATCGCCGGCAAGCCGGCTCCCACGGGCATAGCGCATGACGTGAAGTTTGCGCAGTCGCGGTGGGAGCTGGCTTGCCGGCGATGGGCCGCTAAGCGGCCCCAATTGCTATGAATCAGTCGGCCAGGGCGGCCTGCTGCAGTTCGAGGATCTCGTTCATGCCCTTCTGCGCCACGGCGAGCATGGCGTTCAGGTCTTCAGGCTGGAACGGCGCGCCCTCGGCGGTGCCCTGTACCTCGATGAAACCACCGGCGCTGGTCATGACCACGTTCAGGTCGGTCTCGGCGGCGGAGTCTTCCAGGTAGTCCAGGTCCAGCACGGCCTCGCCTTGGTACATGCCCACGGAAACCGCGGCGATCATGTGCTTGAGCGGGTTGCCAGCCTTGAGGCCGCCACGCTTCTTGATCACGGCCAGCGCATCGCACAGGGCGACCATGGCACCGGTGATCGACGCAGTGCGGGTGCCACCGTCGGCCTGAATTACATCGCAGTCGATGTACAGGGTGATGTCACCGAGCTTGCTCATGTCCAGCGCGGCGCGCAGGGAGCGGCCGATCAGGCGCTGGATTTCCAGGGTGCGGCCGCCCTGCTTGCCACGGCTGGCTTCGCGCTGGTTACGCTCGCCGGTGGAGCGCGGCAGCATGCCGTATTCGGCTGTCAGCCAGCCTTGGCCCTGGCCTTTGAGGAAGCGGGGCACACCATTCTCCACGCTGACCGTGCAGATGACCTTGGTGTCACCGAACTCGACCAGTACCGACCCTTCGGCGTGCTTGGTGTAGTTGCGGGTGATGCGGATCGAGCGGAGCTGATCGGCGGCGCGACCACTTGGACGTTTCATCTGGGATACCTGTACTGGGACTTGAATCTGCCGAGCATTATAGAGCTCGCAGCTGCGGGAGGACACGCCTATTGTCGCGCCCCTGACAGCCTGTCGCCTTTTCCCACTGCGCATTTCGCCCTCTGTAACATGGCTGGATTGGGCGCCGAGGCCCCACTGCGCTACAATCCTGCGCCTTGCAGCCGAGAGGCTTCCCTGTTCATTCATCTACGCGAGGTACTCCCCATGGTGCACAGCATGACCGCTTTTGCTCGTGTCGAGCGCGCCGGCAGCCAAGGCACCCTGGTCTGGGAGCTGCGCTCGGTCAACCACCGCTACCTGGAGCCGCACCTGCGCCTGCCCGAGGCCCTGCGCGACCTCGAAGGCGCGGTACGCGAAGGCCTGCGCCAGGGGCTGTCGCGCGGCAAGGTGGAATGCACCTTGCGTCTCAATGAAGACAGCACCGGCAAGCCACTGAAAGTGGACCGTGAGCGCGCCGCACAGCTGGTCGCCGCCGCCGAAGAGGTGGCTGGCCTGATCAAGCAGCCGGCCCCGCTGAACCCCCTGGAAGTGCTGTCGTGGCCGGGCGTGCTGGTCGCCGACGCCAGCGACCCGCAGGCGCTGAACGCCGAGGCCGTGGCGCTGTTCGACGACGCGCTGGCCGAGCTCAAGGCCGGGCGCCTGCGTGAAGGCCAGGAGCTGGCCCGGCTGATCAACGAACGCCTGGACAACATGACCACCGAGGTCACCACCCTGCGCGCCCTGGTGCCGCAAATGCTGGCGGCCCAGCGGCAGAAAATTCTCGACCGCTTCGGCGACATGCAGGCTGAGCTCGACCCACAACGCCTGGAGCAGGAGATGGTGCTGCTGGCGCAAAAGAGCGACGTCGCCGAAGAGCTCGACCGCCTCGCCACCCACGTCACCGAAGTGCGCCGCGTGCTCAAGTCGGGCGGCGCGGCCGGCCGGCGCCTGGACTTCCTGATGCAGGAACTCAACCGCGAAGCCAATACCCTCGGCTCCAAGGCATTCGACCCGCGTAGCACGCAAGCGGCGGTCAACCTGAAGGTATTGATCGAACAGATGCGTGAACAAGTACAGAACATCGAGTAAGGCCACCCCGACCATGAATCACAGCAGCGGCACCCTCTACATCGTTTCGGCCCCTTCGGGTGCCGGCAAGACCAGCCTGGTAACGGCCCTGACCCAGGACGACAAGCAAATCCGCGTCTCGGTCTCGCACACCACCCGCGCCATGCGCCCGGGTGAGCAGCACGGGGTGAACTACCACTTCGTCGTGCACGAAGAATTCAAGGCACTGATCGAGCAAGGCGACTTCCTCGAGCATGCCGAAGTGTTCGGCAACTTCTACGGCACCTCGCGCAGCGCGCTGCAGCAGACCCTCGACCAGGGCTTCGACCTGATCCTGGAAATCGACTGGCAAGGTGCCCAGCAGGTGCGCAAGCTGATGCCCGAGGCACTCTCGGTGTTCATCCTGCCACCCAGCCAGGAAGCGCTGCGTCAGCGCCTGGATGGGCGTGGGCAGGACAGTGAGGAGATCATCGCCGGGCGCATGAAAGAAGCGGTCAGCGAGATGGTGCACTACGACGAGTACGACTACCTGATCATCAATGATGACTTCGGCGTCGCGCTGGAGGAGTTGAAGGCGGTGTTCCGCTCGAACCGCCTGCAGTTGAAGAAGCAACAGCAGCGCCACGGTGGGCTGCTGAAAGAACTGCTTTCCTGAGAGACGGAGCGGGGCTGCTTTGCAGCCCATTCGCAGCACAAGGCTGCTCCTACAAAGGCAAGGATGTAGGAGCAGCCTTGTGCTGCGAATGGGGCGCAAAGCGCCCCTCTGCATTATTCCGCCAGCGGCAGGGTCGCCTGCTGACGCAAGGTCGCCCCCAGGAAGTACGCCGGCGCCCGCATCCGCGACAGCAGCATCAGCCCGATGCCGAGCACCGAAATGATCGCGGCAATCACGAACACCAGCCCCAGCCCACCCACATGCGAGCCGCTGCCGAAGTCTGGCGAAGCGCTGTCGATCGCGGTACGCGCGAAGATCACCGACAAGATGACCCCACCGACCAGCGGGCACAGGCCGCGCATGACGAAGTGGCGCACGCTGTCGAACAGGCTGTCGCGGAAGTACCAGACGCAGGCAAACGCAGTCAGCGAATAGTAGAAGCAGATCATCATGCCCAGCGCGGTGATGGTGTCGGCCAGCACGTTCTCGCTCAGGGTACGCATGGTCACGTAGAACAGGCCGGCGGCCAGGCCAGCGCAGATGGTGGCGTAGCGCGGGGTTTGCGAACGCGGGCAAACGCTGGCGAACTTAGGCGGTACCGCACCGTAGTAACCCATGGCCAGCAGGGTGCGCGCCGGTGCCACGAAGGTCGACTGCAGCGACGCTGCGGTGCTGGCCAGCACGGCGATGGACATCAGGATCGCCAGCGGCCCCATGACCGGGCCCGCCAGGTGGGCAAAGACGTTCTCCTGGATGCGCGGGTTGTTCAGGCCCAGGCCCGTTTCGCTGATACCGGCAAACTGCAGGGTGGCGATGGCGGTGAACAGGTACAGGCCGAGGATCAACATCACGGTCCAAGTAGCGGCCTTGCCCGGCACCTCTTCGCTGCCCACCGACTCTTCGCTGACGGTCAGGCAGGTGTCCCAGCCCCAGAAGATGAAGATCGACAGTGAAAGCCCCGCGGCGAAGGCCGAGAACGACTCGACACCGAACGGGTTGAACCAGGCGAAATCGAATTCCAGCGGTGGCGGCGCAGTGGTGCCACCGAAGGCGGCGAAGGCAAAGCCGATCAGCACCAGCAACTGCAGGGCCACCAGGCCGTACTGCACCGTCATGGTGGTGGCTATGCCGCGACAGCAGATCCACACCGCCAGGGCGATGAACACGCAACAGGTGCTGATGTTGATCAGCAGGTTGTCCGCCAAGGCCGCCAGGCCATGGTTGCCGGTGATCTGCCCCAAGAACAGGTAGAAGAAATCGACCGCCACGCCTGCCAGGTTCGACAGCACGATGGTGGTGGCGACCACCAACCCCCAGCCTCCGATCCAGCCGATCATCGGGCCAAAGGCGCGCGCCGACCAGGTGAACGAGGTGCCGCTGTCCGGCTCTGCCGAGTTCAACTCGCGATAGCCAAGGGCGACCAGCAGCATCGGCAGGAAGCCGACGATGAATACCGCAGGCAGGTGGGCACCGACCTCTCGCACGGTTGGGCCAAGCGCGCCGGTCAGGGTATAGACCGGGGCGATGGTGGAAATGCCCAGCACCACGCTGGCCAACAAGCCCAGGCGGCCTTTGGCCAAGCCCTTGCTGCGCTGGGTGTTGCCCGCGTCGGCCGCCACATCGGGTGGGCGGCCGGCTTCTGTGTAATCGCTCATGAGTATGTGCCGTAAATTTTGGAATTGTTTTCGCGGGCCTTGTGTACAAGGCCCGCTTTCACTCATTGAAAGCTTGCAACAGGGGGTGCGTCATCCGAGACCTTCGGGTGACGTCAGAATGCCTTCTGGCGCGTACCCTCCCGTGCAGCATGGGCAATACAGGCCTCGCGAAACGCCTGGAAAAGGCGCCGAGAGACCGGGTTTTCGGCAAAACGCCATTCGGGGTGCCACTGCACGCCAAGCACGAAGCCCGGCGCATCTGGCATCGACACCGCTTCGATCAGGCCATCCGGGGCCCGCGCCTCGACGCGCAGCCCAGGGGCCAGGCGGTCGATGCCCTGGCTGTGCAACGAGTTGACCTCGAATTGCGCAGCCAGGCCCAGGCGCTCGAACAACCCGCCAGGCGCGATGCCAACGGGGTGACGAGGGCCGTATTGCACCTCCAGGGGTGCGTCCTCAGGTTCGCGGTGGTCAAGGTAGCCAGGCAGCTCCTGCACACGCTGGTGCAAGGTGCCGCCAAGGGCCACATTCAATTCCTGGAACCCACGGCAAATGCAAAACACCGGCACACCGGCGGCAATCGCCGCCTGCAGCAGCGGCAGGGTCAAGCGATCGCGCGCGCGATCATGCCGGGTACCCTCCGTGCTGGGGGCGCCATTGTAATGATGCGGTTCGATATTTGAAGGCGAGCCGGTAAAAAGAATGCCGTCGAGTTGGGCCAGCAGCGCGGGGGTATCACTGCCCCCGTCGCGCGCCGGCAAAATCAGCGGCAGCCCGGCAAAGCCGGCCGCCTCGACATACTTGTCGCCCACCGTGTGCGACGAGTTCTTCCCCACCTGCTGGCGGCAGGCGCTGATACCGATCAAGGGGACCGCATTTGCGCTCATGGGCTTACACCGTGTGCAGGTACCAGTTGTACTCGAGGTCGGAGATCGACACTTCAAACTCGGCCAGCTCGCTTTCCTTGCAGGCGACGAAGATATCGATGTAATCCGGGCTGATGTATTGATTGAGCACTTCGCTGTCATCCAGCGCGCGCAGGGCATCGCGCAGGTTGTTCGGCAGGCTCTGTTCCAGTTGTTCGTACGAGTTGCCTTCAATCGGCTCACCCGGCTCGACCTTGCTGGTCAGGCCGTGGTGAATACCGGCGAGAATGGCCGCGAGCATCAGGTAAGGGTTGGCGTCAGCGCCGGCCACACGGTGCTCGATGCGCACGTTCTCGCTGCTGTCGGTCGGCACGCGAACAGCGACGGTGCGGTTGTCCAGGCCCCAGCTCGGCGCGTTGGGCACATAGAACTGCGCGCCGAAGCGGCGGTACGAGTTGATGTTCGGGCAGAGGAAGGCCATCGACGCCGGCATGGTCTCCAGCACGCCACCGATGGCGTGGCGCAGCGCGTCGCTTTCCAGCGGGTCACTGCTGGCGAAGATGTTCTTGCCGGTTTTCTTGTCCAGCAGCGAGATGTGCACGTGCAGCCCGTTGCCCGCCTGGCCCGGGTAGGGCTTGGCCATGAAGGTGGTGTCCATCTCATGGTCGTAGGCCACGTTCTTGATCAGGCGCTTGAGCAGGATCGCGTAGTCGCAGGCCTTCAGCGGGTCGGCAACGTGGTGCAGGTTGACCTCGAACTGCGCCGGGGCGCTTTCCTTGACGATGGCATCGGCCGGCAGGCCTTGCTCCTTGGCCGCTTCGAGCATGTCTTGCAGGCAGTCGGCGTATTCGTCGAGGTCGTCGATCAGGTACACCTGGGTGGACTGCGGGCGCTTGCCCGAAATAGGCGAGCGCGGCGGTTGCGGGCGGCCGTTGAGGTTGTCCTGGTCGATCAGGTAGAACTCAAGCTCGAACGCGGCGCAGATATCCAGGCCCAGGTCGTCGAACTTGCTCACCACCTGGCGCAGCACTTCGCGCGGGTCGGCGAAGAAAGGCTGGCCTTCGATCTCGTGCATGGTCATCAGCAGCTGAGCGGTCGGGCGTTTCTGCCACGGCTCGTTGCACAGCGTGCCGGGGATCGGGTAGCAGATGCGGTCGGCATCGCCGATGTCCAGGCCCAGGCCGGTGCTTTCAACGGTCGAACCGTTGATGTCGAGGGCAAACAGTGACGCCGGCAGGTTGATGCCTTTTTCGTACACCTTGTGCAGGCTGGCCCGCTCGATGCGCTTGCCGCGTACCACGCCATTCATGTCGGAGATCAGCAGATCGACATACTGCGTATCCGGATGGGCCTGGAGGAAGTCTTTCATCTCGCTGGAAGAACTGGCGCACGGGGTGACCGACGTCATGGTGTACATCCTTTGATTTGCTGCGGCGATGTGGGGATACGGCTGGCGCCTCACGGGCGACGATGGTTGCAGCTGTTGTTTTTTTCACTTTCCCATCGTGGGGATTGGTTGCCCGACCGGGCGCATTGATTCCCAGGGGCGGTTCCACTATAAAATGGCCTCAACGCAACAGACATTGGCATTTCGGCAAGCAGAGCGTGCATCAATGCAATATCAGATTACCCACGCCGACCTCTCCCTGGTCCTGGCCCTGGAACGCGGCCGCTCGTTGGCCAAGGCTGCCGAACTGCTCAAGGTGGACGTCTCGACGGTGTTCCGCTCGATCCGTCGCCTCGAGTCGGCACTGGGCACCGCGCTGTTCGTCAAAAGCCGTAAAGGCTACCTGCCCACCGACACCGCCCAGGCCCTGGCCGAGCAGGCCGAGCGCGCCGAACAGGCCCTGGAGGCCGCGCGCATCGCCATGACCAGCGGCGAACAGGTGGTCAGCGGCACGGTGCGGCTGACGTGCACCGAGGCGGTAATGCACAGCCTGCTGCTGCCGGCATTGGCCGACTTCATGCCCAATTACCCCGCGTTGTCGCTGGAAATGGGCACCTCCAACACCTTCGCCAACCTCAGCCGGCGCGATGCCGACATCGCCCTGCGCCTGACCAATACGCCGCCCGAACACCTGGTAGGCCGCTGCCTGGGTTCGACCTCCTACGTGATCTGCGGCCAGCCGCAGTGGCGCGAACGGCTGACCGAGTCGGCCAGCAGCGTGCCGTGGATTGCCCCGGACGACTCGATGCAGGACCACCCGACCGTGGTCTGGCGCAACCAGCAATACCCTGGGTTGAGCCCGCGCTACCAGTGCAGCGGCATGTCGACCATTGCGCAACTGGTCAGCACCGGGCTGGGCGTGGCGGCGCTGCCCGACTACATGGTGCATGCCTTGCCTGGCGTCGATGCGCTGAGTGGCCCGCTGCCCGGTTGCGACACCCAACTGTGGCTGCTGACCCGGCCCGATTGCCGGGCGTTACGCTCGGTGCAGACATTGTTCGAGGAATTGACCCCGCGGTTGCGCGACGCGATGTTGTGAGATACAAGAGGAGGGTGTCTGTTGCGGCCCTTTCGCGGCTAAACCCGCCCCCACAGGGGCTGGCCTGATCCGCGCGTGGCAAAACAGCGCTTCCCTATTGGCTGGTGAATTTTTATACTATCGAGTCCGCCTGCCCATATTGGGCTGCACGCCCACCGCAATTGCTACTGAGGAAGACCATGGCCCGCGTAACTGTTGAAGACTGCCTGGAACACGTGGATAACCGCTTTGAGCTGGTCATGCTCTCGACCAAGCGCGCCCGTCAGCTGGCGACCGGCGGCAAAGAGCCACGCGTCGCGTGGGAAAACGACAAGCCGACCGTTGTTGCCCTGCGTGAAATCGCCGAAGGCATCGTCACCAACGAGTTCATCGCTGCTGAAGAGATCGTCACCGAGGATCCGGTCTTCGCCGCGTTCGAGGACGAGTCCAACGAGGCTGTCTGATTGATGCCAGGTCGACGTCGCGCGGCACAAGGCCCTCTTCCTCTGCAAGAGGTGAACCCATGCCGGGTATAGAAGCCTTAGCCGAACGGCTGTCGACCTACCTGGGCCCCGAACAGGTCAACCTGGTTCGGCGCGCCTATTTCTACGCCGAGCAGGCCCACGACGGGCAGCGCCGCCGCAGCGGCGAGCCCTACGTGACCCACCCGCTGGCCGTGGCCAGCATCCTCGCCGACATGCACATGGACCATCAGAGCCTGATGGCCGCCATGCTGCACGATGTGATCGAAGACACCGGCATCGCCAAGGAAGCCCTCTGCCAGCAATTTGGCGAGACGGTTGCCGAACTGGTCGATGGGGTTAGCAAGCTGACCCAGATGAACTTCGAGACCAAGGCCGAGGCGCAGGCCGAGAACTTCCAGAAAATGGCCATGGCCATGGCGCGCGATATCCGCGTGATCCTGGTCAAGCTGGCCGACCGCCTGCACAACATGCGCACGCTGGAAGTGCTGTCCGGTGAAAAACGCCGGCGCATTGCCAAGGAAACCCTCGAAATCTACGCCCCCATCGCCAACCGGCTGGGCATGCACACCGTGCGCGTCGAATTCGAAGACCTTGGCTTCAAGGCCATGCACCCAATGCGTTCGTCGCTGATTCACCGGGCGGTCAAGAGTGCCCGCGGCAACCGCAAAGAGATCGTCGCTAAAATCGAACAATCGCTGGCCAACTGCCTGGCTGCCGACGGCATCCAGGGCGAGGTCAGCGGCCGGCAGAAACACCTCTATGGCATCTACAAGAAGATGCGCGGCAAGCGCCGCGCCTTCAACGAGATCATGGACGTGTATGCCTTCCGCATCATCGTCGACAAGGTCGACACCTGCTACCGCGTGCTCGGCGCCGTGCACAACCTGTACAAGCCGCTGCCCGGTCGCTTCAAGGACTACATCGCGATCCCCAAGGCCAACGGCTACCAGTCGTTGCACACTACGCTGTTCGGCATGCACGGCGTGCCCATCGAAATCCAGATCCGCACCCGCGAGATGGAAGAGATGGCCAACAACGGCATCGCCGCCCACTGGCTGTACAAGTCCAACGACGACGAGCAGCCAAAAGGCAGCCACGCGCGGGCGCGCCAGTGGGTCAAGGGCATCCTCGAACTGCAGCAGCGCGCGGGCAACTCGCTGGAATTCATCGAGAGCGTGAAGATCGACCTGTTCCCGGACGAGGTCTATGTCTTTACGCCCAAGGGCCGGATCATGGAGCTGCCGAAAGGCTCCACGGCCGTCGACTTCGCCTATGCGGTGCACACCGACGTGGGCAACAGTTGCATCGCCTGCCGCATCAACCGCCGCCTGGCGCCCCTGTCTGAGCCCCTGCAAAGCGGTTCGACGGTAGAGATCGTCAGCGCGCCGGGCGCCCGGCCGAACCCGGCCTGGCTCAACTTCGTGGTCACCGGCAAGGCACGCACGCACATTCGCCACGCCCTCAAGCAACAGCGCCGCTCCGAGTCCATCAGCCTCGGCGAACGCCTGCTGAACAAGGTGCTGACCGGCTTCGACAGCAGCCTCGAAAAGATCCCGCAGGAGCGCATTCAGGCGATTCTCGCCGAGTACCGCCTGGAGCTTATCGAGGACCTGCTCGAAGACATCGGCCTGGGCAACCGCATGGCCTATGTGGTGGCGCGGCGCCTGCTGTCGGCCGAAGGCGAACAGCTGCCGACGCCGGAAGGCCCGCTGGCCATTCGCGGTACCGAAGGCCTGGTGCTCAGCTACGCCAAATGCTGCACGCCGATCCCCGGTGACCCGATCGTCGGCCACCTGTCGGCGGGCAAAGGCATGGTCGTGCACCTGGAGAACTGCCGCAACATCAGTGAAATTCGCCACAACCCAGAGAAGTGCGTGCAGCTCTCCTGGGCCAAGGACATCGCTGGCGAATTCAATGTCGAGCTGCGTGTCGAGCTGGAGCACCAGCGCGGCCTGATTGCGCTGCTGGCCAGCAGCGTGAATGCCGCCGACGGCAACATCGAGAAGATCAGCATGGACGAACGCGACGGCCGTATCAGCGTGGTCCAACTGGTGGTCAGCGTGCACGACCGCGTGCACCTGGCACGAGTGATCAAGAAGCTGCGTACCTTGACCGGTGTGGTCCGCATCACCCGCATGCGTACGTAGTCCGCCAACCGCAAGGAGTCATCATGAGCAAGTCCGTCATCAACAGCGACAAGGCCCCTGCCGCCATCGGTACCTACTCCCAGGCAATCAAGGCCGGCAACACCGTGTACATGTCGGGCCAGATCCCACTGGACCCCAAGACCATGGAACTGGTCGAAGGCTTCGAGGCCCAGACCGTGCAGGTCTTCGAGAACCTCAAGGCTGTGGCTGAAGCCGCGGGTGGCTCGTTCAAGGACATCGTCAAGCTGAACATCTTCCTCACCGACCTGAGCCACTTCGCCAAGGTCAACGAAGTGATGGGCCGTTACTTCGAGCAGCCTTACCCAGCCCGCGCCGCCATTGGCGTTGCCGCGCTGCCAAAAGGCTCCCAGGTCGAGATGGACGCGATCCTGGTCATCGAGTGATGCCCCTGGTGACGGGCGCCCTGCCCGTCACCTTCTCTCCCCAAGGTTACCCACCATGCGTCAAGCACTGCCCCTCGCGCTGGCAGCCCTGCTTCTGAGCGGTTGCGCCAGCCATAAACCCGAAGACTTCAACGGCACCTGGATCAACCAGGACGCCATCAAAGCCGCCGTCAAAAGTGGCAGCCTGCGTCAGGCACTGAATGAACACGGCCCTGTGTTCGAGTGGAAACTCGACGTGGCTCACCAACAGGCCAGCTTCAGCAATGGCTTCGAGGCGGCCGACGGCCAGTTGAGCGCCAACGAGAAGCAATGGCTGGCCAGCTTCCAGGACGGCCAGACCGAGCAGCTGGCGCTGGATGGCGACGAGCTGAAAACCACCGCGCAGTCCGGTACCGAACAAACCTTCGTGCGCGTCAAGCAACCCGGCAATGCACCGCTGGGTGGCAGCTTCGAGAAGGCGCTGTACCAGGCCTACCTGGGCGGTGAATGGAAAATCATCGACGGCCAGGGCAAAGGCACCGCCGTTCGCTTCAGCGACACCGGCAACGTCAGTGGCCTGCCTGGCCCGGACCGTTTTGCCCTGTGCCTGGCCGGCGATTGCGCGACCATGGGCGGTAGCAACGACAGCCTGTGGCTGGAGCGCAAACAGCGCGGCGCGCCGTTTATCATCAAGCGTGATGGCGACACGCTGGAGATTTTCCAGGCCGTTAACCGCGCGAAGCCGGATGAAATGCCGGTATTGGCGGCCGGTGCTCGACAATGGGTGCTGGAGAAGGACTGAGGCCTGCCAGGATCTCTACCCGTCACGCTGGCCCTTTCGCGGGTAAACCCGCTCCCACAGGTACCCCGCTGACAACAGAATCAGCGCTCACCCTGTGGGAGCGGGTTTACCCGCGAAGAGGCCGGTAGACTCACCCCTTACCCTGCAGAATCGCCGCATACCCTTCTTTGTAACTGGGGTACTCTGGCACCCAGCCCAACGCCCGCACACGGGCATTGCTGCAGCGCTTGCTGCCCGTACGGCGCACCCGCTGCTCATCCGACCACTCGGTAACGCCCAGGTACCCACGCAACCAGCCCACCACATCGGCCAGCGGCGCCGGGTCGTCATCGACACCTATATAGCAGTCATCCAGCGCCACGCCGTCGGCATCGGCCTGCAGCAGGTAAGCCAGCAAGCTTGCGGCGTCTTCGGCATGAATACGGTTGCCATACAGCGGCGGCTCTTCAGCCACACGGTAGCCCTGACGCACCTGGCTCAGTAGCCATTCACGGCCCGGCCCGTAGATGCCGGTCAAGCGCACCACGCTTGCCGGGATACCACTGGCCAGCGCCAAGCGCTCGGCGTCGAGCATGATCCGGCCAGAATACCCTTCCGGCTCGGTGGCAGCCGTCTCGTCGACCCACTCGCCGTCTTTTTGCGCAAACACGCTGCTGCTGGACACAAACAGCAAGCGACGCGGGTGCTGACCACGTTCGGCAAGCCAGGCCAGCACATGGCGCAACCCGTCGACATAGGCCGACTGATACCCCGCCTCGTCGTGCTGGCTGGCCGCCACGCAGTACACCAGGTAGTCCGGCGCTCGCTGTGGCCACGCTGGCGGGATGGTGGGTTCGGCCAAGTCGGCAGCCACCGGCACAACACCCGCTGGCAGGTGCTCGACCGCGCGGCGCAGGCCACTCACCTGCCAGCCGCGGGCCAGCAATTGCTGGGCCAGACGGCCGCCCACATCACCACAACCTACGACCATTGCTGAAAGGTCTGACATCTCAAAACTCCCTAGACCAGTTGATCAAACCCGCCACGCTACACGATGAGTGGCTAGACCTTAGGTGAAAAAAGCAACAAGATTACTTTTGTTAACAAGAATTACTTGCAATAATGGCGCCCCTATCTGTTCTCGGCCTATCTCGAGGCCTTGGAGAACGTTCACTCTTTTTCTTCATCAGGTCCGGCCAGCATGACACGTACTCAACCCTCCGCTTCGCCAACCCCGTCGCGCGCCTGGCGTGCCATTGCCGCGCTGATGTTCAGCCTGGTGCTGGCCCCAGTGGCCATGGCCGATGAGCCAACAGCCAACGCCAGCACCCCGGCTGCCGCTACTGCCCCAGCTAACACCGCTGCTGCCCCAGCTGCAGACGGCTCGGCACCTGTCGCCAACGCCCCGGCCGATGCGCCAGCCGCTGTAGACCCAAGCGTCGAAGCACTGGTCGAAGATACGTCCCTGGGCATGGCGCACGACCTGTCCCCATGGGGCATGTACAAAAACGCCGACATCGTGGTGAAGATCGTCATGATCGGCCTGGCCATCGCCTCGATCATCACGTGGACCATCTGGATTGCCAAGGGCTTCGAGCTGATGGGCGCCAAGCGTCGTCTGCGCGGCGAGATCGCCCAGCTGAAGAAATCCGCCAGCCTCAAGGAAGCCAGCGACGTCTCGAACAAGGAAGGCACCTTGGCTCACACCTTGGTCCACGATGCGCTCGAAGAGATGCGCCTGTCGACCAATGCACGTGAAAAAGAGGGCATCAAGGAGCGCGTCGCCTTCCGCCTCGAGCGCCTGGTAGCCGCCAGCGGCCGCAACATGAGCAGCGGCACCGGCGTGCTCGCCACCATTGGTTCGACCGCACCTTTCGTCGGCCTGTTCGGCACCGTGTGGGGCATCATGAACAGCTTCATCGGCATCGCCAAGACCCAAACCACCAACCTGGCAGTGGTTGCCCCAGGCATCGCCGAAGCCCTGCTGGCAACCGCCTTGGGCCTGGTTGCAGCAATCCCGGCAGTGGTCATCTACAACGTCTTCGCCCGCTCCATTGCCGGCTACAAGGCTCAGGTGTCTGACGCTTCTGCCCAGGTGCTGCTGCTGGTCAGCCGTGACCTGGACCACCAAGGCAGCGAGCGCGCCGCCCCGCACATGGTGAAAGTGGGGTAAGCCATGGGCCTGCATCTCAACGAAGGTGGCGACGACCTCGCCGAAAACCACGAAATCAACGTTACGCCGTTTATCGACGTGATGCTGGTACTGCTGATCATCTTCATGGTGGCGGCGCCCCTGGCCACGGTCGACATCAAAGTCGACCTGCCGGCCTCGACCGCCAAGCCAGCGCCGAGGCCCGAGAAACCGGTGTTCGTCAGCGTCAAGGCCGACCAGAAGCTGTATGTCGGCGACGATCAGGTATCTGCGCCCGACCAGCTTGGCCCGATGCTCGATGCCAAGACCAAGGGCGACAAGGAAACCACCATCTTCTTCCAGGCCGACAAGGGCGTGGATTACGGTGACCTGATGGAAGTGATGAACAACATGCGCGCGGCCGGCTATTTGAAAGTCGGTCTGGTAGGTCTCGAGACGGCAGCCAAGAAATGACGAAGACGCGGCACAACCTGGCGCGTTACAGCGGCAGCCTGGCACTTGTGCTGGGTGTCCATGCCGTCGCTGTGCTGCTCACGCTCAATTGGTCGGTGCCTCAGGCCATCGAGCTGCCGCCGGCAGCCATGATGGTCGAGCTGGCACCGTTGCCGGAGCCTGCGCCACCACCTCCTCCAAAAGCCGTCCCACAGCCGCCGGCACCGGTTGAAGAACTGCCGTTGCCCAAGCTGGTGGAAGCCCCTAAACCCAAAATCGCCATCGCCAAGCCGCCCAAGCCGAAGGCCAAGCCCCAGCCGCCCAAGCCCGAGAAAAAGCCTGAGCCGCCGAAGGAAGCGCCGCCGACCGAAAGCGTGGTAGACGCACCGCCAAGCAACACGCCGCCGCAGAAGTCCGCGGCACCGGCACCGAGCATTGCGTCCAACAGCAACGCCCTGCCTACCTGGCAGAGTGACCTGCTGCGCCACTTGGCCAAGTACAAGCGTTACCCGGAAGACGCGCGTCGTCGCGGCCTGCAGGGCATCAACCGCCTGCGCTTCGTGGTCGATGCCGAAGGCAAGGTGGTGTCGTACGCCATGGCCGGTGGTTCGGGCAGCGCGGCGCTGGACCGGGCGACCCTGGAAATGATCCGTCGTGCCGGCACGGTACCCAAGCCGCCACCCGAGTTGTTGAACAACGGCACGATCGAAGTCGTGGCGCCGTTCGTCTACTCGCTGGACCGCCGCTGAGACTTTTGTTTCTGTCACAAATCGGCAAGTCTGATAACGTGCGTCTATCGATTGCAGCCGCTATGCTGGGCTCGCAACTTCATGGACGCACGTTATGACCCTCACAGAATTACGCTACATCGTCACACTCGCCCAGGAACAACATTTCGGCCACGCGGCCGAACGTTGCCACGTGAGCCAACCGACCCTGTCGGTCGGTGTGAAGAAGCTCGAGGACGAGCTTGGCGTGCTGATCTTCGAGCGCAGCAAGAGCGCAGTGCGCCTGACCCCGGTCGGTGAAAGCATCGTCGCCCAGGCGCAGAAGGTACTGGAACAGGCCCAAGGCATCCGCGAGCTGGCCCAGGCCGGCAAGAACCAGCTGACTGCCCCGCTCAAGGTCGGTGCCATCTATACGGTTGGCCCTTATCTGTTCCCGCACCTGATCCCGCAGCTGCACCGTGTGGCGCCGCAGATGCCGCTGTACATCGAAGAGAACTTCACCCACGTACTGCGCGAAAAACTGCGCAACGGCGAACTCGACGCAGTGATCATCGCCCTGCCGTTCAACGAAGCCGACGTGCTGACCCTGCCGCTGTACGATGAGCCATTCTGCGCCTTGATGCCTGCCGACCACCCATGGACGGCCAAAAAGACCATCGACACCGCCATGCTCAACGACAAGAGCCTGCTGCTGCTCGGTGAAGGCCACTGCTTCCGCGACCAGGTCCTGGAAGCCTGCCCGACATTGAACAAAGGCGGCGAAGGCTCCCGGCACACCACGGTGGAATCCAGCTCCCTGGAAACCATTCGGCACATGGTTGCCTCGGGCCTTGGCGTCTCGATCCTGCCGCTGTCGGCAGTGCACAGCCACCACTACGCGCCAGGCATCATCGAAGTGCGCCCGCTGACTGCGCCAGCACCGTTCCGCACCGTGGCCATCGCCTGGCGTGCCAGCTTCCCGCGGCCCAAGGCCATCGAGATCCTCGCTGACTCGATCCGCCTCTGCTCGGTCGCCAAACCCCCTGTGGAACAGCCGGCCTGAGTCATGAGTGAGCTGTCGAAGGTCCCGGTCACGGTGCTCAAAGGGGTGGGCGATGCCATGGCGGAAAAACTCGCCAAGGTGGGCCTGGAGAACCTGCAGGACATACTCTTCCACCTGCCCTTGCGCTACCAGGACCGCACCCGTGTGGTGCCCATTGGCGAGCTGCGCCCGGGGCAGGATGCCGTGATCGAAGGTGTAGTAAGCGGTGCGGACGTCACCATGGGCAAGCGCCGCAGCCTCGTGGTGCGCCTGGGTGACGGCAGCGGCGTATTGAGCCTGCGCTTCTATCACTTCAGCAATGCGCAAAAAGAAGGCCTGAAACGCGGCACGCACCTGCGTTGCTATGGCGAAGCCCGCCCCGGCGCCTCTGGCCTGGAGATCTACCACCCGGAGTACCGGGCGCTCAACGGCGACGAGCCACCGCCCCCCGTGGAACAGACCCTGACGCCGATCTACCCGTCCACCGAAGGGCTCACCCAGCAACGCCTGCGCCTGCTCTGCCAGCAGAGCCTTGGCATGCTTGGCCCGCGCAGCCTGCCAGACTGGCTGCCCGATGAGCTGGCGCGGGACTACCAATTGGCGCCGCTGGACGATGCCATCCGCTACCTGCACAACCCGCCGGCCGATGCCGACCTCGACGAACTTGCCGAAGGCCAGCATTGGGCTCAACACCGCCTGGCCTTCGAAGAGCTGCTGACCCACCAGCTGTCGCAGCAACGCCTGCGCGAGAGCCTGCGCAGCCTGCGTGCCCCGGTACTGCCCAAGGCCAGCCGGTTGCCGGCGCAGTACCTGGCCAACCTGGGCTTCAAGCCGACCGGCGCCCAGCAACGGGTGGCCAACGAAATTGCCTACGACCTGGCCCAAGCCGAGCCGATGATGCGCCTGGTACAGGGCGATGTCGGGGCCGGTAAAACGGTGGTCGCCGCACTGGCGGCACTGCAAGCGCTGGAGGCTGGTTACCAGGTGGCGTTGATGGCCCCCACCGAGATCCTCGCCGAACAGCACTTCATTACCTTCAAGCGCTGGCTCGAACCGCTGGGCATCGAGGTGGCATGGCTGGCCGGCAAGCTCAAGGGCAAGGCTCGGGCCAGCTCGCTGGAGCAAATCGCCAACGGTGCACCGATGGTGGTGGGCACCCATGCGCTGTTCCAGGAAGAGGTCAAATTCAAGCACCTGGCCCTGGCGATCATCGATGAACAGCACCGGTTCGGTGTGCAGCAACGCCTGGCCCTGCGCAAAAAAGGCGTGGCCGGCGAGCTGTGCCCGCACCAGCTGATCATGACTGCGACGCCGATCCCTCGGACCTTGGCGATGAGCGCCTACGCCGACCTCGACACCTCGGTCCTCGACGAGCTGCCACCCGGGCGTACGCCGGTGAACACCGTGCTGGTGGCCGACAGCCGCCGCTTCGAGGTGGTCGAGCGGGTACGCGCCGCCTGTGCCGAGGGGCGTCAGGCCTATTGGGTGTGCACCCTGATCGAAGAATCCGAAGAGCTGACCTGCCAGGCGGCCGAGAGCACCTATGAAGAGCTTGGCAGCGCCTTGGGCGAGCTACGCGTCGGCCTTATCCACGGGCGCATGAAGCCTGCGGAAAAGGCCGAGATCATGGCCCAGTTCAAGGCCGGTGAGCTGCAACTGCTGGTGGCGACCACAGTCATCGAGGTGGGCGTGGACGTGCCCAATGCCAGCCTGATGATCATCGAGAACCCCGAACGCCTGGGCCTGGCCCAACTGCACCAGCTGCGTGGCCGGGTTGGCCGGGGCAGCGCGGTGAGCCACTGCGTGTTGCTGTATCACCCACCACTGTCGCAGATCGGCCGCGAACGCCTGGGGATCATGCGTGAAACCAACGATGGCTTCATCATCGCCGAAAAAGACCTGGAACTGCGCGGCCCCGGCGAGATGCTGGGAACACGCCAGACCGGCCTGCTACAGTTCAAGGTTGCTGACCTGATGCGTGATGCCGACCTGCTGCCGGCCGTACGTGATGCCGCCCAAGCGCTGATCGCGCGGTGGCCGGACCATGTCAGCCCGTTGCTTGACCGCTGGCTGCGGCACGGCCAGCAATACGGCCAAGTGTGACGCCAATCCCACAATGGATCCAGATTTGCGGCGGGACTGGTTATACTTCGCGTTTAAAAGAATTAGTGGATACGGACCATGACTGAAGTTGCCCTGGACACCGCAACCCCACACGCGCCCTCTGTTATCCGGCTGCTGCTCGATAAGGTTGGCGTCACCTACCGCGAAGTGGTCGAGCATGCGCAATTGCCTGCCGCCTCGCGGGTGCAGGCGGTGCTCCTCGACGACGAAGTCGGCGCCCTGATGGTGTTGTTCCCGCAGAGCCAGCTGCTTGACCTCAATCGCCTGACCGAGCTGACCGGCCGCAAGCTGACCGCCGTATCGGTCCCCCGGCTCAAGCAGATGCTCGACAAGCACCACCTCAAGCGCCTGCCGGGCATTCCGGCGTTGACCAGCTCGCCGTGCCAGTACGAAAAAAGCCTGCTCGACTGCGAGACGGTGCTGATTCAGTCCGGCGAAACTGGCCTGTTGCTGGAAATCGACCGCGCGGACTTCAAGCGCATGCTCGCCAAGGCCAGCGCCAGCAGCTTTGGCCAGGAGGTGAAGGCCATCAGCCCGAACCTCGACCGGCCTGATGACGACTCCCACGAAATCACCCAAGCGGTCCAGGCCTTTACCGCGCGACGTATCCAGAAGCGCCTGGAAGAAACCATCGAAATCCCGCCGTTGGCCGACACGGCGCAGAAGATCATCAAGCTGCGGGTAGACCCCAACGCCAGCATCGATGACATCACCGGCGTGGTCGAGACCGACCCTGCGCTGGCTGCGCAGGTGGTCAGCTGGGCCGCATCGCCCTACTACGCCTCACCAGGCAAGATCCGTTCAGTGGAAGACGCCATCGTGCGCGTGCTGGGCTTCGACCTGGTCATCAACCTGGCCTTGGGGCTGGCCCTGGGCAAGACCCTGAGCCTGCCCAAGGACCACCCGCAGCAGGCCACTCCGTATTGGCAGCAGTCGATCTACACCGCAGCCATCATCGAAGGCCTGACCCGCGCCATGCCCCGGGCAGAGCGCCCGGAAGCCGGCCTGACGTACCTGGCCGGGCTGCTGCACAACTTTGGCTATCTGCTGCTGGCGCACGTGTTCCCGCCGCACTTCTCGCTGATCTGCCGGCACCTGGAGGTCAACCCGCACCTGTGCCACACCTATGTGGAACAGCACCTGCTGGGCATCAACCGCGAACAGATCGGCGCGTGGTTGATGAAGCTGTGGGACATGCCAGAAGAGCTCTCGACGGCGCTGCGCTTCCAGCACGACCCGTCTTATGACGGCGACTATGCGGCGTTCCCCAACCTGGTGTGCCTGGCGACGCGCCTGCTGCGTTCGCGCGGTATTGGCTCGGGGCCTCAGGAAGAGGTACCCGATGAACTGCTGGAGCGGTTGGGGGTGACTCGGGAGAAGGCCGAGGATGTGGTGAACAAGGTGCTGGAGGCCGAAACCCTGCTGCGGGAACTGGCATCGCAGTTTCACGCCCCGCACTAATAGCGTGGGGCGTAATGCGCACCCGTTGTAGGAGCAGCCTTGCGCTGCGAAGAGGCCGGTGACAACACAGTGAATCTTCGCTGCAGTCACCGGCCTCTTCGCAGCACAAGGCTGCTCCTACAGGGCCAGGCTTAGCGCTTTTTCTTCGGCTTGAGGTACTTCATCAAGCCCTGGAACCACATCACCAACGCCGGATTGCCCTTGATCTGGATGTGCTTGTCCTGAATCCCCTGCATGAAGGCCAACTGCTTGTTGCTTGCCTGCAGCGTGGCGAACCCGTAAGCGGCATCTTTGAACGCAATGGCGAACGCCGGCTGCGGGTGCACGCCACCTTTGCTGCTGATGCGCTCGTCGCTGACGATGAAGTGCCGGGCGATTTTGCCGTCCAGGGTCTGCATCTGGAATACCAGATCCTTGTCCTTGAGCTGCTGCTTGAACGCCGGGTTGTTACGGCTGGCCCTGGCCATCAACAGCCCCATGGCCCAGAGAAGAAAGCGGAACTTCATCAACGCGCCTCGAATAAAAAATGACTGAGTCGCGCAGTTTATCCTCTTCCAGAACTATTTATGCAAGTTCGCAACATATCCCTACAGAAAGCACAACGGGCGCCCTTGGGCGCCCGCTGAACCGACACTGGGGATGTCAGGATTCGATCACTTGCCTTTCTTGGCTGGCTTGGCCGGTACGTTGACGCTGTCACGCAGGTTCTTGCCTGGCTTGAAGGCTACGGTGTTGCTGGCCTTGATCTTCACCGGCTCGCCGGTCTGGGGGTTCTTGCCGGTACGCGCACCACGGTGACGTTTTTCAAAGGTGCCGAAACCGACCAGGGTCACGGTGTCCTTGTCCAGCGCACCGGTAATGCTGTCGAGGATCGCATTCAGCACCACGTTGGCCTTTTCCTTGGTCAGATCGGCCTTTTCGGCGATGACAGCGGCGAGTTCTGGTTTGCGCATAGTGAAGCCTCTTTGACGGGATTTTTTGTTGTTATGCCGTGCTGCCTCTGGGAGCAGCGCTCAAGGCACCGCAGGCTCTAATCTGCGGCAGACGGGAGTGAGAATGGCACGCCCACCGAGGCCGCGCCAGTATCTGGGCGGCCATTGTGTGAGCAACAACAGGATAAACCCGACAGAACGCCCGCTATTTACGCCATTACCGGGGGTAGCTGACGATTCAGGGCCAGCTTTTCCATCACGGCCGCACCGGTCAGGGCATAGCCCAGCAGCTTGCCGTCGGCATCGTGGCAGAGCACCTTGAGGTCGCTGCCCTGCCCTTCCACCTGCCAGTTGCCGTCGTGCCCTTGCGGGGGCGGCGAGACCACCAGCGGGCATGCGGGGGTCTTCACGGTGATCGGCATCGCCCCGTAACTGACGGCCGTGGGGTTGCCGACCAGGGTTTGCGCCAAGGCGCGGGCACAGCTCATCAGCGGCATCACATAGAGCAGGTTGATGCCGTCCACCTCGGCGCAGTCGCCCAGGGCGAAGATATTGGCGTGGGACGTGCGCAACTGCCGGTCCACCACCACGCCGCGATTAGTCTGCAGGCCAGCAGCGGCGGCCAGATCAGTACGCGGGCGCAAGCCGATGGCTGAAACCACCAGGTCGCAGGCGATCACGCTACCGTCGGACAGGTGCGCCTCAAGGCCCTGCGCAACCTGCTGCAGGCGCGTCAGCACCGGGCCCAGGTGGAAGCGCACGCCAAGGCCTTCTAGCCCGGCCTGCACGGCAGCGGCGGCGGCTGGGTGCAACAGGGTCGGCATCACCTGCTCGCACGGGGCCACCACCTCGACCTGGAACCCGCCCAGGCTCATGTCATTGGCGAATTCGCAGCCAATCAGGCCGGCGCCCAGAATCAACACGCGCTGCTTGCCGGCAGCGGCGGCGCGAAAGCGTGCGTAGTCCTCCAGGTCGTTGATCGGGAATACCTGCCCGCCAGCGTCGCCCTCGATCGGCACCTGCACGGTCTGGGCGCCCCAGGCCAGCACCAGGTCGCGATAGGCCACGGCCTCTTCGCCGATCCACAGGCGCTTGTGGCCGGGGTCGATGCCGCTGATACGGGTGTGGGTGCGGATTTCGGCCTTGAGCTGCTCGGCCATCGCACCTGGCTCGGCCATGCACAACCCATCGGCATCCTTGAGCTTGGCAAAACCCGTGGAGAGCATGGGCTTGGAGTAGGAACGACCATCGTCGGCGGTAATCAACAGCAGCGGCGTCTCGCCATCGAGCTTGCGAAATTCACGGGCCAGGTTGTAGCCGGCCAGGCCAGTACCGATGATGACTACGGGGGACGTCATGTCGTGCTTACCTCAGGGTGGGAACAGGGGATGATCAGCCGATGGCGATCATTTCGAAGTCGCTCTTGCCGACGCCGCAGTCGGGGCACAGCCAGTCTGCAGGCACGTCTTCCCAGCGGGTGCCGGGGGCGATGCCGTCGTCGGGCCAGCCTTCGGCTTCGTCGTAGATCAGGCCACAGACAATACATTGCCATTTTTTCATCGGTACGGATTCCTCGTTTCAGGCTCGGGCTTGTGTCGCTGCTGATGGCCCCCCAGGGGGCCGCCGCGCAATCTTTGGGGGCTTTTTACTGGCCCTGCCAGCAGTATGCAAGCAGTCGGGGCAATCATGCTAAGCTCGCCGCCTCTCTGGCTGTAACAAGCATACCGACGTGTCGTACGAATCCCCGCAAGCAGCCGCTGTCGCGTGGCTGCCGTATTCACAGCTGGCGACCGAGATCGACCAGCCGACCCTGGACTGGCTGTTCGACGAGGGCTCGCTGACCCGCCGCCTGACCCGCCTGTCCCACGATCATTTCTCCGTCACCCCGCTGCTGGAAGGCTGGCAGCCACTGCGTGATGACGAATGCCTGGCCCTGGGCATCGCGCCCGGGGCGCAAGGCTGGGTGCGCGAGGTGTACCTGCGTGGCCACGGCCAGCCCTGGGTGTTCGCCCGCAGCGTGGCCAGCCGCAGTGCCCTGGAGCGCGGTGGCCTGGACCTCGAGACCCTGGGCAGCCGCTCGCTGGGCGAGTTGCTGTTCTGTGACCAGGCGTTCATTCGCCACCCCCTGCAAGTGTGCAGTTATCCACAGGCCTGGTTACCGACCGAGGCCCGCCATGATGCGCTTTGGGGCCGACGCTCACGCTTTGAACGGGACGGCCTGGACCTGCTGGTAGCCGAGGTGTTCCTGCCAGCCCTGTGGCAAGCGGCCAAGGAGGAAAACCGCTGATGTACCTGCAACTGCTCAAGTCGCTCAACCGCGTGCACCCGCGCGCCTGGGACTTTGTCCAGCTCAGCCGCATGGACCGCCCCATCGGCATTTACCTGCTGCTGTGGCCGACCCTGTCAGCTGTATGGATTGCAGGGCAAGGTTCGCCGACCCTGGCCAACGTGCTGATCTTCGGCCTTGGCGTGGTACTGATGCGCGCTGCAGGCTGCTGCATCAATGACTTTGCCGACCGCAAGGTCGATGGCCACGTCAAACGCACCGCCGACCGCCCCTTGGCCAGCGGCCGGGTCAAGCCCCGCGAGGCGCTGGCACTGTTCGCGATCCTGGTCGGGGTGAGTTTCCTGCTGGTGCTGTGCACCAACAGCCGGACCGTCTGGCTGTCGTTCGGCGCCGTGGCCTTGGCGTTCTGCTACCCGTTCATGAAGCGCTATACCTATTACCCGCAGGTGGTGCTGGGCGCCGCATATTCCTGGGGTATCCCCATGGCGTTCACCGCTGCCGGGGGCGAGCTGCCGGCCAGTGCCTGGCTGCTGTACATCGCCAACCTGCTGTGGACCGTGGGTTATGACACCTACTACGCCATGGTCGACCGCGACGATGACCTTAAGATCGGCGTGAAATCGACGGCCATCCTGTTCGGCGAGGCCGACCGGGTGATCATCCTGACCTTGCAGTTGCTGTCGTTGGCTTGCCTGCTGTTGGCCGGAAGCCGCTTCGAGCTGGGCGGCTGGTTCCACCTGGGGCTGTTGGGGGCGGCGTTGTGCTTTGCCTGGGAGTTCTGGTCGACGCGCAAGCTGGACCGCGAGTCGTGCTTCAAGGCGTTTCTGCACAATCACTGGGCGGGGTTGCTGGTGTTCATTGGGGTCGTGCTGGATTACGCATTGCGCTGACTCTTCTGGGGCTGCTTTGCAGCCCATCGCGGCACAAGGCCGCTCCCACAGGGTCCTCCATACGCCGATCAATGTGGGAGCAACTGTCTTGTGGTGCTTGTTCCGGCCGCATCGCTGGCAAGCCCACACATGGTCCCCCATACGCCGATCAGTGTGGGAGCAACTGTCTTGTGGTGCTTGTTCCGGCCGCATCGCTGGCAAGCCCACACATGGTCCCCCATACGCCGATCAATGTGGGAGCGGCCTTGTGCCGCGAAGGGCCGCACAGCGGCCCCGGCTATCTCACGGCTTGGCCACGTGCCAGACGTCTTTCATGCCGTCACCAGTGGTATCGCCAGCCTTCTTGTCCTTGACGAAGGTGTACAGCGGCTTGCCGTCATAGGCCCATTGCATCGTGCCATCGTCACGCTTGATCTGTGTCCACTTGCCCTCTGCCTTCTCACCGTCCTTCACCATCAACGGCGGCCAATTCGTTGCGCAATCGCCATTGCACATCGACTTGCCCCCAGCGTCCTTGTCAAAGGTGTACAGCGTCATGCCGGCATGATTGACCCACATGCCATCCTTCTCCATCGCATGGTGGGCTGAGGCCACCCCCGGGAGTGCCAGCGCAGCAAGAAGGGCCATCCAGCTCAGCGTATGTCGTGTCATTGGATTCACCATTGTTTCCGGGGAAATGAGTTCTGATAGCCGCCGCAGCGGCCCTTTCAAGCCTAGTCCAGTCATGGAATGTCGCCAGAACAGCCAATGCTCTGTCACACAGCTGCAATAATTCCGTTATCTAATGCGGGCCAGACACGATTTTCCAGGAGAGGTTTTGAGCATGGTTGGCAGGAACATTCTGATCGTCGACGACGAAGCGCCTATTCGCGAGATGATCGCCGTTGCATTGGAAATGGCCGGCTACGACTGCCTGGAAGCGGAGAACTCGCAACAGGCCCACGCGATCATCGTCGACCGCAAGCCTGACCTGATCCTGCTCGACTGGATGCTGCCGGGCACCTCGGGCATCGAACTGGCCCGCCGCCTGAAGCGTGACGAGCTGACCGGGGACATCCCGATCATCATGCTCACCGCCAAAGGTGAAGAGGACAACAAGATCCAAGGCCTGGAAGTGGGCGCCGATGACTACATCACCAAACCCTTCTCGCCCCGCGAGCTGGTCGCCCGCCTGAAAGCCGTGCTGCGTCGCACCGGCCCGAGCGACAGCGAGGCGCCGATCGAAGTCGGTGGCCTGCTGCTTGACCCGATCAGCCACCGCGTGACCATCGACGGCAAACCGGCCGAGATGGGCCCCACCGAATACCGCCTGCTGCAGTTCTTCATGACCCACCAGGAGCGCGCCTACACCCGTGGCCAGTTGTTGGACCAGGTCTGGGGCGGCAACGTTTATGTCGAGGAGCGTACCGTCGACGTGCACATCCGCCGCTTGCGCAAGGCGCTGGGTGAAGCCTACGAAAATCTGGTACAAACCGTCCGCGGCACTGGCTACCGTTTCTCGACCAAGAGCTGATACGCCTGCACGCCTGGCTGCACGACGTTGTACAAGGACCGTCAATTGAACCAGAACTGGCACGCGACCCTGATTCGCCACCTGCTGCTGCTGATCTCTGTCTGCCTGCTCGGCGGGCTGGTCAGCGGTTATTACGGCTGGAGCCTGGCCATCGGCCTGGCCCTGTACCTGGGTTGGACCCTCAAGCAGCTGCTGCGCCTGCATGACTGGCTGCGCAACCATCAACCCGACGAGGCCCCGCCAGACGGCTACGGCCTGTGGGGCGAAGTGTTCGACAGCATCTACCACCTGCAACGTCGCGACCAACGCGTACGCGGCCGCCTGCAGGCGGTGATCGACCGGGTGCAGGAGTCCACTGCCGCACTGCGCGACGCGGTGATCATGCTCGACAGCGACGGCAACCTGGAATGGTGGAACCGCGCCGCCGAAACCCTGCTGGGCTTCAAGACCCCGCAGGACGGCGGCCAGCAGGTGACCAACCTGGTGCGCCACCCTCGCTTCAAGGAATACTTCGAAGCGGAGAACTACGTCGAACCGCTGGAAATCCCTTCGCCGATCAATGACCGGATGCGTGTGCAGCTGCACATCACCCGCTACGGCAATAACGAGCACCTGATGCTGGTGCGCGATGTCACCCGCATCCATCAGCTCGAACAGATGCGCAAGGACTTCGTCGCCAACGTTTCCCATGAGTTGCGTACGCCGCTGACGGTGATTACCGGCTACCTGGAAACCTTGCTCGACAACGTCGAGGACGTGAACCCGCGCTGGACCCGAGCCCTGCAGCAGATGAGCCAGCAAGGTTCACGCATGCAGACCCTGCTCAATGACTTGCTGTTGCTGGCCAAGCTGGAGGCCACCGACTACCCCTCCGACAACCTGCCCGTACCCGTCGATGCCCTGCTGCAGTCGATCAAGGGCGATGCCCAGGCACTGTCCGGCCCACGTAACCAGCGCATCAGCCTGGAAGCCGCACCCGGCGTCAGCCTCAAGGGCAGCGAGGCAGAGCTGCGCAGTGCGTTCTCAAACCTGGTGTTCAACGCGGTCAAGTACACCCCGGACGAGGGCAGCATTCGCATCCGCTGGTGGGCCGATGCCCAGGGTGCGCACCTCAGCGTGCAGGATTCGGGTATCGGCATCGATGCCAAGCATTTGCCACGGCTGACCGAGCGATTCTACCGCGTCGACTCCAGCCGGGCGTCCAATACCGGGGGCACGGGGTTGGGCCTGGCGATCGTCAAGCATGTGCTGCTGCGCCATCGCGGGCGCTTGGAGATCAGCAGCGTGCCGGGGCATGGCAGCACCTTTACCTGTCACTTTGCGCCGGCACAATTGGCCAACGGCAAGGGTTGAGAAGGCTGCACCGCAACCCCATCAAGACCATCACCCTTTGCTTTTGCGGCTTCAACCGCTACATTGGATCCCCTGTGCCAGCCTGTGCTGGCACTTTTTTTCTCCATTCCTCAAAGACGGACCCCGTAAAAACTCCATCATGGACCCTTCCCCTGGTATCAGCCTCACCTCGTTATTCGCCGATTTCGGCATGATCATCTTTGCCTTGCTCCTGGTGCTGCTCAACGGCTTTTTCGTTGCCGCCGAGTTCGCCATGGTCAAGCTGCGCTCAACCCGCGTCGATTCCATCGCCGAACTGCACGGCTGGCGTGGCAGCATCCTGCGCAAGGTGCACAACCAGCTCGACGCCTACCTGTCCGCCTGCCAGCTGGGCATCACCCTCGCCTCCCTGGGCCTGGGCTGGGTCGGCGAGCCGGCGTTCGCCCACCTGCTGGAGCCGCTGCTGGCCTACATGGGCGTGGACACGCCAGAGCTGATCAAGGGCATTTCGTTCTTCGTCGCCTTCTTCGTCATCTCTTACCTGCACATCGTGGTCGGTGAGCTGGCGCCCAAGTCCTGGGCAATCCGCAAGCCCGAGCTGCTGTCGCTGTGGACCGCGGTGCCGCTGTACCTGTTCTACTGGGCGATGTACCCGGCCATCTACCTGCTCAATGCCAGCGCCAACACCATCCTGCGCATTGCTGGCCAAGGTGAGCCTGGCCCACACCACGAGCATCATTACAGCCGCGAAGAGCTCAAGCTGATCCTGCACTCCAGCCGTGGCCAAGACCCGAGCGACCAGGGCATGCGCGTGCTGGCCTCGGCAGTGGAAATGGGCGAGCTGGAAGTGGTCGACTGGGCTAACTCCCGCGAGGACATGGTCAGCATCGACGCGCACGCGCCGCTCAAGCAGATCCTGGCCCTGCTGCGCCGCCACAAGTTCAGCCGTTACCCGGTCTACGACGCCGAGCGCGAAGAGTTCACCGGGTTGCTGCACATCAAGGACCTGTTGCTGGAGTTGGCCGAACTCGACCACCTGCCCGAAACCATCGACCTCGAAGACCTAGCCCGGCCGCTGGAGCGGGTTTCCCGGCATATGCCGCTGTCGCAGTTGCTGGAGCAGTTCCGCAAGGGCGGCGCGCATTTCGTGCTGGTCGAGGAAGCCGATGGCAAGGTAATCGGCTACCTGACCATGGAAGACGTGCTGGAAGTACTGGTCGGCGATATCCAGGATGAACACCGCAAGACTGAGCGCGGCATCCTCGCCTACCAGCCGGGCAAGCTGCTGGTGCGCGGTGATACGCCGCTGTTCAAGGTCGAGCGCCTGCTGGGCATCGACCTGGACCACATCGAGGCGGAGACCCTGGCTGGGCTGGTGTATGAAACGCTCAAACGCGTCCCTGAAGAGGAAGAAGTGCTTGAGGTTGAAGGCCTGCGCATCATCATCAAGAAGATGAAAGGGCCGAAGATCGTGCTGGCCAAGGTGCTGAAGCTGGATTGACCTTACGGTCCCTCGTTCAGGGGTTGCCCGCCGTAAAGTCGGGCAGCCCACTGATCGGCCTGTCGAACTGATAGGGTATCGACTCCAGCGCCAACCCCACGTTGCGCTGCACCACAAAATGCAGGTGCGGGCCGGTGCTGTTGCCGGTGTTGCCGGACTTGGCCAGCATCTGCCCCTGCTTCACCCGCTGCCCCTCAGCCACCACCACCGAACCGCGCATCAGGTGCAGGTACACGCCCATGGTGCCGTCGGCGTGCAAGACCCTGACAAAATTGCCCGACGGGTTGCTGCCACGCCCGGTCTGGCTGTTCTCGACATTCACCACCACCCCTTCCCGGGCCGCAATGATGGTCGTGCCCTCAGGCATGGCGATATCCATGGCATAGCGCCCCTTGGGGCCAAAATGGCTGAAGCGGCCGTTGGGCCCCTGCGTCACCCGAAACGGCCCGCCCAGCCAGGGGAAGGCGTACCGATAACCCTGAGGGCGCAGCCCCGGGTCGCCCATTGCCTGCAGCAGCGTCGAGCGATAGCCCAGCAACGTCCCAGGGCGGCCCCGCAGCACGCTGAGCAACTGAGTTGAACGCCCTGGCAGCACCCTGCGCACGATCCGCGGCGCATTGCCGCCTTGGGCGTTGATCAGCTTGTCCAGGTGCAATTCGACCTGCACCGGCACATGCGATTCATTGCGCGCAGAAAAGCTCACGCCGCCCTGGAATACGATTGCGTTAAGCCGCACCTGGCTTTCCTGGCGCTCGACCATGGATTCATGCAGCTCGATCGGCTTGGCCCCGGGGCCTGGCCGGTCGGTATAGGCACCCACACCGTTGGCATCGGTAATCGGGTAGAGGGTCACGCCCAGGCTCGACGCCGAGGCCATGAGCAATGCACAGAACAGCAGCAGGCGGGCGGGCATGATAGTGGCTTTTTGACAGTTGTGATCTGTCGAAGCCTAGCAGCCGGTTTGGCGGGGGATATGACAGTTGGTCGGATGGCGAACACGTACCCTGTAGCAGCAGCCTTGTGCTGCGAAGAGGCCGGTGATAACAGCCAATATCACTGTGTTATCACCGGCCTCTTCGCAGCACAAGGCTGCTCCTACAAGAACCGCGTAGGCCTGACTGTGGATCAGGCGCCGGGCGTGAAGTGCTTCTGCGCCGTGCCGCGGGCAATCAGCCGCGACAGGTAGTCGAGCTTCTGCGCATCCTGATCGACGAACTTGAAGGTCAGCTGCAGCCAGTCACTGTCTGGCTTGGGCTCCAGCGCCGCGACGGCATGCAGGTAACCGTTCAGGCGCGCGACTTCGGCGTTTTCGCCTTGCTCCAGGTCCAGTACCGCGCCCTCCAGCACCTGCGGCAGCGCTTCGCTGCGGCGCACCACCAGCAGCGCCTCTTTCAGGCTCAACGCCTTGATCACGCACGGCTGTGTGCCGCTAGACAGGCGCAACTGGCCTTGGCCACGGCCACTGGGTGCAGCCGCAGGCGGTGCCGGTGCGTTGAGCAGCGGCTTGGCCGGCGCGGCAGCAGGCGTCGCGACCTTGACGGCTTCAGGCTTGCCGCCCGTCAGCGCGCTCAGCGAATCGTTGGCAAACGCCGAATTCGCCCGCGCAGGCCCAGTAGCCATCAGGCTGTCGAGTTTGCCGATCTTGGTCAGGGCTTTCTTTACCTTGGTCAGCAACTGCTCGTTGGTGAACGGCTTGCCGACGAAATCGGACACACCGGCCTGAATGGCCTGGATCACGTTCTCCTTGTCACCACGGCTGGTCACCATGATGAACTGCAAGCTCTTCAACGCGGGCTGCTGACGGCACCAGCTGAGCAGCTCCAGGCCCGACATCTCGGGCATTTCCCAGTCGCACAGGACCAGGTCGAACGGCTCCTTGCCCAACATGGCCATGGCCTTGCGACCGTTGACCGCATCGTCGATGACCATGCCCGGAAAGGCATTGCGCAGGCACTTCCTGACCAGATCGCGGATGAACGGGGCGTCATCCACGACCAGCACATTGACTTTACTCATCGATACTCCTCTTGAATCCCGACTAGCCTACCGGCAAGTGATGGCTACTTGCCACAACTGCGCGTGGAGCGGGACTTCTTCACACCGTTCGCGGGTGCCTGATGGCTGCTCGACCGCAAACGAAAACGCCCGGCCTAAGCCGGGCGTTGAGGCTCGGGAGCAATACTATTTATCGTCCGCTTGGCCCGGAACATTAGCGCTTTCGGCCTCATCGCCGCTGGTGCCCTGCACTTCCGCCTTCATGCGCTTGAGGCCCATGTGGCGGACGTCGGTGCCGCGTACCAGGTAAATCACCAGCTCGGAAATGTTGCGGGCGTGGTCGCCGATACGCTCCAGCGAACGCAAGGCCCAGATGACGCTCAGCACCCGCGAAATCGAACGCGGGTCTTCCATCATGTAGGTCACCAGCTCACGCAGTGCGGTCTTGTACTCGCGGTCGATGGTCTTGTCGTACTGCGCCACCGACAACGCCAGGTCGGCATCGAAGCGGGCAAAGGCGTCCAACGCATCGCGCACCATGTTGCGCACCTGGTCGCCGATGTGGCGCACCTCAACGTAGCCGCGTGGCGACTCGCCTTCTTCGCACAGCTGGATGGCGCGGCGGGCGATTTTGGTCGACTCGTCACCGATGCGTTCCAGGTCGATCACCGACTTGGAGATGCTGATGATCAGGCGCAGGTCGGACGCCGCTGGCTGGCGGCGGGCGAGGATGCGGACGCACTCCTCGTCGATGTTGCGCTCCATCTGGTTGATCTGCTCATCGACCTCGCGCACCTGCTGAGCCAGGCCCGAATCGGCCTCGATCAGCGCGGTTACCGCGTCGTTGACCTGTTTCTCGACCAGGCCGCCCATGGCCAGGAGGTGGCTGCGCACCTCTTCGAGCTCGGCGTTGAACTGCTGGGAGATGTGATGCGTAAGGCTTTCTTTGTTGATCATCGTTTCGCTCCGCGAAAAAGCTGCAAGCCTCAAGCCGCAAGCTTCAAGTCGTTCGTGTTATCCCTTGGCCCCAGGCCTGCGGCTGGCAGACCGACTAGCCATAACGACCGGTGATGTAATCTTCGGTCTGCTTCTTCGCCGGGTTGGTGAACAGGGTGTCGGTGTCCCCGAATTCGACCAGTTTGCCCATGTACATGAAGGCGGTGTAGTCCGAGACGCGCGCCGCCTGTTGCATGTTGTGGGTCACGATGACGATGGTGTACTTGGATTTCAATTCGTAGATCAGCTCTTCGACCTTCAGCGTCGAGATCGGGTCCAGTGCCGAGCACGGTTCGTCGAGCAGCAATACTTCTGGCTCCACGGCGATGGTGCGGGCAATGACCAGACGTTGCTGCTGGCCACCCGACAGGCCCAGGGCCGAATCGTGCAGGCGGTCTTTGACCTCATCCCACAGGGCGGCGCCCTTCAGTGCCCATTCGACGGCTTCGTCGAGGGTGCGCTTCTTGTTGATACCCTGGATGCGCAGGCCGTAGACGACGTTCTCGTAGATGGTCTTGGGGAACGGGTTCGGCTTCTGGAACACCATGCCCACACGGCGGCGCAGCTCGGCCACGTCCTCGCCCTTGCGGTAGATATTGGTGCCATACAGGTTGATGGCGCCCTCCACGCGGCAACCGTCAACCAGGTCGTTCATGCGGTTGAAGGTACGCAGGAGGGTCGACTTGCCGCAGCCGGACGGGCCGATGAAGGCGGTCACGCGCTGCTTGGGGATATTCATGCTGACGTCGAACAAGGCTTGCTTGTCGCCGTAGAACAGGCTCAGGCCAGGTACTTCGATGGCCACGGTCTCTTCGGCCAGGCGCAGGCTCTGCTTGTCGCGGCCCAGGGCAGACATGTCGATGCCGTGGGTATGGGATTCGTGCTGCATGGTCAACTCCATACGCTATCAATTCGTTTCAAAGGGCCGCCCGGCTTGCAGGCGGCACGCTTGTAATCAGGATCAGTGGTCCAGCGCCTTGTACTTCTCGCGCAGGTGGTTACGGATCCACACCGCCGAGAGGTTGAGGGTGGCGATCACCAGCACCAGCAGCAGCGCGGTGGCGTACACCAGCGGGCGCGCGGCCTCGACGTTAGGGCTCTGGAAGCCGACGTCATAGATGTGGAAGCCCAGGTGCATGATCTTCTGGTCCAGGTGCAGGTACGGGTAGTTGCCATCCAGTGGCAACGACGGCGCCAGCTTCACCACACCCACCAGCATCAGTGGCGCCACTTCACCCGCGGCGCGGGCCACGGCGAGGATCATGCCGGTCATCATGGCCGGGCTGGCCATCGGCAGGACGATTTTCCACAGGGTCTCGGCCTTGGTCGCGCCCAGGGCCAGCGAGCCCTCGCGCACGGTGCGTGGAATCCGCGCCAGGCCTTCTTCGGTGGCCACGATCACCACCGGTACCGCCAGCAGCGCCAAGGTCAGCGAGGCCCACAGCAGGCCCGGGGTACCCAGGGTGGGTGCCGGCAGCGACTCGGGGAAGAACAGCCGGTCGATCGAGCCACCCAGTACATAGACGAAGAAGCCCAGGCCGAACACGCCGTAGACGATCGCCGGTACACCCGCCAGGTTGTTCACCGCGATGCGGATCAGGCGCGTCACCGGGCCCTGCTTGGCGTATTCGCGCAGGTAGACTGCAGCCAGCACGCCGAACGGGGTCACGATCACGGCCATGATCAGGGTCATCATCACGGTACCGAAGATGGCCGGGAAGATGCCGCCCTCGGTGTTGGCTTCACGCGGGTCGTCGCTGAGGAACTCCCAGACCTTGGCGAAGTAAGTGCCCATCTTGGTCAGACCGGACATGCCGTTCGGCTGGATGGCGTGCACCACCTTGCTCAGGTTGATCTCCACTTCGCGGCCGTTGGCATCACGTGCCACCAGGCTGTCACGGGAGAAGGCCTGGTGCAGGCCGCTGAGGCGGTCTTCGATGGCCTTGTAGCGGCTGTTCAGCTCGGCACGCTCGGCGTCCATGTCGGCCTGGGCAGCGGCATCGAGCTTGCCCTCCAGCTCCAGCTTGCGGCTATGCAAACGCAGGCGTTCGAGGCCATGGTTGATGGCGCCGATGTCTTTTTTCTCGAGTTGCTGCAATTCGCCATTGAGCTGGTTGGCGCGCTTGAGGCGGGCCTGCAGTTCGTTCCAGGCAGCAGGGCCTTCGGCGACCACGCGGCCTTCTTCCTTGACGCTGACCAGGTAGCCGTAGAAGTTGCCCCACTCGCGGCGTTCCAACGCCATCAGGTCGACCGGGCGTTGCTCATCGACCAGCCAGTCGCCCACCACCCAAGTGAAGTCGCTGCCGTTGAGGTCGCGGTTACCGACCTTGATCAGCTCACGGGTCATGAACTCCGGGCCCTGCTCAGGTACCGGCAAGCCGGCACCCTTCAGGCGTGCACGGGGCACTTCTTCTTTTTGCACCACTTCGCCGACGACGATGTGATCAGCCTGGCCAGGCACCTTGTAGGTGGCCTGGACCAGGTCGGCCGGCCAGAAGTGGCCCAGGCCTCGCACGGCGATGACCGACAGCAGGCCGATGGTCATGATCACCGCCATGGCAACCGCGCCACCGCTGATCCAGACGCCTGGGGCGCCGCTCTTGAACCAGCCTTTGAGGGAATCCTTTTTCACGGATCTCTACCTTTCTATCAAAGCGACGAGTATTTCTTGCGCAGACGCTGGCGAATCAGCTCGGCCAAGGTGTTCATGATGAAGGTGAACATCAGCAGCACGAGGGCCGCCAGGAACAGCACGCGATAGTGGCTGCCACCGACTTCCGACTCCGGCATTTCTACCGCCACGTTGGCGGCCAGGGTGCGCATGCCTTCGAACAGGTTCATCTCCATCACCGGGGTGTTGCCGGTGGCCATGAGCACGATCATGGTCTCGCCCACCGCACGGCCCATGCCGATCATCAGCGCCGAGAAGATACCCGGGCTGGCGGTGAGGATGACCACGCGGGTCAGGGTCTGCCACGGCGTCGCACCCAGGGCCAGGGAGCCCAGGGTCAGGCTGCGCGGCACGCTGAACACGGCGTCTTCGGCAATCGAGTAGATGTTCGGGATGACCGCGAAGCCCATGGCGATGCCGACTACCAGGGCGTTGCGCTGGTCGTAGGTGATGCCCAGGTCGTTGGTGATCCACAGGCGCATGTCGCCGCCGAAGAACCAGGTCTCCAGGTAAGGGCTCATGGTCAGGGCGAACCAGCCGGTGAACAGAATCACGGGGATCAGGATCGCCGCTTCCCAACCATCCGGCACGCGCAGGCGGATCGACTCCGGCAGGCGGCTCCAGACGAAACCGGCCAGCAGGATGCCGAACGGCATCAGTACGAACAGGCTGAACACACCCGGCAAGTGGCCTTCGAGGTACGGCGCGAGGAACAGGCCGGCGAAGAAGCCGAGGATCACCGTCGGCATCGCTTCCATCAGCTCGATCACCGGCTTGACCTTGCGGCGCATGCCAGGGGCCATGAAGTAGGCGGTGTAGATGGCGGCGGCAATGGCCAGCGGGGCGGCCAGGATCATCGCGTAGAACGCAGCCTTCAGGGTACCGAAGGTCAGCGGCGACAGGCTCAGCTTGGGCTCGAAGTCGGTGTTCGACGCAGTCGACTGCCAGACGTACTTGGGCTCGTCATAGTTCTCGTACCAGACCTTGCCCCACAGCGCGCTGAAGGAGACTTCCGGGTGCGGGTTCTTCAGGCTCAGCGGCAGCAGCTTGCCGCCTTCCTCGATGATGATGCGGTTGGCACGCGGCGACAGGGCCAGGATGCCAGCGCCTTCTGCAGCCGGCTCGACCAGCAGGGTGCGGTGCGCGGTGCTGTGGAACACACCAAGCTTGCCTTCGGCGTCCAGGGCGATGAAGCCCTTGCGGCGCTCTTCGGCATCGATCTGGACGATCGGTGCAGTGCCCATCTGGAAGCTGCGGATCAACTTGAAGCGTGACTCGCCATCGGGATCGCGGGCCATGAACCACTGGTTCAAGCCACCTTTGGAGTCACCGAAGATCAGCGAGATACCGCCCACCAACTGGCCACTGGCCGTGATCTCGGCATTGCCATCTTCCAGCAGCTTGTAGCGGCCGTTGAGGCTCTTGTCACGCAGGCTGAAGACGTCGGCGGTGGCACGGCCGTTGACCACGTACAGCCATTGCTGGCGCGGGTCGACGTAGATGGCCTTGACCGGTTCGGTCATCTGCGGCAGGTCGATACGGTTCTGCTCGCTGGTGACCTCGCCGGTCATCATGTTCTCTTCGCGGGTCAGCTGGGTGACCTGCAGGTGCGAACCGGTGGAACCTGCCAGCAGCAGGGTTTCGCCGTTGACGTTGACGCTCACGTGCTCCAGAGGGCGGCCCTGGTCGTCAAGCACGAACGCGTCCTTGCCGTAGGGGTAGTCGATGCCTGGGGTGATGGTCTTCTTGTTGTCCGGGTAGGTGATCTTGTAGGTGTGGTGGAACACCAACGCCTGACCATTGGACAGACCCAGCACAACCAGCGGGCTACCCGGCTGATCGGTGCTGATAGAGCTCACCTGGGTACCGGCCGGCACCGGCAGGTCGACGCGCTGCAGCTCGGCACCGGTCTTGGTGTCGAAGAACAGTGCCTGCCCCTTGTCGGAAACCCGCATGCCCACCAGGTTTTGCTCTTCAAGCGCGATCATCAGCGGCTTGCCGGCATCCTGTTGCAGCCAGGTCGGCTCCAGGGCCTTCTTGCTGGTCAGCTCGGCGCCCTGGAACAGCGGCAGCACCACGTAGGCCAGGTAGAAGAAAATCAGGGTAATAGCCGCCAATACGGCAAGCCCGCCCACCAGTACATACCAGCGGGTCAGGCGGTCCTTGAGCGCACGCATGCGGCGCTTGCGTTGCAACTCGGGCGTATTGAAGTCAATCCGCACGGGTTGGGAATTTTGGGTCATGGTGGAGTTGGCCAGATCATTCATGCGCACACCCTAGCGGTCCCGTATGACAAAAACATGACAATGCAGTGACGCAAGAAAGCCCGACGCTCAGGGGTTCTGGCTTCGGACTGAGAATTCGTGGAAGCGGCCGGGCTTAGGCGCCGGCCGCTTCCTCAGTTACTTACTTCTTTGCGACGTTACCAGCGTGGGACAGGCCCAGGTCAGCCAGGGTCTTGTCGACCACTTTGGCCGGCAGCGGGATGTAGCCATCCTTCACCACGACCTGCTGGCCAGCTTGCGACAGCACCAGCTTGATGAACTCGGCGTCCAGCGGGGCCAGAGGCTTGTTCGGGGCCTTGTTGACGTAGACGTACAGGAAGCGGGACAGCGGGTACTTGCCGTTCAGGGCGTTTTCTTCGTTGTCTTCGATGAACTCGCCGCCTTCTTTCTTGGCCAGGGCTACGGTCTTGACGCTAGCGGTCTTGTAGCCGATGCCCGAGTAGCCAATGCCGTTCAGCGAGGAGCTGATCGACTGCACGACCGAAGCCGAGCCAGGCTGTTCGTTGACGTTAGGCTTGAAGTCGCCTTTGCACAGGGCTTCTTCCTTGAAGTAGCCGTAGGTGCCCGATACCGAGTTACGGCCGAACAGCTGCACTGGCTTGTTGGCGAGGTCGCCGGTCACGCCCAGGTCGCCCCAGGTTTTGACATCGGCCTTGGCGCCACACAGGCGAGTGGACGAGAAGATCGCATCGACCTGAGCCATGGTCAGGCCCTTGATCGGGTTGTCCTTGTGAACGAATACAGCCAGGGCGTCAACGGCGACCGGGATGGCGGTCGGCTTGTAGCCGTACTTCTGCTCGAAGGCCTGCAGCTCGACGTCCTTCATCTTGCGGCTCATCGGGCCCAGGTTGGCGGTGCCTTCGGTCAGCGCGGGTGGCGCGGTGGAGGAGCCGGCGGCCTGGATCTGAATGTTTACGTTCGGATATTCCTTCTTGTAGGCCTCGGCCCACAGGGTCATCAGGTTGGCGAGGGTGTCCGAACCGACGCTGGAGAGGTTGCCCGAAACACCGGTGGTCTTGGTGTAGGTCGGGATTGCTGGGTCGACAGCGGCTACCGCATTGGCGGTTGCAACGCCAGCGGCGGCGAAGGTAAGGGCCGCCATCAAACGCTTCAGTTTCATGCCTTGCTCCTAGCAGGAATATTGGGGGTGTTGGATGGATCGGGCCCAAGTATCTGCAGGCCGCATGAATACGATATGACTTCAATGTGACAATTGGATGAAAGGCCATCACCGGGTGCCGGGGATGGCCTTTTCAAGATGTTGCAAGGAGGCTTTTAAACGGAGGGCTAGCCGCCTGATCGCTTGCCGCCGGCAGGAAAGAGGCCGCGAATGACGCCGAGGAAGGCGGCAAACAAGTTAATCGACGTAGCGGTTGTTACAGCAATCAGCAGATTGTCGGAGAACGGCGACTTTCCGGTGTAGTAAGTCGCCCAGCCGTTCCAGACTAAAAGCGCACACCAAAACGAAACACCGGCGACCGCAAACCAGAACGCGCGGCCTGCATACTTTTTGCGCAGTTGGCGCTCAGCCTTCTGGTCCTTGAGGTTTTCTACCTTTTCGCGGTCAGCGTCCTTTTCAGCCGCGTCATTGACTGGCTGAACATCTTCTACCGGACCTTCGCCGGAAACCTCAAGGTTCAAATCACCCAGATCGAGATCATTCTTTGCCACTGAAACGGCTCTCAGGGTGAATTTTGTGAGCCATCTCGCCCCAGGTGATCGGCGAGCCGTCTGCATCACCTTCTGCCCAGGCGGTCCCCGCCTCATGCGTCAGATTGGAGAGTTCGGTGCCCGTCAACTTGCCGTACTTGCTGATGATTTTATCGATCAGGTTGTGGGTGGCCTGATCAGACTTTGGAACGGTTGGCGTGATGAGGATCGCATCACCATCGCTATCAAAATTTATATTCTTGATCAGCGATGTCACCTCTTGGGCGCCATAGGATTTGAGCTCATGGTAAAGCGACGGGATGACCGGGCCAAACTTCCAACGGGCAAAATTATCATCGATTAGAGGAGATCTCTCCCCGTTCAGACGCAGATGCCATGACTGCGTGTAGAAGAGAAGCTTCTGAAGCTTCATCGGCGTGAGATTTCGGATTTCACCTTTTCGCGCACGCTCAATGAAGGCGTTTGCCACAGCTAATGCTGAATAGGCCATGGGCACCTCCATGAAGGATCAAGTAGCCAAGGCCTTACTGTACATGAATACAGGGCCAACAGCAGCTTAAGGGAGCCGAATGAACATGTAGGCAAAATCGCCTGACAGGAAGGGAATGTTGCCCTATCTCTTCACCAGTAGGGCAACACACCGGCGCTATCGGGCGTGGTCAGCGCTTATTGGCGAACAGATAAACGCCTACGGCCAGCCCGACAGCACACAGCCCCGCCACGTAATAGGCCGGCGCCATTGGGCTGACCTTCAACAGCGCGGTCACCACCATCGGCGTCAGCCCGCCGAAGATGGCGTAGGCGACGTTGTAAGAGAACGACAAGCCGCTGAAACGCACCACCGGTGGGAAGGCCTTGACCATCACATAGGGCACGGCGCCGACGATACCGACGCACAGGCCGGTCAGCGCATACAGCGGGAACAGCAGGTCGGGGCGGGTCGGCAGGCTGTGGTAGAAGGTCCAGGAGCTGGCCAGCAACAGCAGGCTGCCGACGATGAACACACGCCCAGCGCCGATGCGGTCGGCCAGGCTACCGGCACCGATGCAGCCGAGGCTGAGCAGCACAATGGCCAGGCTGTTGGCCTTGAGCGAGTCGGTTGGGCTGATTTGGTAGAAGCTCTGCAGCAGCGCCGGGGTCATCAGGATCACCACCACGATGCCAGCCGACAGCAACCAGGTCAGCAGCATCGACAAGATGATCGCGCCACGGTGATCACGCAGCACGGCACGCAGCGGCAGCTCTTCGGCCAGGGCCTTGCGCTGCTGCATCTCGGCGAACACTGGGGTTTCGTGCAGCCAGCGGCGCAGGTACACCGAGAACAGGCCGAACACACCCCCCAGCAAGAACGGTATACGCCAGGCGTAATCGGCAACTTCACCTGGGGTGTAAATGCTGTTGATCAGGGTCGCGACCAGCGAGCCGAGCAAAATGCCCGAGGTCAGCCCGGCGGTCAGCGTGCCGCAGGCGTAGCCGGTATTGCGCGCTGGTACGTGCTCAGAGACGAACACCCAGGCGCCCGGCACCTCGCCACCAATCGCCGCGCCCTGAATCACGCGCATCAGCAGCAGCAAAACCGGTGCCCACAGGCCAATCTGCGCGTAGGTCGGCAGCAGGCCCATGATCAGGGTGGGCAGCGCCATCATGAAGATGCTCAGGGTGAACATCTTCTTGCGCCCGAGCAGGTCACCGAAGTGCGCCATGACGATGCCGCCCAGTGGCCGCGCCAGGTAGCCGGCGGCGAAGATGCCGAAAGTCTGCATCAAGCGCAGCCATTCCGGCATGTCGGCAGGGAAGAACAGCTTGCCGACCACCGTGGCGAAGAACACGAAGATGATGAAGTCGTAGAACTCCAGTGCACCGCCCAGGGCGGACAGTGAAAGGGTCTTGTAGTCGCTGCGGGTCAGCGGCCGTGAAGGCTGCTCGATACTGCTCGGCACGGAGGTCATCGATCTTTCTCTTGTAGGTCATGCAGGCCGCTTGGCGCGCGACTTCTGGATTGGTAGACGAGCGAAGATAGCAAATTGCCGAGGCGCGCCGAAAGCGATACAAAAACCATACAGATATTCATGAATGCGCGGTCGTCGCTGGCCGTTATGCTCTATATACTGGCCGCTCGTAGGAAAAGGTTGCTCCTAGCGTGGGATGTTGTGCGAAAACGCCGGTCTGCATGTCAGGCGGTTTCGCAGAGTTTCCCTACGGCCGCCCAGTGAAACGAAATCGGCGTAGTATGTTTCCAGCTGAATCGTTTACCCGGCCTTTGCGCCACACCAACGAAAGCGTCACGGGTCAGAGGCCCCATCGCATGATTGAGCTCGAACAAGAAGATCCAATCCCGCAAGGCGACCTGGCCTTGCAAATCACCGCACTCCCTCGTGAGACCAACGGCTTTGGTGACATCTTTGGCGGCTGGCTGGTCGCTCAGATGGATTTGGCCGGCACTGCCATGGCCAGCCGTGTCGCGGGTGGCCGTGTGGCCACGGTGGCCATCGATCGCATGGCCTTCCTGGTCCCGGTCGCCGTGGGCGCCCAGCTGTCGTTCTATACCCAGACCCTGGAAATCGGCCGCAGCTCGATCCAGATGATGGTCGAAGTGTGGAGCGACGACCCGCTGTCCAGCGAATGGCGCAAGGTGACCGAAGCGGTATTCGTCTTCGTCGCCATCGACGGCAGTGGCCGCACCCGCTCTGTGCCTCGTCGCTGAGCCACGCCGGCGGTAAACTCATTGCACGTGCCCGGGTCCAAGGCCCACAGGGCAATCAATGAGACGAGTGCAATGGCTACTTTCAAGGTCGACACCGAGCAACACGGCGAACTCAATTGCTGGCGCATCACCAGCGAGCATGCCGAACTACTGATCGCCCAGCAGGGCGCGCAGATCCTCAGCTACCAGCGTGTGGGCGAACCGCCGCTGCTGTGGCTGAGCGACCAGGCCATTTTCCGCCAGGGCAAATCCGTGCGCGCCGGGGTACCGGTGTGCTGGCCGTGGTTTGGCAACCTGCAGCGCAACCCCGCGTCTGTACAAAATATGTACAAGGGCGAACAAGCCCCCGCGCATGGGCTGGTGCGGGGTCGCGACTGGCAGTTGAACAGGGCCGAGCAGGTCGGCGACACGATTCAGATCGAATTCGAGCTGCCTGCGGCTCAAGGTGACTTGCCCGGCTGGCCGCATGAGGTCGAGCTGAAGCTGCTGATCGAGCTGGGCGAACAGCTGAACGTGACGCTGACCAGCTATAACCTCGGCAGCGACAGTGTGACCATCAGCCAGGCCCTGCACAGCTACTTTGCCGTCAGCGACGTGCGCCAGGCGCGGGTCGAGGGTGTGGACGGGTTGAGCTACATCGAGACCTTGGCCGACTGGGAGCAGCGCCAGCAGCAAGGTGCGCTGGCATTTGCCGGGGAGACTGACCGGATCTACCTGGCTACCCCGCAAACCCTGAGCATTGTCGACCCGCACTGGGCGCGGCGGATTACCCTGACCAACAGTGGCTCGCGCTCGGCGGTGATCTGGAACCCGTGGACCGAGCGGGCGCGGGAGCTGCCGGACATGGCGGATGATGGCTGGCAGCGGATGCTGTGCATCGAGACGGCGAATGTGTGGGATGACGTGGTGGAATTGAAGCCTGGCGCGAGCCATTCGCTGGGCGTGCAGATTGGTTGTGAAATGATCTGAGTTTCGCAGTGGTTTTGCGGGCCTCTTCGCGGGTAAACCCGCTCCCACAGGTACTTCACCCATTTCGAATGCGGTGCAGTACCTGTGGGAGCGGGTTTACCCGCGAAGAGGCCGGTGCAGGCAATCAGAGGTCAGCGTCCTCCACCACCCTCACCTTCTGCGCATCCAGCGCATAGGCCGCATCCGCCAGGTCGTTGCTGACCTTCTCCACCTTCAACGCCCCGCTAACCCACAGCGGCGTGTAGATGTCGTCGATTTTCAGCCCCTTCGGGTAGCGCACCAGCACCAACTGGTTCGGTGGCGGTGGCGGCACGTGGATGCAGGCGCCCGGGTACGGCACCAGGAAAAACAGCGTGCTGTTGCCCTTGGCATCGCTCTCCAGCGGCACCGGGTAACCGCCCAGGCGAATCTGCTTGCCGTTCATGGCGGCCACGGTCTTGGTCGAATACATCACCGCCGGCAATCCTTTGCTCTGCTTGAGGCCGCCCTTGTCGGTGAAGGTGCCCATGGCCTCCGGCGAGTTGTGGTCGATTTCGGGCATCTGCTCAAGGGCCTTCTGGTCCGACTTGGGCATCAGCTCCAGCCAGTCGGTTTCGGGCAGCTCGGCACGGGCCAGGGTGCTGGCCAGAAGCAAGGGGATGAGAAATAAGGCACGCATGAAAATGCTCGGCAACTCGGATGAATTGCCGAGCATTCTAAACGGTATTCAGCGTTTCTTGATTAATCCGTAGATCACCAGAAGGACGACGGCACCGACCAGCGCGCCGAAGAACCCTGCGGCCTGCCCCGCCTGATAAATGCCCAGTGCCTGGCCGCCGTAGGTGGCGAGCAAGGAGCCGGCAATACCCAGCAGGATGGTCATGATCCAGCCCATGCTGTCGTCGCCCGGCTTGATGAAGCGGGCCAGCAGGCCAACGATGAGGCCGATGAAGATGGTTCCAATGATGCCCATGGCAATCCCTCTGCAGTGAAGATGGAACAAGCCAAAGCCTAGACGGGCTTTGGCTTGTTGCCATGTTCAGAGGGCAAGCCGCTTGCAGAAGTTCGATTTACAGCCCGATCAGTTGCTGATCAGCGCCTCTACTTCGGCAATCTTGCGCTCGAGGGTGGCCATGTCCTGGCAACGCAGGGTGGCATGGCCAACCTTGCGCCCGACCTTGAAGGCCTTGCCATAGTGGTGCAGGTGGCAGTCTTCGATGGCAACCACTTTGTCCACCGCGGGTACTTCGCCGATGAAGTTGAGCATGGCGCTTTCACCGACCTTGGCGGTCGAGCCCAGCGGCAGGCCGGCAACGGCGCGCAGGTGGTTCTCGAACTGGCTGCACTCGGCGCCTTCGATGGTCCAGTGCCCGGAGTTGTGCACACGCGGGGCGATTTCGTTGGCCTTCAGGCCGCCGTCGACTTCGAAGAACTCGAACGCCATCACGCCGACATAGTCCAGCTGCTTCAGCACACGGCCGACGTAGTCTTCGGCCAGGCCTTGCAGCGGGTGCGCTTCGCTGGCCACCGACAGGCGCAGGATGCCGCTCTCGTGGGTGTTGTGCACCAGCGGATAGAAGCGGGTTTCGCCATCGCGGGCACGGACGGCCACCAGCGAGACTTCGCCGGTGAACGGCACGAAGCCTTCCAGCAGGCACGGCACGCTGCCCAGCTCGGCGAAGGTGTCGACCACGTCTTCAGCACTGCGCAGGACCTTCTGGCCCTTGCCGTCGTAGCCCAAGGTGCGGGTCTTGAGCACGGCTGGCAGGCCGATGCTGGCGACCGCGGCATCCAGGTCTGCCTGGGAGAGAATGTCGGCGAAGGCCGGGGTCGGAATACCCAGGTCGCGGAACATGCTCTTCTCGAACAGGCGGTCGCGGGCAATACGCAGCGCTTCGGCGCTTGGGTAGACCGGGACGAACTGCGAGAGGAAGGCCACGGTTTCGGCCGGGACGCTTTCGAACTCGAAGGTCACCAGGTCGACTTCGTCGGCCAGCTGGCGCAGAGGGTCCTGGTCACCGTAGTCGGCGCGCAGGTGCTCGCCCAGAGGGGCGGCGCAGGCATCTGCAGCCGGGTCGAGGAACGCGAAGTTCATGCCCAGCGGAGTACCCGCCAGGGCCAGCATGCGGCCGAGCTGGCCACCACCGATTACACCGATCTTCATGGGGTCAGCCTCAAGCCTGGCGCGGGTCTGGATTGTCCAGCACGGTGTCGGTCTGTTCCGTGCGGAACTGCTTGAGCGCCGCGTGGTACTGCGGGTACTTGGCGCCCAGGATGCTCGCCGACAGCAATGCAGCGTTGATCGCGCCCGCGCGGCCGATGGCCAGGGTCGCGACCGGAACGCCCGCCGGCATCTGCACGATCGACAGCAGCGAATCGACACCCGACAGCATCGACGACTGCACCGGCACGCCCAGCACCGGCAGGTGGGTCTTGGCGGCGCACATGCCTGGCAGGTGGGCTGCGCCACCGGCACCGGCGATGATCACCTCGATGCCACGGCCTTCGGCCTCTTCGGCATACTGGAACAGCAGATCCGGGGTGCGGTGGGCGGAAACCACCTTCACTTCGTAGGGAATGCCGAGTTTTTCCAGCATATCGGCGGTGTGGCTAAGGGTGGACCAATCGGACTTGGAGCCCATGATCACGCCAACCAGTGCACTCATCGTCGAGCCTCTTCGCTTGTGCGCCCTTGGGCGCGTCAAAAAACAACAAGCCACGCGGGACGACCGGCGTGGCTTGTTTGCTGATCAGGACCGGAGCTATCCGGTCTAAAGGCCGCGCAGTATACCGTAACCCTGGGCGATGCTGGCACCCCCGGCGACCAACTGTCGGCCTTATTTTTCGGGGCTTTGGCTGACTTTTGGGTCAACCGCCGCCGCCCCTTCCAGCTTGCGCCACAACAAGCGCACGTTGGCCTTGCGCACCAGGGCGCAGCGGTACAGGCGGATTTCCAGGGGCACGTGCCATTGGCTGCCACCGCAGATGGCCAGCTCACCCCGCTCCAACTCGCCGCGCATCGACAGGCGTGGCACCCAGGCAATGCCCATGCCCTCCAGCGCCATGCTCTTGAGGCTGTCGGCCATGGCGGTTTCATAAACAGTGGTGTAGCGCAGGTTGCGCTGGCGTAGCAACAGGTTCACCGAACGGCCGAGAAAGGCACCGGCGGTGTAGGCCAAAAGTGGCACGCTGCCCTCGCCTTCCAGGTCGAACAAAGGCTGGCCGTCGGCATCCACGGCACACACCGGCAACATTTCGGTGGTGCCCATGTGCAGCGACGGGAAGATCTCGGCATCCATCTGCAGCGCGGCATCGGGGTCATAGAAGGCCAGCATCAGGTCGCAACCGCCTTCGCGCAGGGCATGCACCGCATCACCCACGTTGGTCGCCACCAGACGGGTGGCGATGTTCAACCCGTCGTTGCGCAACTGGGCCACCCAACGTGGGAAAAACCCCGACGCCAGGGAGTGCGCCGCCGCCACTTGGATAACCTCGCCCTGGCCACCTTCGAGGTGGTGCAAGTGGCGCAGAATTTCGCTCAACTGGTCGACAACGGTGCGCGCCGTGACCAGAAACAGCTGCCCGGCCTCGGTCAGTTCAATCGGCGTGCGGGAACGATTCACCAGCTGCAGGCCCAAGGCTGCTTCGAGGCTGCGAATACGTCGACTGAAGGCCGGTTGAGTGACGAAACGCCGCTCTGCCGCTTGCGAAAAACTGCGCGTGGCAGCCAGGGCGCTGAAGTCTTCCAGCCATTTGCTTTCCAGGTTCACGAAGCACATCTCCCGGCATGCACCAAAATGGAACACGCTCGAATGTCAATTGGCGTCACATGAAACACTATGCCGTTTGTGCATAGGTTAGCGTGCAACAGCATTGGCCGCAAAATCCTCTTCGGGCCTAGGATTAGCGCCATTCCGGCATGTGCCGGGTCAAATTCGAGATGATATACATCATGTCTGCCGCTGCATCGTTCCGCGTCGAAAAAGATCTGCTGGGTACCCTTGAAGTTCCTGCTGATGCCTACTACGGCATCCAGACCCTGCGCGCTGCCAACAACTTCCACCTCTCCGGTGTTCCGCTGTCGCACTACCCGAAACTGGTAGTGGGCCTGGCGATGGTCAAGCAGGCTGCTGCTGACGCCAACCGAGAGCTGGGGCACTTGAGCGATGCCAAGCACGCCGCCATCAGCGCCGCCTGCGGCCGGCTGATCAAAGGCGACTACCACGAGCAGTTCGTGGTGGACATGATTCAAGGCGGTGCTGGTACTTCTACCAACATGAACGCCAACGAAGTCATCGCCAACATCGCGCTGGAGGCCATGGGCCACCAGAAGGGTGAGTACCAGTACCTGCACCCGAACAACGACGTGAACATGGCGCAGTCGACCAACGACGCCTACCCGACTGCGATCCGTCTGGGTCTGCTGCTGGGTCATGACGCCCTGCTCGCCAGCCTCGACAGCCTGATCCAGGCCTTCGCCGCCAAAGGTAAAGAGTTCGACCACGTACTGAAGATGGGCCGTACCCAGCTGCAGGACGCCGTGCCGATGACCCTGGGCCAGGAATTCCGCGCCTTCGCCACCACCATGACCGAAGACCTCAACCGTCTGCGTTCGCTGGCGCCGGAGCTGCTGACCGAAATCAACCTGGGTGGTACTGCCATCGGTACCGGCATCAACGCCGACCCGGGCTACCAGATGCTCGCCGTACAGCGCCTGGCAACCATCAGCGGCCAGCCGCTGGTCCCGGCTGCCGACCTGATCGAAGCCACCTCCGACATGGGCGCCTTCGTGCTGTTCTCCGGCATGCTCAAGCGTACCGCGGTCAAGCTGTCGAAGATCTGCAACGACCTGCGCCTGCTGTCCAGCGGCCCGCGTACCGGCATCAACGAGATCAACCTGCCAGCGCGTCAGCCAGGCAGCTCGATCATGCCAGGCAAGGTCAACCCGGTTATCCCGGAAGCCGTCAACCAAGTGGCCTTCGCCATCATGGGCAACGACCTGGCCCTGACCGTCGCCGCCGAAGGTGGCCAGCTGCAGCTGAACGTGATGGAGCCGCTGATCGCCTACAAGATCTTCGACTCGATCCGCCTGCTCCAGCGCGCCATGGACATGCTGCGCGAGCACTGCATCGTCGGCATCACTGCCAACGAACAGCGCTGCCGTGAACTGGTCGAGCACTCGATCGGCCTGGTCACCGCCCTGAACCCTTACATCGGCTACGAAAACGCCACCCGTATCGCCCGTGTTGCCCTGGAAACAGGCCGCGGTGTGCTGGAACTGGTGCGCGAAGAGAAGCTGCTGGACGAAGAGATGCTCAACGACATCCTGCGCCCAGAAAACATGATTGCACCGCGTCTGGTTCCGCTGAAGGCGTAACCGACCGCTTCAACTGTCTCACCAGGTCGAGGGACTAGACACCTCTCAACCTTTCAAAGGCCCGAGCGCATGCATCGGGCCTTTTTTTTTGCCTGCATGGTCTGGCGCGGTTGCGCTGCCCCAGGTTTGCGGCACACAACTTGCTCCATAATGCATCCCAACCAACGGGATACCGAGCATGCTGCACAGCCACCTGACCACCCTCAACGCGGTTTCGCTGATCCTCAACGTCTTTCAGGCTGAGGGTTGCGAGGCTTCGGCCTTGCTCGCCGGCAGCGGCATCGGCCCGGCGGACCTGGGGCATGCAGACGCGCGCATCACCACCCAGCAAGAGCTGCAGGTGTGTGCCAATGCCGTCGCCCGGCGCGAAGACATCGGCCTGGAGCTGGGCCAGCGCATGCACGTGTCGTGCTATGGCATGCTCGGTTACGCCCTGCTCTCCAGTGCCACTTTGGGTGACGCCTTGCGCCTGGCGCTGCGCTTTCCGGCACTGCTGGGAACAGTCTTCCAGCTGCGCCTGATCGACGACGGCCAGCGTGTCTGGCTCAGCGCCAGCGATTACCGCGACAGCCCGGCGCTGACCGCTTTCAATGCAGAGTTCTGCCTGGTCTCGCTGAAAGTGATCTGCGACGACTTGCTGGGCCGGCCCCTGCCACTGCTCGGCAGCCGCTTCGAGCATGCCCGGCCGGGCTACCACAGCCTTTATACCCGTGCCTTCCAATGCCCGATCGGCTTCGCAGCCGAGGACAACGCGTTTGCCTTCGAGCGGCGCTGGCTGGATACGCCGCTACCGTTGGCCGACCCCATTACCCACAAAGCCATGAGCGAGCGCTGCCGACGCCTGAACCTCGAGTTCACAGGGCGTCAGGCCTGGCTGGGCAAGATACGCCAGCTGCTGGCCCAACAACTGGACGCAGCGCCCGGGCTTGAGGGTTTGGCGCGGCAGATGAACTGCTCATCGCGGACCTTGCGTCGGCACCTGCAGGCGCTGGGCAGCAGTTATCAACAGCTGCTCGATGAGCTGCGTTTCGAGCGGGCCAAGCAGTTGTTGGCCGATGAACAGATGCCGATCTACCGGATTGCCGAAACCTTGGGGTTCAGCGAAACGGCCAGCTTCCGCCATGCGTTCCAGCGCTGGAGTGGCGTGGCGCCCAGCCACTTTCGCGGTTGACCTGGGCGGGCCTCTTCGCGGGCAAGCCCGCTCCCACAGGTACTGTAAAGCATCAAGGGTTCCCCCAATCCTGTGGGAGCGGGCTTGCCCGCGAAAAGGCCGGCACATTAACCCGGCCAGCGACCTTGGCCACATCGATCCCCTTTTGGCCGTTTGCGTCGTTCTCCGCTACCGGGCTGCCCCTGAAAATGGGCCCACGCCAGTCCAACCGGAGAACAACAATGCTGACGATCTATTCCGATGACCACCGCCTGCACCACGGCCGCTGCGAGCTGATCGACGGCAAGCTGATGCCCTGCTTCGAAATGCCTTCGCGCGCCGACCATGTGCTCGATCAAGTGAACAAGCGCCAGCTGGGCGACGTGCAGGGGCCGGACGACTTCGGCCGCGCGCCGCTACTGCGCGTCCACAGCGCCGACTACCTGGACTTTTTCGAAGGCGCTTGGGCGCGCTGGGCCGCGTTGGGCCACGAAGGCGACCTGCTGCCTTTCACCTGGCCAGCCCGCACCCTGCGCCAGGTTAAACCCACCGGCCTGCATGGCGAGCTTGGCTACTACAGCTTCGACGCCGGCGCGCCGATTACCGCCGGTACCTGGCAAGCCGCCTACAGTGCCGCCCAGGTCGCGCTCACGGCCCAGGCCGCCATCCAGCAAGGCGCCCATGCGGCGTTCGCCCTGTGCCGCCCACCGGGGCACCATGCCGCCGGCGAAGTCATGGGCGGTTACTGCTACCTGAACAACGCTGCCATCGCTGCCCAGGCCTTCCTGGACCAAGGCCGTGCCAAAGTCGCCATCCTCGACGTCGACTATCACCACGGCAATGGCACCCAAGACATCTTCTACAGCCGCAGCGATGTGTTCTTCGCCTCGATCCACGGCGACCCGCAGGACGAATTCCCGTTCTTCCTCGGCTATGCCGACGAAACGGGCGAAGGCGCAGGTGAAGGCTGCAACATCAACTACCCGTTGCCGGCCGGCAGTGACTGGGCCGCCTGGAGCGCAGCGCTGGAAGACGCGTGCCAGCGCATCGCTGCCTACGACGCCGATGTGCTGGTGATCTCGCTCGGGGTGGACACCTTCAAGGACGACCCAATCTCCCAGTTCAAGCTGGACAGCCCTGACTACCTGGAAATGGGCAAACGCATCGCCCAGCTCGGCAAGCCGACCCTGTTCGTGATGGAAGGCGGCTACGCTGTGGAAGAAATCGGCATCAACGCGGTCAATGTGCTGGAAGGTTTCCAGCGCGCCCAGCCAGGAGCCCGATAATGGCCCGACTCAAGCGTCTGCTCGCCCCAATCATCGCTGCCACCCTGTTCACCGGCGCCCTGCAGGCCCAGGCCGAACAGCGCACCCTGCGGGTCTACAACTGGTTCGATTACATCACCCCGCAGACCTTGGTCGACTTCCAGAAAGACAGCGGCGTAAAGCTGATCTACGACATTTTCGACACCAACGAGGCACTGGAAGCCAAGCTGCTGACCGGCAACTCCGGGTATGACGTGGTGGTGCCGTCCAACGTGTTCCTTGCCAAGCAGATCGAGGCTGGCGTGTTCCAGCCACTGGACCGCAGCAAGCTGCCGAACTGGCAACACCTGGACCCGGCACTGATGAAGCTGATCGAGGCCAACGACCCCGGCAACAAGTTTGCCGTGCCCTACATGTACGGCACCGTGCTGATCGGCTTCAACCCGGCCAAGGTCAAGGCTGCGCTGGGTGAGAACGCGCCTGTGGACAGCTGGGACCTGATCTTCAAGGAAGAGAACATCGCCAAGCTCAAGCAGTGCGGCGTTGCCTTGCTCGATTCGCCCTCGGAGATCTTGCCACTGGCCTTGCAATACCTGGGCTTGCCGCCCAACAGCGACAAGCCGGCCGACTACAAGAAGGCCGAAGAGCTGCTGCTGAAGATTCGCCCGCACGTCACGTACTTCCATTCCTCCAAGTACATGGCCGACATCGCCAACGGCGACATCTGCGTGGCGGTGGGCTACAGCGGCAGCTTCTCGCAGGCCGCCAACCGGGCCCGCGATGCGAAGAATGGCGTGGTGGTCGACATGCGCCTGCCCAAGGAAGGTGCGCCGATCTGGTTCGATATGCTGGCCATTCCGAAAAATGCCGCCAACGCCGAAGACGCCCACACCTTCATCAACTACCTGCTGCGCCCGGAGGTGATTGCGCCGATCAGTGATTTTGTCGGCTATCCGAACCCGAACAAGGACGCCACCGAGAAGGTGAACCCGGCGATTCGCAATAACCCCAACCTTTACCCGACGGCGGAAGCGATGGCCAAGCTGTACACCCTCAAGCCGTTGCCACGCGACGCCGAGCGCGCGCGCACCAGGGCCTGGACGCGCATCAAGTCCGGCACCTAGATGGTATGTAGGCCACAGCCCACATCGCTGTAGGAGCAGCCTTGCGCTGCGAAGAGGCCAGTAAACCCAGCAGCATCTTCGCTGCCTTTACCGGCCTCTTCGCAGCACAAGGCTGCTCCTACCGGGGTATGGCTTGGCGCAAAGGGTGTCGATTGGGCCGCACAGCGGCCCCGTTCACTTTCGCCAGGCACTGCGCAATCGCATCAGTGCATTGGCGATGTCGCCTTCCGGCACAGCCGCAAACCCCAGCACCAACCCTGCCCGCTTATCCACAGGCACCTCGCTGTCATCCAACCAGTAACTACTCAGCGGATTCACCTCAACGCCAACCCCTTCAGCCTTGGCGACCAACGCTTGTTCCCGCGCAAAGTTATCCACATCCACCTTTACGTGCAGCCCCGCCGCCACTTCCGGCATGGCGCCCAAGCCTGGAACATCCACAGGCCAACCCGCCTTGAGCACGTTGCGCCGGCTCAGCGCCGCCCGGCGCATACGCCGGATGTGCCGCTGGAAATGCCCTTGGGCCATGAACTCGGCCATCACGCACTGGCTACTGACCTCCGAATGCCGCATGGCCAACGCCCGCCCCTGGCTGAAGGCCTGCACCAGGCGCCCAGGCAGCACCAGGTAGCCCAGGCGTAGCGCGGGGAAGGCAATCTTGCCGAACGTGCCGATGTACAGCACCCGCCCCTGCCGGTCCAATGCCGCCAGCGGTGCCAATGGCGCACCGCTGTAGCGGTACTCGCCGTCGTAATCGTCTTCGATGATCCAGCCATCGCTGCGCTCGGCCCAGGCCAGCAATGCCAGGCGCCGTGCCAGGCTCATGGTCACCCCGGTCGGGTACTGGTGGGCTGGCGTCACATAGGCCAGGCGGCAGTCCGCCAGCTGCATCAGCCGCTGGCAATCCATACCCTCGTCATCCACTGGCACGCCCATCACCCTGCCACCCGCCACGGCGAAAGTATGCCCGGCGGCCCGGTAGCCCGGGTTTTCCACAGCCACCCCCTCGCCAGGCTGCAACAGCAACTGTGCACAAAGGCTGATGGCCTGCTGTGCACCACTGGTGATCACAATTTGTTCAGCCGTGCACGATAAGCCGCGCGAACGACGCAGATAGGTAGCAATCAGCTCACGCAGCTGCAGCTCGCCTGCCGGTTCACCGTAGCCCAGCTGCGCAGGGTCCGGGTTACGCCAGAAACCCGCTTGCAGCTTGGCCCAGACGTCAAACGGGAACAGATCGAAGGCCGGAATCCCCACCCGGAATGCGCGCGGCGCGCCACTTCTGGGAGGCGGCAAATGGTTACTTTTCAGACGCTCCAAAGGCTCGCTGGTGCGCTCACAGCTGGATAAATCCTCAGTCTTTTCTGAGGAAAATGTGGATAAACCTGTTGATAACCCTAGGGATAACCCTGTGGATAGTTGTGTGGATAGTTTATCGAGCTGGGTGACATAGGTGCCGTCCCCCACCCGGCTCTCGATATACCCTTCGGCATACAACTGGTCGTAGGCACGCACCACACTGTTGCGCGACAGCGCGAGGATTGCTGCCAAGTCACGGCTGGCCGGTAACCGCGTACCGCTGCTCAAGCGCCCATCCAGCACCCGTGCACGCAAGGCCTGGTAAAGCTGCTGGCTGAGCCCTCGCTGGCGGTCCAGCACGATGCCAGCGGGGTCGAAGGGCAAGATGAGGGGACGCTTGTTCACCGTATTGGACCTGTCAAATCAGCCATAAATGGATCTTACACAGAACCAATAGCCTGCCTAGGATGGAGCCATTCGACAAGGAACCCACCATGTACAACAGCAAGCCCCACCAGGAACACGACCTCGAGCGCCTGCACCAGCATATGGCCGATACTCGCCTTGCCGTGCTTATCAGCCACGGCGAACACGGGCTGCTGGCCACCCACCTGCCGGTGTTGATCGACCCCGAGCAAGGCGAGTTCGGCACGGTCTACGCGCACCTGGCGCGGGCCAACGCTCAGTGGAAAGACCTGGAGCAAGGCACTGAAGCGCTGCTGGTGTTCCCCGGCGCTGACGCATATGTCAGCCCCAGCTACTACCCCAGCAAGGCCGAGAACCCCAAGGTGGTACCGACCTGGAACTACCTGGCGGTGCACGCCTACGGCCCTGTTGAATTGATCCACGAAGCCGCGCCCCTGCTGCAAATCGTCAGCCGCCTGACCGACCGTCACGAGCAGGGCCGCAGTGAACCCTGGAAGGTCTCCGACGCCCCCAGCGACTACCTCAACGGCATGCTGCGCGCCATTGTCGGCATACGCCTGCCGATCGCCCGCCTGCAAGGCGCCCGCAAGCTCAGCCAAAACCGTTCGGCCGAGGACATCGCAGGCGTGCGTGAAGGCCTGAGCGGCAGTGCCGACTACCCTGACAACCAACTGGCGGCGCACATGCGCCAACTCTGAAGGAAAAGCCCATGCCCAGCGTCACTCTGCGCCCCGTCAGCGCCAACGACCATGCAGCCTGGCTTGCCCTGTGGCAGGCTTACTTGCGCTTCTATGAGACCGAATTGGCCGAAGCGGTCAGCGCCAACACCTGGCAGCGCCTGCTCGACCCCAACGAGCCCACCCACTCGGCCCTGGCCTGGGTCGATGGCAACGCCGTAGGAATGGTCAACTGGATCTATCATCGTTCCAACTGGAGCATCGAAAATTCGTGCTACCTGCAGGACCTTTATGTGGATAACACGCAGCGCGGCCTGGGCATCGGCCGCCAACTGATCGAGCATGTCTATGCCACTGCCAAGGCTGCCGGCTGCGCTAAGGTGCACTGGCTGACCCACGAGACCAACGCCACCGCCATCAGCCTGTACCAACAGGTCGCCGAGCGGCCGGGCTTCATTCAATTCCGCAAAGGGCTGTAGGCACGACATGACTGACGCACTGAACTGGAAACCCGCCACCGCGCCCACGGCAGGGCCCATCGAGGGCCGCTTCATCCGCCTGGAAAAACTCGACTCGGCGCGCCACGGCGACGACCTCTGGGACGTACTGCAAGGCCCGAATGCCGACCCGGTCCTGTGGGATTACCTGCCCTATGGCCCATTCCCGGAACGCAGCGCCTTCGACCGCTGGCTGCAGGGCCATGCCGCCAGCACCGACCCGTTGTTCTATACCGTCATCGACCGCCCCACCGGCCAGGCTCAGGGCATTCTCAGCCTGATGTCGATCGTGCCCGACCATGGCCGCATTGAGATCGGCCACATCGCCTTCGGCGCCGCCATGCAGCGCACGCCCAAGGGCACCGAAGCGGTGTACCTGTTGGGCAAGCGGGCGTTCGAGCTGGGCAACCGCAGGCTTGAGTGGAAGTGCAACAACGCCAATGCCCGCTCCAAGCGCGCGGCAGAACGGTTTGGCTTTGTCTACGAAGGGGTTTTCCGCAAGCACCTGGTGGTCAAAGACCACAACCGCGACACCGCGTGGTACTCGATTACCGATGATGAATGGCCACAGGTGGCGGCAGGGTTCGAGCGCTGGTTGAGTGCCGACAACCAGCGCCCTGAGGGGCAAGCCAGGACGCTGGAAGCCTGCCGCAACGGGTGATCAGGCCAGGTTGGCCTTGAGCGCCGAAATGTGCTCCGGGCCAATCCCACAGCAACCGCCGAGCAGGCTCGCGCCGCGTTGCCGCCAGTTGCTGGCCCAGCTCAGGTAGCCCGGTGGGTCAAGGTCTTCACGCAGCTCATCGAGGCCATCGTTGGCGGTGGCGTCCTTGGGCTGTGGCGGGAAGGCATTGGCGTAGGCGCCGATGGCGATGTCCACGCCCAGGCGCTCGAAGGTCTCGCGCGCCACGTCCAGCGCCGCGCCAATCACCTCAGGCTGGCTGCAGTTGAACAACAGCGTACTGACACCCAGCCCGGCAATCGCTTCGGCCGCGTCGGCGACCGTTTGTCCGGAACGCAGCCGCGGCACGTCGATGTCACCTTCGTCCTGCAGCGTGAACGATACCCAGAACGGCCTGCCGTCCTGTGGCAATTGCGCGCCGATGGCCCGAACTTCTTCGATCGAGCTCTGGGTTTCTGCCAGCCACAGGTCCACGTAGGGCGACAGGCCGGCCAGCAGGGGGGTCAGCACTTCGGCGACGCGCTCGGGCTGATACAGGTCCGGGCGATAAGAGCCGAACAACGGCGGCAGCGAACCGGCAACGCGTACCGGCGCGGCAGCCGCATCGGCTGCCGCACGGGCCAATTGCCCCGCCGTTGCAGCCAATGTGCGCCCTTCCTGGGCGAACCGCTCTTCACCAATATGGAAGGGCACTACCGCATAGCTGTTGCTGGTGATGACCTGAGCCCCGGCCTCGATATACGCCGCATGCACCGCCAGCACCGCCTCAGGTGCTTCGCTCAAGGCCAGCGCTGACCACTCGGGCTGCCGAAACGGCGCACCACGACGCTGCAGCTCTCGCCCCATACCGCCATCCAGAATTACCAGCGATCGTTCGCCCATATGACTATCACTTATATGTTTATGAATAAAATTCATTAGTGTGCAACTTGTTATAACTATTAAATACCCAGCACCGATTGTCCAACAACTTTTTCAGGTACTTCCATGCGCTTGCTTACCTTGCTCGGCACCGGCCTCATCGCCCTGTGTGCCACCACTCAAGCCTTCGCAGGCGCCACGTTGGAGCGAGTGGAATCGCGCAAGGAAATGGTCAACGTGCTGATGGAAAGCTATCCGCCGTTCTCGTTCCTGAACGCGCAGAACCAGCTCGATGGTTTTGACGTGGATGTGGCCAAGGCCGTCGCCGAAAAACTGGGCGTCAAGCTGCGCCTGGAAACGCCGTCCTGGGATGTGATTGCCGCGGGCCGCTGGAGTGGCCGCTACGACCTTTGCATCTGCTCCATGACGCCAAGCAAGGCGCGCGCCGAGGTGTTTGATTTCCCGGTCGAGTACTACGCCTCGCCCGCCGTGATCGTGGTCAACGCCAAGGACGATCGCATTCATTCGGCCAAGGACCTGGATGGCCGCAAGGTCGGCTTGACCAGCGCATCCAGCTACGAGAGCTACCTGAACAAGAACCTGGTCATCGAAGGCAACGAAGACAAAAAAATCGATTACCCCTTCGAAATGGTGCAAATCGCCCCCTACGACACCGACAACGTCGCCTTCCAGGACCTGGGCCTGGGTGCCGGCGTGCGCTTGGACGCGATCCTGACCAACCTGGTCACCGCCCAGCCCCGCCTCGACCAGGACAAACGCTTCAAACTGGCCGGCGCGCCGCTTTATGAAGAACCCAACTCGGTGGCCATCGAAAAAGGCGACCCGGAGTGGGATGCCAAGCTGCGCCAAGTTTTCGCCGAGCTCAAGGCCGACGGTACCTTGGCCAAGCTGTCCCAGAAATGGATCGGCGCCGATATCAGTAAATGAGTGCTCATCAACCTGCCCCTCGCCCGACTGCCAAAGCCTCGGGCGCTGGACTGTTCGGATTCCGCACACGCCTATACCTGACCTGGGTTGGGCTGTTTGTGCTGTTTGCCGCGTTTTTCCTGAGCTTTGACCTCAAGTTTTCGATCATTGTCGAGAAATTCCCGTATCTGGCGGGGTTCAAGCTGGGGCCGAACGGCTTCTTGCAGGGCGCGGCGCTGACCCTGTTCCTGTGCGTGTGCTCCATCGTCGTTTCCGTGGCACTGGGCTTCGCTGCAGCGCTGGCACGCCTGTCGAGCAGCGCAGTGCTGCTGGGCATCGCCAGCTTCTACACGTCGTTTTTCCGTGGCACACCGCTGCTGATCCAGATCCTGCTGATCTACCTGGGCTTGCCGCAGCTCGGTGTGGTGCCTGGGGCTATCAGTGCCGGCATCATCGCCCTGTCGCTGAACTATGGCGCCTACCTCAGCGAAATCTTCCGAGCCGGCATTCTTGGCGTGGCCCCCGGGCAACGCCAGGCGGCGATGGCGCTAGGCCTCGGCCCTGCGCAGATCTTCTGGCACGTCACCCTGCCCCAGGCCATGCGCACCATCATCCCGCCAAGCGCCAACCAGTTCATTTCGATGCTCAAGGACTCGTCGCTGATTTCGGTGATGGGCGTGTGGGAAGTGATGTTCCTGGCCCAGTCCTATGGCCGTTCCAGCTACCGCTACCTGGAGATGCTGACGACCGCAGCGGTGATCTACTGGGTGCTGTCGATTTTGCTGGAACTGGTGCAGGCCAAGCTGGAGCGGCATTTTGGCAAGGGCTATCAGCACTGAAAGCCGGCGTCAGATGACCTGACGCTGGCGTCTGACCACGCCTACCTGAAGACCAAACGGGCGTAGTACGGCATTCATTGATTTGAGAGTAGGGTTGCCCTCGCCCCCCTCGATCTGGATAAGGGTGCGCAACGATACCTTGCACATGCGAGCAAACTGGGACTGTTGAAGGCCTGCCACTGTCACGCGCAAATGACGTACCGCCGTACCCATGTCCCACGTACCGTCGGCGATCCATTGCTGAACATCATCAATGACTTTGGCCCGTTGCTCGGGTGTCAGTGTCATAGCAGGCCCCACCCTCTAAAACGCTGCTCGAGTTGTCTTAGCGCAACAGCAGGATGATTCATCACCACCTCCGGCAAGCCAGAGTCGCGGAGCAGATCCGGAAGTGCCAACAGCAGAGCAGCATCCTGACGCAATTGTTCGAACGCCTGCTCAGGACTGATCAATGGCGACAGGCTCTCACACGCCCTGCGCCAGTCGACCTCTCCAGCACGCTCAATATCGGATGACCATTTGGTCGTGCGGGTGACACCTTCGGCATCCAACACCATGGGCGCCAAATCGTAGATCGGCGCCAACCGCAACCTGTCATCATCGCGAATGACGGCCATGTTGCGCCCATGATTGTCCGAGTTGCCCAGTATCTTGTTGATCAGGTCTCGGCGCAGGTACTCGGCAATCAGGTCATTTACCTGCTGCTCTTGACCGGCCTCTTTCCAGAGCCGTACCAAGCCCATCAGCACGTCCCGGTGGTCCAGCCGGCTACCGGGCAGGGTGATGCCGGCCAACGAATAGATAGACTCCACGGCAAGTCGCTCTACGCCATGTTCAGCCACTTTGCGGTCGAACCTGCGCATCCAGAGGCTGGGTTTCTCACCCTCTTCCAAGGCCATTTCGTCGGTGGCCACCGTCTCGATACCCAGCGTGTGCAATGCCCGGTAATACAGGTACTCGGCCCTGAGTATTTCCTGATCATTTTTAAGGGCTTGGTTGCGAGCGAATTTGATGAACCAATGTCGTCTGGCCTGTGCATCCTCAAGGGCAGCATCTGGGTACAGCAGACCGTCTTGGCCTTCTGTCATCAACAGTTTGGGCGCCTCTCCCCCCGCGCCGGTCGCTCCGCCTATTGCCGCGCCCTGCTCATACGCGTACTCGAGAAATTGCTGGTCACGACTGACTACATCCTGCCTGCTGAACCCCATCGGCTCACGCGTGTCGAGGTGCGCCATCGACTCCTTGACCCGCAGGTTACCTATTGGAGCTGGTGTGCTTCTGGCTAGCAGGAACATGTCGTCACTCAGGCCCTCCGGTTTCTCTCGCCCCATATGCGCCAGCAGAAATCGCTTCGCAGCCCCCGAAGGCGCGATGTCATGGATGAATGCAGGGGCTTCGGAGAGCGAAAAACTATCGAAATCCACAGGCAAGCGAGCACTTACCGCTTTCGCGAACTGGCTCTGGTAAGCATCAAGGTTGGCCCTGATGTAGGACGATTCATAGGCAATTGAGCAAGGGCCGACGAAGCCCTGTTCCGGCTGAGCGAAAGAGAGCGTCATCGCATCTTGCCAAGCGCAATCAGCGTAGATTTGTAGCGTTATCGAGTACATGACCAAGGCCGACAGGCAGCAACACCTGCAATATAGTGCATATTTGACGGCCAGAAACCCATTATTTATGCATTAAAATGCATATTTTCGACGACTACCGTCCAAAATATGCAATTTAATGCATAAAAAAGGGGAGCATCCGCTCCCCAGAGGTAAACCGCTTTTTAGATAAAGGTTTCTATCAACCTTCGATCTCGATCAGGATCTCGCCCGGGGTCACGCGGTCGCCCTTGGCCACGTGGATGGCCACGACTTTGCCGGCGATCGCAGCCTGCACTTCGGTCTCCATCTTCATGGCTTCGGTGATCAGCACCGCCTGGCCGGCCTTGACCATGTCGCCTTCCTTGACCAGTACATCGACGATGTTGCCAGGCATGGTGGTGCTGACATGGCCGGGGTCGGTGGCCTGCTTGCGCTTGCTGCCGCCGCCGCCGACGAACTCGTTGAGCGGCTCGAACACCACTTCTTCCGGCATGCCGTCGATCGACAGGTAGAAGTGACGCTTGCCCTCTGCCTTGACGCCCACACCGGTGATGTCCACACGGTAGGTTTCGCCGTGCACGTCGATGACGAACTCGGTCGGCACGCCTTCGCCGCCAGGTGCGGCAATGGCGCCGGCTTCCGGGATCGGCAACAGGGCTTCTGGGGTCAGGGTGCCGGCTTCACGCTCTTCGAGGAACTTGCGGCCGATGTCCGGGAACATGGCGAAGGTCAGCACGTCTTCTTCGCAACGCGCCAGGGCGCCGATGTCGTTACGCAGCTTGGTCATTTCTGGCTTGAGCAGGTCGGCCGGGCGCACGTCGATCACTTCTTCGCTGCCAATGGCCTGGCGGCGCAGTTGCTCGTTGACCACGCCCGGGGCCTTGCCGTAACCGCCTTGCAGGTACAGCTTCACCTCGTTGGTGATGGTCTTGTAGCGCTCGCCGGCCAGCACGTTGAAGAACGCCTGGGTACCGACAATCTGCGAAGTCGGGGTCACCAGCGGAGGGAAGCCGAGGTCTTCACGCACCCGCGGGATTTCCGCCAGCACTTCGTTCATGCGGTTGAGGGCGCCCTGCTCCTTGAGCTGGTTGGCCAAGTTGGAAATCATGCCGCCCGGCACCTGGTTGACCTGCACGCGGGTGTCCACCGCGGTGAACTCGCTTTCGAACTGGTGGTACTTCTTGCGCACGGCGTAGAAGTACAGGCCGATTTCCTGCAGCAGCTCCAGGTCCAGGCCTGTGTCGAACTCGCTGCCCTTGAGCGCCGCGACCATCGACTCGGTGCCTGGGTGGCTGGTGCCCCAGGCGAAGCTGGAGATTGCGGTGTCGATGTGGTCGGCACCGTTTTCCACAGCCTTGAGCTGGCACATGGCAGCCAGGCCAGCGGTGTCGTGGGAGTGGATGAACACCGGCAGCGACTGCTCGGCCTTCAGTGCCTTGACCAGCTCGCCCGTGGCAAACGGGGTCAGCAGGCCGGCCATGTCCTTGATCGCCACCGAGTCGCAACCCATGGCTTCCATCTGCTTGGCCTGGTTCACGAAGGCTTCGATGGTGTGCACCGGGCTGGTGGTGTAGGCGATGGTGCCCTGGGCGTGCTTGCCGGCGGCCTTGACCGCTTCGATGGCCACGCGCAGGTTACGCACATCGTTCATGGCGTCGAAGATGCGAAACACATCGATGCCGTTGACGGCGGCCTTGGCGACAAAGGCTTTGACCACGTCATCGCTGTAGTGGCGGTAGCCCAGCAGGTTCTGGCCGCGCAGCAGCATTTGCAGGCGGGTGTTGGGCAGCGCGGCGCGCAGCTTGCGCAGGCGCTCCCACGGGTCTTCCTTGAGGAAGCGCACACAGGCGTCGAAAGTGGCACCGCCCCAGACTTCCAGCGACCAGTAGCCGACTTTATCGAGCTTTTCGCAGATCGGCAGCATGTCTTCGGTACGCATGCGGGTGGCCAGCAGGGACTGGTGGGCGTCGCGCAGGATCGTGTCGGTTACGTGGATTTTCTTGGACATTATTAGGTTCCTCACAGGCCTGCGTGGGCGGCGATGGCGGCGGCGATGGCCAGGGCCAGCTCTTCGGGTTTGCGCTTGATCGAGTAGTTGGTCAGTTCAGGGTGGCTTTCGACGAAGCTGGTGTTGAACTGGCCGCTACGGAATTCCGGGTTGCGCAGGATTTCCTGGTAATACGCCGCAGTGGTTTTCACCCCTTGCACGCGCATGTCGTCCAGGGCCCGCAGGCCGCGGTCCATGGCTTCTTCCCAGGTCAATGCCCAGACCACCAGTTTCAGGCACATGGAGTCGTAGAACGGCGGAATGGTGTAGCCGGTGTAGATGGCCGTGTCGGTGCGCACGCCTGGGCCGCCGGGTGCGTAGTAACGAGTGATCTTGCCAAAGCTGGGCAGGAAGTTGTTTTTCGGGTCTTCGGCGTTGATCCGGAACTGCAGCGCGTAGCCGCGGTGCTGGATGTCTTCCTGCTTGACCGACAGCGGCAGGCCCGACGCGATGCGGATCTGCTCACGCACGACGTCGATGCCGGTGATTTCCTCGGTGATGGTGTGCTCCACCTGCACCCGGGTGTTCATTTCCATGAAGTACACCTCGCCATCGGCGAGCAAGAACTCCACGGTACCGGCGTTTTCGTAATTCACAGCCTTGGCTGCACGCACCGCCAGGTCGCCGATGTAGGCGCGCTGCTCGGGGGTGAGCTGTGGGCTTGGGGCGATCTCGATGAGCTTCTGGTTGCGGCGCTGGATGGAGCAGTCGCGCTCGAACAGGTGCACCACGTTGCCGAAGCTGTCACCGAGAATCTGCGCCTCGATGTGCTTGGGGTTGACGATGCACTTTTCCAGGAACACTTCCGCCGAACCGAAGGCCTTGGTAGCCTCGGAAATCACCCGGGGGAAGTTCTGCTCCAGCTCTTCACGGCTGTTGCAACGGCGAATACCGCGGCCGCCACCGCCGGAGGTGGCCTTGAGCATCACCGGATAACCGATGCGGTCACCTTCGCTCAGGGCTTCATGGATATCGGCAACGTTGCCTTCGGTGCCCGGTGTGACCGGGACGCCGGCCTTGATCATGGTGCGGCGCGCTTCGGTCTTGTCGCCCATGCGGCGAATGACTTCGGCAGCCGGGCCGATGAACTTGATCCCGCGCTCGGCGCAGATCTCTGCCAGTTCAGCGTTTTCCGACAAGAAACCGTAACCCGGGTGCAGGGCATCACAACCGGTTTCGACAGCGAGGTTCACCAGCTTGCGCGGGTTCAGGTAACCGGCCAGCGGCTCGGCACCGATGCTGTGGGCCTCGTCAGCGCGCTTCACGTGCAGCGCATGACGGTCGGCGTCGGAATAGATCGCTACCGAGCGAATGCCCATCTCGGCGCAGGCACGCACGATCCGAACTGCGATTTCACCTCGGTTGGCGATCAGGATTTTTTTTATCACTGGAGTCTTCCCAAAGCCGTAGGAACAGTCGAGCCGGTTCTACCGGTCGGCGCGTGACCAGACGTTGCTGGCCAGTCGCACATTCACCCTAGCGCTGTAGGTCGATAAACAAAAATCAATATTTGTTAGGGGCAGTATTAGCAAAAGCTTATAGTGCCGTAACAAGGTTTTGCCGGAGCCTGGAGAAAAATGCGTAAGTCCTTGATGCGTATGACTTTACGTCAGTTACAGATCTTCAACGAAGTGTGCGATTTGCGCTCGTACAGCCGCGCGGCCGAGGAGATGGCGCTCACACAACCCGCCGTTAGTCTACAGATCCGCCAGCTTGAAGAACTGATCGGCCAGCCCCTATTCGAGTACGTCGGCAAGAAGCTCTACCTGACTGAAGCGGCCGAAGCGTTGCAGCGCGCCAGCCGCGACATCTTCGGCAGGCTAGAGAGCCTCGACATGCAACTGTCTGACATGCAGGGCTCACTGCAAGGGCAGCTGAAGCTGGCGATCGAGTCCAGTGCCAAGTACTTCGTGCCACACCTGTTCGCCGCCTTCAAGCAACGACACCCGGAGGTCAACCTGACGCTCACGGTGGTCAACCGCGCCCAGGCGATCCGGCGCCTTTCGGACAACCGTGACGACCTGATCATCATGTCCATGGTGCCGCAGGACATGGGCCTGGAGTTTCTGCCGTTCTTGAACAACCCGATCGTCGCCGTGGCCCCGCCGGACCATCCGCTGTGCAAGCTCGAGCACCTGCGCCTGCAAGACCTTGAGCCTCATACCCTGCTGGTCCGCGAACAAGGCTCGGGCACCCGCAAGGCGTGCGAGGAGTACTTCAAGGACAAGCGTGTGCACTTCACCCAGACCCTCGAAGTGGCCTCGGCCGATGCCCAGCGCGAGTGTGTGATTGCAGGCTTGGGCATCGCCCTGCTGACCCGCCATGCGTTGAACATGGAGCTGGCAACGGGGGTGCTGAAAGAATTACCGGTGGAGGAACTGCCGCTGTACCGAAGCTGGTGCGTGGTACAGGCCAAGGCCAAGCGGCAGTCACCGGTGGCCCTGGCATTTTTAGCGTTCATCCGCAGCGAACGCGTGCTTATCAGCGCAATTGTGGAGCGTTTTTCGGGGAAGTCGCTGCCGACGCCTGCCACACCGTGAGCGCTTGTAGCTCAGGGTAGTCGGCCAAGTCACGAAGCAATTGACGCTGGTCGCAGTAGCTTTCGATCGCGCGGCGATACTCCATGCGGCGCTGATCCTTTTCCTGCTGCTTGCGAGCCTTGGCGTTGGGTTGGTACGTACCGTCGAAGTCACGAGCCATTGCCTGTCTCCCAGTTAGGATGCGGGAGTTTCAGACTGGCGCTGGCGGTTTACGGTTTTGCGGTGGGGAGGTTACAAAACCATGAATTTTCGCGGGCTTCATCGCTGGGCCTTGCGCCCGCTGTAGGAGCAGCCTTGTGCTGCGAAGAGGCCATTGATAGCAGCGAAGATTCATGGCGTTTACACCGGCCTCTTCGCAGCGCAAGGCTGCTCCTACAAAGGGCCGTGCAGATGATCGCGAGGGTCAGTCGTCGGTAGCCTTGATCGACTTGGGCGACAACCGCAGGCTGCGCAAACTGCGCTTCACGCTCTTGAGGTGGTTGACCAGGCTCGGCCCACGCGCCATGGCAACGCCCATGGCCAGCACATCGATCACCACCAGGTGCGCAATGCGGGAGGTCAGCGGGGTGTAGATCTCGGTGTCTTCATGCACGTCGATCGCCAAGTTAACGGTGGAAAGCTCCGCCAACGGGGTTGCGCTCGGGCACAGGGTGATCAGGTTGGCGCCACTTTCACGCACCAGGTTGGCGGTGATCAGCAGGTCTTTGGAACGGCCCGACTGGGAAATGCACACTGCTACATCGCCTGGCTTCAAGGTGACCGCCGACATGGCCTGCATGTGCGGGTCGGAATAGGCGGCGGCACTGAGCAGCAGGCGGAAGAATTTGTGCTGGGCATCGGCAGCCACCGCGCCGGACGCGCCAAAACCGTAGAACTCCACACGCTGCGCCTGCGCCATCGCGCTCACGGCCTGCTGCAGCGCCTGCGGGTCGAGGTGCTCGCGCACTTCCATCAGCGTGTGCAAGGTAGTGTCGAAGATCTTCAGGCTGTAATCGGCGACCGAATCATCTTCATGGATCGCGAACTGGCCAAAACTGGCCCCGGCGGCCAGGCTCTGCGCCAGCTTCAACTTGAGGTCCTGGAAACCTGAACAACCTATCGCCCGGCAGAAACGCACGATGGTCGGTTCACTGATACCCACGTTGTGCGCCAAATCGGCCATCGAGCTGTGCATGACGGCAGCCGGGTCTAGCAGCACGTGGTCGGCCACTTTCAGTTCCGATTTGCGCAGCAGGTGGCGCGATTGGGCGATATGTTGCAACAGATTCACGGGCTGGACTCGGTTATGATCGGCTGGCCGGGATGTAGCTTTCTTGTAGTTATACTACATGGGCGCCAACCCGCCCAGTTAAACGAACGTGGAGAGTGGTGGTTTGACTATTCCTTGCGACATTCTGGTCTTCGGTGGTACCGGCGATCTGGCCCTGCACAAACTGCTTCCAGCGCTCTATCACCTGTTTCGCGAGGCTCGCCTGAACAACGCCGTGCGGATCATCGCCCTGGCGCGGCGCAACCTGCCACGTAACGACTACCTGAAACTCGCCGAGCGCCATTGCCGGGCGCAGATTGCCCGTAATGACTTCGACGAGGAGGTCTGGCAGCGGTTCTCCGCCCGGCTCGACTACTTCGCCATGGACGCTGCGCAAAGCGCCGACTTCGGCCGCCTGGCACGCTACCTCGGCGAGCCCGGCGGGCTGACGCGGATCTTCTACCTGGCCACCGCCCCCAACCTGTTCGTGCCCATCGCCAACCACCTGCGCATCGCCGGCCTGGCCGACCCCGAGGCCCGTATCGTGCTGGAAAAACCGATCGGCCATTCACACGCGTCCGCCACGGCCATCAATGAAGCGATTGGCGCGGTGTTCGAGGAAGCCCAGGTGTTCCGCATCGACCACTACCTGGGCAAGGAGACCGTGCAGAACCTGATGGCCCTGCGTTTCGCCAACGCCCTGCTGGAGCCGGTCTGGCGCAACAGCCAGGTCGACCATGTGCAGATCAGCGTCTGTGAAACCCTGGGTGTAGAGAACCGCGGCGGCTACTACGACCGCGCCGGCGCAACCCGCGACATGCTGCAAAACCACCTGCTGCAGTTGCTGTGCCTGGTGGCCATGGAGCCGCCGGCGCAGTTCGAGGCCGAGGCGGTGCGGGACGAGAAAGTGAAGATTCTACGTGCCCTGAAGCCGATCACCGGCCAGGACGTACAGGACACCACCGTACGCGGCCAATATGGCGCCGGGCGCATCGGCGGGCAGGAAGTGCCGGCGTACTACTTCGAAAAAGACGTGGACAACGACAGCGACACCGAGACCTTCGTTGCCGTGCAGGCCCACATCGACAACTGGCGCTGGGCCGGCGTGCCCTTTTACCTGCGCACCGGCAAACGCATGGCGCGGCGCTCGTCGCAGATCGTCATCCAGTTCAAGCCAGTGCCCCACGAGCTGTTCAACGGCGGCCAGGTCAACCAGCTGCTGATCCAGCTGCAGCCTGAAGAACGTATCAGCTTGCGCATGATGACCAAGAGCCCTGGCAAGGGCATGCGCCTGGAGCCGGTCGACCTGGACCTGAACCTGGCTCAGGTATTTGGCCAGACGCGCCGCTGGGACGCCTATGAACGCCTGTTGCTGGACATTTTGGAGGGTGATTCGACGCTGTTCATGCGCCGCGATGAGGTCGAAGCGGCCTGGGCCTGGATCGACCCGATCATCAAGGGCTGGGAGGAGCACTTCCAGGCCCCACGCCCCTACGCAGCAGGCAGTAACGGGCCTGAGCAGGCCAACAGCCTGCTGGCGCACCAGGGCAGGCATTGGCACAGCTGAACTGTTTCTGGCTGCGATGATGTTCGTGGGTGCATGACCCTGTGCTCACGCGGCACGTCGTCGCGCAACTTCGGAGAACAGAAACATGACCCTCGACACCAAAGGCTGGGTAGCCCAAATGGACAACATGCCTGGCGCTACCGCATTTCGCGTATCCGGCAGCGTCATGGTTGGCCACCCCGGTATCCACCCGACCCTGAGCCTGCGCAAGATGCAAGACAAGTCCTTCGCGCTGGCACTTGAATTGACGCTCGAAACCGACCAAGGCATTTATCCACAGGTGGTCACGCAAAAGCCGGTGAGCTTCAACATGCCAGGCGACCACAGCAACATCCCCAAGGTAGACATCTTTCACGATGGCGCCCTGATCACCAGCATCAGCGAGATCATGGTGACCTACTGAGCACCCGGCCTGCCTTTAAGGCAGGCCCTTGCTCGGGCGCTCGGATGAACGGTGGGCCTGCAGGGTGAACATTTATACAGTAGACGTTTGCCCCATCCCTTGCCTCGCCCTAGAATGGCCCGATGCGCACAGATGACCTCTCCCTCCTGCTGAACTCCCTCAATGACGCCCAACGCCAGGCCGTAGCCGCCTCGCTCGGGCGTCAACTGGTGCTTGCCGGCGCCGGTTCCGGTAAAACCCGCGTGCTGGTGCACCGCATCGCCTGGCTGATCCAGGTCGAGCAGGCCTCGCCGCACTCGATCTTGTCGGTGACCTTCACCAACAAGGCCGCGGCAGAAATGCGCCAGCGGATCGAGCAGTTGCTGGGGATAAACCCGGCGGGCATGTGGGTCGGCACCTTCCACGGCCTGGCCCATCGCCTGCTGCGCGCGCACTGGCAGGAAGCCCGGCTGGTGCAGAACTTCCAGATTCTCGACAGCGATGACCAGCAGCGCCTGGTCAAGCGGGTGATGCGCGAGCTTGGCCTCGATGAGCAGAAGTGGCCAGCACGCCAGGCGCAGTGGTTCATCAACGGGCAGAAAGACGAAGGCCTGCGCCCCCAGCATATCCAGCCCGGCGGTGACCTGTTCCTGTCGACCATGCGCGACGTCTACACCGCCTACGAACAGGCCTGTGAGCGCGCCGGGGTCATCGACTTCTCCGAGCTGCTGCTACGTGCCCTGGACCTGTGGCGCGATCACCCTGGCCTGCTGGAGCATTACCAGCGGCGCTTCCGCCATGTGCTGGTGGACGAGTTCCAAGACACCAACGCCGTGCAGTACGCCTGGTTGCGCCTGCTCGCGCGCGGTGGCGACAGCCTGATGGCGGTGGGTGACGACGACCAGTCGATCTACGGCTGGCGCGGTGCCAAGATCGAAAACATTCACCAGTACACAGCCGACTTCCCCGACGCCGAGATGATCCGCCTGGAGCAGAACTACCGCTCCACCGGCGGCATCCTCAAGGCAGCCAACGCCTTGATCGCCAACAACAGCGGGCGCCTGGGCAAAGAGCTGTGGACCGACATGGGCGAAGGCGAACCGCTGACCCTGTACGCGGCCTACAACGAACACGATGAAGCGCGCTACGTGGTGGAAACCATCGAGAGCCTGATCAAGCAAGGCAATGCGCGCAACGAAATCGCCATTCTGTACCGCTCCAACGCCCAGTCGCGCGTGCTGGAAGAAGCCCTGCTGCGCGAACGCATTCCGTACCGCATCTACGGCGGCCAGCGCTTCTTCGAACGTGCCGAAATCAAGAACGCCATGGCCTACCTGCGTCTGCTCGAAGGCCGTGGCAATGATGCAGCGCTGGAGCGGGTCATCAACGTGCCACCGCGCGGTATCGGCGAAAAAACCGTCGAAGCCATCCGCGACCACGCCCGCCACAGCCAGCTGTCGATGTGGGAGGCGATGTGCCAATTGATCGCCGCCAAAGCCCTCAAGGGCCGCGCCGCCAGCGCCCTGGGGGCGTTCATCGAGTTGATCGAGGGCTTGGCCGCCAAGGTTGTGGACATGCCACTACATACCATGACCCAGGTCACCATCGAACAGTCCGGCCTGATCCTCTATCACCAGGAAGAAAAGGGTGAAAAGGGCCAGGCACGGGTAGAAAACCTTGAGGAACTGGTCAGCGCTGCGCGCAACTTCGAGTCCAGCGACGAAGACGCCGACCTCTCGCCGCTCTCCGCCTTCCTTGGCCACGCGTCGCTCGAAGCGGGCGATACCCAGGCCGACGAGCATGAAGACAGCATTCAGCTGATGACCTTGCACAGCGCCAAAGGCCTGGAATTCCCCTACGTGTTCCTGGTGGGCATGGAAGAAGGCCTGTTCCCGCACAAGATGAGCCTGGAAGAGCCTGGCCGCCTTGAAGAGGAACGTCGCCTGGCCTACGTGGGCATTACCCGCGCCATGCGCCAGCTGGTCATGACCTACGCCGAGACACGTCGCCTGTATGGCAGCGAGACCTACAACAAGGTGTCGCGTTTCGTACGCGAGATTCCGGCAGGCCTGGTCCAGGAAGTGCGCCTGTCCAACAGCGTCAGCCGCCCGTTCGGCGGGGCGAAGGCCACCACCAGCAACCTGTTCGCCAATGCCAACATTCCGCAGACCGCCTTCAATCTCGGGCAGCGGGTGCAGCATGCGGTGTTCGGCGAAGGGGTTATCCTCAACTTCGAAGGCTCTGGCGCCCAAGCACGTGTGCAGGTGAATTTTGCCGAAGGCAGCAAGTGGCTGATGCTGGGGTACGCCAAGCTCGAGGCGGTGTAGGCACCGCCTTGTAACATTCAGGCAAAAGCTCGAAACATTATGTCGCTGGTCATGTGCCCGGGAACCTGTGCACCATGACGCGCGTGCAATCCACAACAGGGGATATCCCACTTATGCAACGTTTTCTTAGCATCGCTCTGGCGCTCTGCGTCGGCTTGACGCTGAGCCTGGACGCCAACGCCAAGCGGTTCGGCGGCGGCAAGAGCTCGGGCTCCGCGCCTATTCACCAGACCCGTCAGGCCACGCCAACCACGCCTGCCGCCGCGCCGACCGCGCCAGGCCGTGCACCGGCTGCCGCCAGCGGTGCTTCGCGCTGGCTGGGCCCACTGGCCGGCCTCGCCGCCGGTGGCCTGTTGGCCTCCATGTTCATGGGTGACGGCTTCCAGGGCATGCAGATCATGGACTTCCTGATCATGGGCCTGATCGCCTTCCTGGTGTTCCGCTTCATTGCCGCGCGTCGCCGCCAGCAGCAGCCGCAAATGGCCGCACCGGGCCATGCGCCGTTCCAGCGTGAAGCCCACGCACAGCCTGCCCAGCCGTCGGTCTTCGGTGGTTCGGCCGCACCTGCCGCTGCAGCCGCTCCGGTGATCAACGCACCGGCCTGGTTCAACGAGCAGAGCTTCCTGGCTGCCGCGCAAAGCCACTTCCAGTCGCTGCAGCAGCACTGGGATGCCAACGAGATGGACAAGATCGCCGAGTTCGTCACGCCGCAGATGCTCGAGTTCCTCAAGCGCGAACGTGCCGAGTTGGGTGATGGCTTCCAGGCCACCTACATCGACAACCTCGAAGTGCAGCTGGACGGTGTAGACGACCGCGCCGACCGTACCGACGCCACCCTGACCTTCCGTGGCGTGTCGAAGACCTCGCGCTTCGACCAGGGCGAAGTGTTCAGCGAAAGCTGGCACATGGTTCGCGCCCAGGGCGAGAACCAGCCTTGGCTGGTCGCCGGTATCCGTCAAAACGGCTAACCGACAGGCGCACTACAAAAACCCCGGGCCTTGTCCCGGGGTTTTTGCTTTTGCCACAGTGGGCTACTAGGGTATAACGCGCAGCGTTGTCATCAGGTAAGAGGAAGTGAACCGTGGAAGAAGTGATCGAACAACTCCGTGAAGCCAATGAACCGGTACCGGTACCTTTGGAGCTTCCCGATGAAGATCAGCTGGTAGAAATCGAAGAGCAGCTGTTCATCAACATTCCCTTCGTGTTCAAGGAGTTCCTGCTGACCGTCAGTGATGTGGTCTACGGCTCGCTGGAACCAGTGACCGTCACTGACCCGCAATCGCACACATACCTCCCTGAAATTGCAGCCAATGCCTGGGATGTGGGCGTTCCGCGTGAACTGATCCCGATCTGCCAGGACGGTGAAAACTACTACTGCGTGGAAGAGGACGGCACCGTAGTGCTGTGGTCCGGTGAAGAAGAAATCGTCACCGAGGAAAGCTGGGAGTCGGTCTGGCACTGGGCGCGAGACGTCTGGCTGGAAAGCTGATTATTCCTACAAAAGCATCAGAAATATCGCCAGGAAAAACAATGGCTCATAGCCATTAATGCGATTAAAATCGCCAGGCTTTCTGCGCCTGGCGACATCGCTACCGCTCCATCCCCTCGGACGACGGTGAAATCTTGCGCAGGGAGCATTACCTCCTCAGTGCGAATTCTCGCGGCTGTTCTCCAGCGTCTCCAGCAAGGCAATCTGCATGCGCGTGTGCACGCGGATAAACCAACGCCACAGCAAAGCCACCACCACTGCCGCCACCACCGCAATGACCAATAGCAGTTCACTGGTAGGCAGGATGCTCGCCGACAGCGCCGACAACAGCAGGAAGATCACCAGCAGCGACAGCAGCGGGATCACCTCGGCAATCACACGCCGCACACGCTGGGTGTGACGCCCCGCCATTTCAGGCTTAACGCCCATTTCCGCCAGTAGCATCGACAGCGCCTTGAGCTTGCGATAGGCCGCAATCAGGAACGGCAGCGACAGCAGCAATGCCGCCCCCCAGATCATCGCCTTTTGCTGGCTGACATCGGTGAACCACTCACTGAGCCAGTTGCCAATGCGCCCAGCGAAGTAACCACCGCTGAAGAAGATGGCAATCACCAGCGCCAGGTTAACGCCAACCTGCAACAGGATGCGGCGGATCATGGCTGCCAACATGGCACCCTCACCTTGCGGCTGAATGTTGCGCAACCATTCGCCATACAGCGACAGCACACGCGCCAGACGGCTCGGCACCACCTTACCCAGCTTCAATGACAGGGGGTCGGCCGCACGGATCAGATAAGGCGTCAGCAGTGTGGTAATGGCCGAAACAGCAACCGCCACCGGATAAAGGAAATCGCTGGTGACCTGCAGGGTCATGCCCAGCGCGGCGATGATGAACGAGAACTCGCCGATCTGCGAAAGCCCCATGCCGACACGCAACGAAGTGCGGCCATCATTGCCCGCGATAAACGCCCCCATGCCACAGGACAGCATCTTGCCAAGTACTACCGCCAAGGTGATGACCACGATCGGCCAGGCGTAGTCGATCAGTACCTGAGGGTCGATCATCAGGCCGATGGCGACAAAGAAAATGGCGCTGAACAGATCACGTACCGGCTCGATCAATTGCTCGATCTTCAGCAGCTGGCGCGACTCGGCCATGATCGCGCCAATCAGGAAGGCGCCCAGGACCATGCTGTATTCCAGCTTCACCACCAGCAGGCAGAACCCGAAACACAGGCCCAACACGGTAATCAGCAACATCTCGTTGCTTTCGAATTTCGCCACATAGGCCAACAGCCGTGGCACCAGCAAGATGCCGATGACCAGCGCGACAATCATGAACAGCGACAGCTTGCCGACCGTGGAAAACACCTCGCCAGAGCTGACCGTGCCGCTGACGGCGATGCCCGAGAGCAAGGCGATGATGCCGATACCGAGGATATCCTCGACGATCAGCACGCCGAATATCAGTTGAGCGAAGCGCTCGTTCTTCATCTTCAGGTCGTTGAGCGCCTTGACGATGATGGTGGTCGAGGAGATCGCCAGGATTGCGCCGAGGAACAACGAATCCATGGTGTTCCAACCGAACCAGCGACCGATCTCGAACCCGATCCAGATCATCAGCACGATTTCCAGGAACGCCGCGATAAACGCTGTGGCGCCGACCTTGAACAGCTTGCGCAGGCTGAACTCGAGCCCCAAGCAGAACATCAGGAAGATCACCCCGAGCTCGGCGAGGGTCTTGATGGTGTCTTCATCGTGGATCAGGCCAAACGGCGGTGTGTGTGGGCCGATGATGAAGCCGGCGACGATATAGCCCAACACGACGGGTTGCTTGAGGCGGTGGAAGAGAATCGTGACCACCCCGGCAACCAGCATGATCACTGCCAGGTCCTGGATGAAGCTGATGGCATGCATGGCGCGATACTCCTTTTATCGAATGCCCGGGCAGACCGCTCCTCTGCCAAGGCAAACCGAGCGAGCAGCAAGTACATACTGTATTGAATGCAGGAAAGCCCATGTTGCATGGGCGTACTCAGGTTAACATCGCACCCCGCCGCATAACGCCGGTGCAATATGTAGAAACAGATCGGCAGGTAAACCGCCGCCGATGGCGTGATCAGCGTGACCATGGCGCATCAGCCAACGTCCCGTACCAGGCAGGCAAACTCAAAGAGGGGAAACAGAACGTGTCAGCAGATACCCGCCCCGATTCAGCGCAACCTCACCGTGAGCACACTATGGAACCTGGAAACGCCCAGCTGAGCATGACCGTCCTGATGACCCCGGACATGGCCAACTTCTCCGGCAACGTGCATGGCGGCACCTTGCTCAAATACCTGGACGAAGTCGCCTATGCCTGTGCAAGCCGCTACGCCGGCAGCTACGTGGTGACCCTGTCGGTCGACCAGGTGATCTTCCGTGAACCCGTGCACGTGGGTGAACTGGTGACGTTCCTCGCATCGGTCAACTACACCGGCAACACCTCGATGGAGGTGGGCATCAAGGTGGTGACCGAAAACATCCGGGAACGCTCGGTGCGCCACTCCAACAGCTGCTTCTTCACCATGGTGGCGGTCGATGACAACCGCCGCCCGGTAGCGGTGCCGCCGCGCCAACCGCACAGCAGCGAGGAGAAGCGCCGGTTCCTGCAGGGCCAACAACGCCGGCAAATCCGCCAGGAGCTGGAAAAACGCTACCAGGACCTCAAGACCGACGCCGTTTAAAGCGCCAGGCGCTGCGCCTCGAAGCGCACGCGCGGGTGGGCGATACGATCCTGGGCCCGCACCAGCTGCAGTTCGTAGCTGGCACAGGCTTGGGTTTCGAGCAGCACTTCATGCACTGCCGAGGCCGTGAACTCGAATGCCTGCAGCCACGTGTCGCCAAGCAGCACACGGGCCAGGAACAGGCCGGACGTCAGGTCGCCCACGCCCACCGGCTGACGCGGGAAAGCCAGCAGCGGGCGGCGCAGGTGCCAGCTGTCTTCGGCGGTCACCAACAGCATCTCGAACTGGTCCTCGGCGCGCCCGGGATACGCCAGGTGCTTCACCAGCACTACTTTCGGCCCACGCGCGAGCAGGCTGCGCGCCATCTGCACGCAATCTTCCAGCGACTGCGCACGGCGGCCACAAAAACTGTCCAGCTCCAGCTGATTAGGGCAAAGGATGTCGGCCCGGGCGGCCGCTTCTTCAAGCAGAAACTCGCTCACTTCCTGCGGCACGATGCAGTCTTTCTCGGGGTGGCCCATGACCGGGTCGCACAGGTACAGCGCTTTGGGGTTCACGCCCTTGATGCGCTCGACCCCCGCCAGGATCGCCCGCCCCTGTTCGGCACTGCCCAGGTAGCCAGAAAGCACCGCATCGCAGTGGCCCAGCTCGCCGATGTTGGAAATGCCTTCCACCAACGCAGGAATTTGCGCTGGAGCAAGCACGTCGCCTGCCCACTGGCCATACTGAGTATGATTGGAAAACTGCACGGTATTGAGCGGCCAGACATTGACCCCAATACGCTGCATGGGAAACACCGCGGCGCTGTTGCCGGCGTGGCCGAACACCACATGTGACTGGATGGCGAGCAGGTGCGGGGTACGTTTCATGCGGGAGATTTCCAAAGCTGTTTCAAGGATTGTGCGCAGCGCAGTATGAACTCGATTGCCACCTGTACGACAGGCCAGGGACGCAGTTAAGCTGGTTCGACCTGTTTGGAGCATACGCAAATGTTGACCCTGGAGAATCTCTTCGTCCTGATGCTGGTCGCCACGGCAGGCGCTTGGTTGTGGCACAACCATGGGTTGCGCGAGAAAGCCTTGGAGCGGGTCAAGCAGCATTGCGCCAAGCTCGACCTCGAACTGCTCGACGATGCCGTTGCGCTCAAGCGTATCGCCTTTGTCCGTGACGCCAACGGCAAAAAGCGCCTGGCGCGCATCTATGCCTTCGAGTTCACCGTGACGGGTGAGCAGCGTCACCCCGGCACCGTCACCCAGTTCGGCGCCCACAGCGTGCAGATCGAACTGGCGCCCTACCCGTTCGAAATCAAGACGCCACCGCGCACTGACAATGTGATCGAGATGCAGCAGTGGCGCCAAGAGCACAACCGCTGGCGCTGATCAACGCATAAGGCATTCCTTCAAGCCGGCCACCAGGGCCGGCTGCGGTTGAGCGTGATCAAAAATCAGCTCGATGCGCGTATCCCTGCGCCAGTCGCTCGGCTGCCAGTCCGGCAGCACCCCATCCAGCCCATTGAAAGACTGCCAGCCTTGCCCTGTGTGGATAACTCCCTTGGCACGGCGCCACGGCCAGGCGTGCAAAAACGCTAATACGCGTTGTGGATAAAATTGCTGGCTGGGATGCCAGCGCCAGCCAATACTCCAACCTCCTTCCCCTTGCTGCGCACTGCAGATTGGCTCATTGGGCTTATTCCATAGGGTTGCAGGCGTATTTCCCAGATTGTCGACAATCCTGTTATCCACATCTGGCGGCGAAATAGCCCCTGTGGATGAAATCGGAAGCCGCGAAATGGGCAGCATCCCCTGGCTTGTCCAAAGCATATCTTTTTGTGGAAATTTCTTAGTTATCAACAACCTATGATATTCATCCACAGCCTCGGATTTGTTGAAAACCACTGTCTTGCAGGCCTCGAAAGCGTGCAGTTGAGCCTCTGGAAGCGGCTCGTCGCGGAGCATTTTCTGAGCATCCACAACCATGAGAAGTGGCTGGATTGTCAGCACTCCAACCCAAGGTGCTTGCTGAAGTTGAGCGAGCAACTGCAACGGATGGCCTAGGCCGGAGGGCTCGATGAACAATCGATCAGGTCGGGCCTTGCGCAGCAGCCGGCCCAAACCCACCTGGAACGGCATGCCATTGACGCAGCACAGGCAGCCCCCAGCGACTTCACCGATGGCGATGCCGTCCTCGTCGCGGCTTAGCAAGGCGGCATCGAGCCCCACCAGGCCGAACTCATTGATCAACACGGCCCAACGCTCACCGGCGGGGCGTTGGGCCAGCAAATGACGGATGAGCGTGGTCTTGCCGGCGCCCAGTGGGCCGGCAATCACGTGGGTAGGGATGTTCTGCAACATGGCATGGCTTCAGGCTGGAGGTTCGCCTCACTATGCGCCGTCACGCCAGCCAGTCAAGGCTGAGCAACAAGCGCCCTTGGCGCCCGGAGGGGGAGCGATGAACCAACCCAGCGCCCTCGTCGCCCTGCCACTTTTCGCCTTTCAGCACGGCCACTTCGCCTGCCTGCAGGCACTGAATGTTATCCACAGGTGGCACGGCCTGGTGTAGTTCGCGCCGATCCACAGCGCCTTCTTTCAGCCACTCGCTACCGGCGCCTGCATAGCTGGTAAGCAAGCGCACCGGCACGTGGTCCACATGGAAGCGCGGGCACATCGGCCCTTGCAGCACACGCAGGCGCAGGCCCACTCGGCGCGCGCCGAGCAGGCAGGTATAGGCAGCCACCAGCCAGCTGACATCGGCGACGAAGCTTTCATAGCCTTGCAGGTCGGCAGCTTCGCGCAACAGGCCGGTCAACGCCGGCATCTGCTGCTCGTCCACATCGATTACGCGCTGGTCAGCCAAGGGTTGGCCGAGGCTGATAACCAGCTGTGCAAAATCCTCCAGCTGGGCCGGCAAGCGCCGACGCCATACCGCCAGGTTCACGCCGTCCTGCAGAACCTCGGTCAGCACCTGGGGCGAATCACCGAACACCTGAAAGATATCCACAGGGCTACGCGCGAGGTTCATGCTGCTGCCTCTTCATGCCAAGGGCCGAATGGATCGGGCAGACGCAACCAACCCATCGGGCCCAATTCCATTTCTGCATCCGTCAACAGGCAGCTTTCAAGCTCTGTGGATAACTTTTCGAAGTCGATATTCTGCCCGATGAACACCAACTCCTGGCGGCAGTCACCCGCCTCCTCAGTCCAGTATTTCAGTATCGCCTCGGCGTTATCCACATCCTGCGGCCACTGTTCACGCGGTACGAATCGCCACCAGCGACCGGCCATGCCATGGCGCATCATGCCCCCTGCCTGAGACCAGCTACCGGCCTCCTGATACTTGCTGGCCAGCCAGAAAAAACCCTTCGAACGCAGCAGCCTGCCGTTGCTCCAGGGCTTGTGGATAAAGTCGAAAAAGCGCTGTGGATGAAGTGGTCGCCTCGCCTGCCAGGTGCTGGCGGCGATGCCGTACTCTTCGGTTTCCGGCACATGCTCGCCACGCAACTCCTGCAGCCAGCCGGGGGCTTGTGCGGCCTGGTCGAAGTCGAACAGGCCCGTGTCGAGGATGCGCGCTAGCGGTACCTCCCCCATCACCATGGGCACAATCTGCGCCCTGGCGTTGAGGCTGCGCAAAATGGCCGTGAGCTCTTCACGTTCGTGCTGGCTGATCAAGTCGATCTTGCTCAACAGCAACACGTCGGCGAACTCGACCTGCTCGATCAGCAGGTCGCTGATCGAACGCTCATCGTCATCACCCAGGGTCTCGCCACGGCTGGCCAGGCTGTCCGCTGCCTGGTAGTCGCGCATGAAGTTGAGGCCATCGACCACCGTGACCATGGTGTCCAGCCGGGCCATGTCGGACAGGCTGCGGCCCTGCTCATCGCGAAAGGTGAACGTCTCGGCCACCGGTAGCGGCTCGGATATGCCGGTGGACTCAATAAGCAAGTAATCGAAGCGCCCTTCTTCGGCTAACCGCGCCACTTCCTCAAGCAGGTCTTCGCGCAGCGTGCAGCAGATGCATCCGTTGCTCATCTCGACGAGTTTTTCTTCTGCGCGGTTCAGGCTGACGTTGCGTTGCACCTCGCTGGCATCGATGTTGATTTCACTCATGTCATTGACGATCACCGCGACGCGCAGGTTGTCGCGGTTACGCAGTACATGGTTGAGCAAGGTGCTCTTGCCGGCGCCAAGAAAGCCGGACAGCACGGTAACGGGGAGACGGTTGGGCATGGCGAAACCTCTTCAGGCAGACGCATTCGAAACGATGCATTGCATAATGTTATAAAGTAACAATACAATTTCGCCAAGCTGTTCTCGTCGGAAGAGTGATCGCCGGAGATGAAAAATGAAGCCTCCACGCGCTGTGCTGATGCTGTTGCTGGCCATGCCCGCAACGTTGCTAGCCATGCCACAGAGCAACCCGTTGGCACTGTGTACCCGCAGCGCGACCTTGTTGGCCTGCCAGGATGGCAAGGGCAGTTACTACAGTGTGCGCACTGAAGGCAGCACGTTCTATCTGCGTGGCTATGAGCACGTGAGCCGCCGTTCATGGGCGCAAACCAACAGCCGCTATGGTGGGTTGACCTTCTACACCGGCCTGGCCAGCGACGGTGAGGCTTGGGTGGGCTATAGCCGCCGTATCGGCTGGACCACGTTGAACCGGGTGTCCAGCTCCAGTGGGCAGCGCTTCAACCTGCACTGCAGTTTGATCGGCGGTTGCCGCTGAAATCTTTTCATTTGGAATGACACATGACCCAGCTCACGCTTCCCGACATCGCCGCACAAGCTCAACAGTACGCATTGCCCCTCGACTGGGTAGGTATGTGCGGGATCGCTGTGCCTGTGCAATTCGAAGGTCGCATAGCCGCTGCCACTGTCGACGCGGGCGTGAGCCTGGTGGACGGCAGCACACGTGGTATCCACATGTCGCGCCTGTACTTGGCATTGGAATCACTGGAGCATCAACCACTCACTCCCTTAGCGATTCGTCAGCTACTGGCAGATTTTCTGAGCAGCCATGAAGGGCTCTCTTCCGCTGCCTATCTGCGCCTAACCTTCGAGCACCTGTTGAAACGGCCAGCTCTGATCAGCCCATTGGCCGGTTGGAAAAGCTATCCGATTACCCTCGATGCCCGCATCGAAAGTGAAGTGTTCCACGTGGAACTATTTGTTTCTGTGCCTTACTCATCGACGTGCCCGTGCTCGGCAGCACTCGCAAGGCAGCTGATTCAGCAGCAGTTTCAGGCGGACTTTGCACAGGGGCAGTTGGATAAAGACAGCGTGCTGGAGTGGCTGGGCAGCAGCCAGGGCATCGTTGCGACGCCCCATAGCCAACGCAGTAGCGCAAAAATTCACGTGCGCCTGAAGCGTAATTTGCTAGCGCTGCCGATTACCGAGTTGATCGACCGTGTCGAGGCCAGTTTGGGTACGGCTGTGCAAACGGCGGTTAAGCGCGCGGACGAACAGGCGTTCGCGTTGGCCAACGGGCAGAACCTCATGTTCTGCGAAGACGCCGCTCGGCGACTGCATCAATCGTTGCGACAAATAGAATGGGCCACGGCCTTCAAGCTGCGCGTGGAACATGCAGAGAGCCTGCATGCTCACGACGCAGTCGCCACCAGCCAATGGCAATGGGACCTCACGTGCGCGGTTTGACCGCGCCACAATCATTGCCCAACCAGACGGCTCGGGTGTTCATGCTGCCTTGCTGCTGCACGCCCGATGCGTTGAACGTACCACTGACCTGGGTGGTGAATTCCTTGTCACTGAGGAAGGTAGCCTGCCCAGTGCCCTGAGCCTTGGGGCAGCTGAACTGGAACTTCCAGACATTACCGGTGCGGTCGGTAATCTTCTGCGTGCAACCCGACTTCGGGTCTTGCAGCGGGATATCGTTGGTTGCCACCTGCTCTTGCGTCAGGCACGAGCGCACGCCCTTGCCCCCCACTGTCACACCCTGTTTTGCCAGCACCCCTTCCATCATGGCGCGCTGCTCTGGCGGCAGGTTTTTCAACTGGCCGAGCATGAACTCCATGTCGGGTAACGGCTTGCCATCGACCTGCATGTTGCTGGTGGTCAGCTCCCACAAGCCGGGCTGCAACATCTGTGCATGCACCAATGGGCTGCTCAGGCCAAGGGCCAACGCCAACAGTGGCAGACGAATCTTCATGGACGAACGCTCCTGGAAAAAACCGGCCAACGGGCCGGGCTGAGGCTTAGACGCCAAATCCAGCTGCAGGTTGCAAGCCGCACCTGGAACGTGTTCTGTTACCCACAGTGTACTCGGCAAGCAGGATGCATATGGATTACCACAGCCCCTACTTCTTCGGTTATGTGCTCGGCCTGATTCACCTGTTGGGCATCGTCGCCGCACTGCATGCAGTGTTCACCGTGCGCACCGCACAAGGTGCGATTGCCTGGGCCATGCCCCTGGTCTTCATTCCCTACCTGACGCTCATCCCCTACCTGATCTTCGGTGCCCGCTCCTTCTACGCCTACATCAAGGCACGGCGCCAGGCCAACCAGGAAATGCATGTGGCCATGGCCAACCTGAACTGGCGCCCCTGGGTAGAAGAGGCCCTCACCGCCCGCGAGTCGGAAAGCTATGCCGCCCTGCGCGCCATGCCCAAACTTGGGCGCATGCCTTGCCTTGCGAACAACCAGGTAAAGCTGTTGATCGACGGCAAGGCGACTTTCGATGCCATCTTCGCCGCCATCCATCAAGCCCGCGACGTGGTGCTGGTACAGTTCTTCATCATCCACGACGACACCTTGGGCAAGGCACTGCAGCAGTTGCTGTTGCGCAAAGCGGCTGAAGGCGTGAAGGTTTTCGTGCTGTATGACCGCGTCGGCAGCCATGCCTTGCCAGCCAGCTACAGCCAGGTACTGCGTGACGGTGGCGTGGAGATTCATGCCTTCGCTACACGCCGCGGTTGGTTCAACCGCTTTCAGGTCAACTTCCGCAACCACCGCAAGATCGTCGTGGTGGATGGCCTGACGGGTTTCGTCGGCGGGCACAACGTGGGTGACGAGTACTTGGGTGAGCACCCGCAACTGTCGCCCTGGCGCGATACCCATGTGCAGATCGGTGGCCCGGTACTGGCCTGTTTGCAGGAGTCGTTCGCCGAAGACTGGTACTGGGCGACGCGCCAGCTGCCGCCGTTGATCCTGCCCGACACCTACCCGGAGAACGGCGTACTGTGCCAAGCCCTCGCCAGCGGCCCGGCAGACCCGCAGGAAACCTGCTCGCTGTTCTTCCTCGAAGCGATCCATTCGGCGACACGCCGGGTGTGGATCACCAGCCCCTACTTCATCCCGGACGAGGCCGTTTTTGCCGCGTTGCGCCTGGCGGTTCTGCGCGGTGTGGATGTGCGCATCCTCATTCCGTCACGGCCCGACCACCGGATTGTCTACGCCGCCTCCAGCCTGTTTGCCTTCGAAGCGGTACGTGCCGGTGTGCGCATGTTCCGTTACTTGCCGGGCTTTCTGCACCAGAAGGTGGTACTGGTGGATGACGAGGTCAGCGCGATCGGCAGTGCGAACCTGGATAACCGTTCGTTCCGCCTGAACTTCGAAATCACCTTGCTGACCGTCGATCGCGTGTTCGCCGACCAGGTCGAACAGATGCTGCTGCGTGACTTTGATCAAGCCCGGGAAATCACCCCAGAAGACAGCCTCGATACCCATCGGCTGCAACAGCTTGGGATGCGAATAGCCCGGTTGATCTCGCCGATTCTTTGAGTTGAGTTTCAAGCTTACTCATTCTTTGTAGGAGCAGCCTTGCGCTGCGAAGAGGCCGGTGCAGGCACCCTCAATCGATGGTGCTTGCACCGGCCTCTTCGCAGCACAAGGCTGCTCCTACAAAGGTTGGATGTTCAGCGGTAAAGATCCTCGCGGGTCCAAGGCAGGTCACATGGCGACCAACGGCGTAGGGCTTCACAGCCAGGATCTGGTGCACGGGATTTCTGCACCAAAAGCACCCATCGGTTGCAACAGCTCGGGATGCCAATAGCCCGGTTGATCTCGCCGATTCTTTGAGTTGAGTTTCAAGCTTACTCATTCTTTGTAGGAGCAGCCTTGCGCTGCGAAGAGGCCGGTGAAGGCACCCGCAATCGATGGTGCTTGCACCGGCCTCTTCGCAGCACAAGGCTGCTCCTACAAAGGTTGGACGATCAGCGGTGAAGATCCTCGCGGGTCCAAGGCAGGTCACATGGCGACCATCGGCGTAGGGCTTCACAGCCAGGATCTGGTGCACGGGATTTCTGCACCAAAAGCACCCATCGGTTGCAACAGCTCGGGATGCCAATAGCCCGGTTGATCTCGCCGATTCTTTGAGTTGAGTTTCAAGCTTACTCATTCTTTGTAGGAGCACCTTACGCTGCGAAGAGGCCGGTGCAGGCACCCGCAATCGATGGTGCTTGCACCGCCCTCTTCGCAGCGCAAGGCTGCTCCTACAAAGGTTGGATGTTCAGCGGTAAAGATCCTCGCGGGTCCAAGGCAGGTCATGGTGACCATCGGCGTAGGGCTTCACAGCCAGGATCTGGTGCACGGGCTTTGTGCACCAGAACGTGGTGCTGCGTGACTTTGATCAAGCCCGGGAAATCACGGCAGATAATGGAAGGGTGCCCAAGATCTGGGGCGCAGCTCAATTCTTTGTAGGAGCAGCCTTGTGCTGCGAAGAGGCCGGTGCAGGCACCCTCAATCGATGGTGTTTGCACCGACCTATTCGCAGCGCAAGGCTGCTCCTACAAAGGTTGGATGTTCAGCGGTAAAGATCCTCGCGGGTCCAAGGTAGGTCATGGTGACCATCGGCATAGGGCTTCACAGCCAAAATCTGGTGCAGGTTGATCCAGCCCTTCTCGAAGGCATAGGCACAGCCGGCCAGGTACAGCCGCCAGATACGCAAGGTCTTTTCGGGCACCATGGCCGCGGCGCGGTGCAGTTGGTTCTCCAGGTTTTCGCTCCAGTGGTGCAAGGTCTTGGCGTAATGCAGGCGAAGGCTTTCTACATCGACCACCTCGAGCCCTGTTTCACAGATGCTCGCACTGATCATCGACAGGTGGGGCAGCTCGCCATGGGGGAACACATAACGGTCGATGAACTCCCCTGCCCCCCGCCCTACCGGCCGGCCATCCACATGCTTGGCGGTGATGCCATGGTTCATCACCAGGCCACCTTCGCGCACAGCACCGAACAGCTTCTGGCAATACAACGACAGGTTGGCATGCCCCACGTGCTCGAACATGCCGACACTGACCACCTTGTCGAAACGCCCATCCTGGGGAAGGTCACGGTAGTCGAGGATCTGCAGGTCGACCTGCTCGGCCAGCCCTTCCTCCTTCACCCGCTGACGGCCCAGCTTGAGTTGCTCCTTGCTCAAGGTAATGCCGAATACCTTGGCACCGTATTCGCGCGCGGCGAAGCGTGACAGGCCGCCCCAGCCACAGCCGACGTCCAGCAGGTAGTCGCCGGCCTGCAAGCGCAACTTGCGGCACAGGTGATCGAACTTGTCCTGTTGGGCCTGGGCCAGGGTGTTGTCTGGCTCACGGAAGTAGCCACAGGAGTAAGCCATGTCCGGGTCCAGCCACAGCTGGTAGAACGCGTTGGACAGGTCGTAGTGGTAGGAAATGGCTTCGGCATCGGTGTGTTTGTCATGGGCGGTACGCTGTGGAACAGCGTCCTCGTCGTCACTCAGCAGCGCCTCGCTGAGTTCGTCGCATACCCGAATGACCTCGCCGATATCGCCTTCAAGCTCCAGCTTGCCTTCAACGAAAGCCTCACCCAGCTCGTTCAAGCTCGGGTGGGTCAGCTGGCTGATCAGTTGAGGCTCCTTGATCAGGATCGTGACTTGCGGGCTGGGCCCAAGATCGAACTGGTTGCCGTCCCACAACTTCAGACGCAAAGGTAAGTGCAGGCTCTGCAACGCAGGTGGAAGTTGCGCAAGCATCAATGACCCTCCCTTCAGGTAACGGGGCGTCACGCCTCATAATTTCGGACGCCTCCGGATCAGGGTAGTTCATTGGTGCCGATTTTGGGCTTTACACGACGATGGTCTAGAACAAACAGACATGAAAGACACGCGGATTGTATACAACTTTAAACGCACAGACTAACCTTGTGCCCTCTCGCGCTTCTTCATCCTGGAGTTGAACCCATGAAATCCTATGACGTGGTGATCATCGGCGGTGGCCCTGGCGGCTACAACGCGGCAATCCGTGCAGGCCAGCTGGGCCTGACTGTTGCCTGTGTGGAAGGCCGCTCGACCTTGGGCGGCACCTGCCTCAATGTCGGCTGCATGCCGTCCAAGGCCCTGCTGCATGCATCCGAGCTGTACGAGGCCGCCAGCGGCGAGGAGTTCGCCCACCTCGGTATCGAAGTGAAGCCCACCTTGAACCTCGCCCAGATGATGAAGCAGAAGGACGAGAGCGTTACCGGCCTGACCAAGGGCATCGAGTACCTGTTCCGCAAGAACAAGGTCGACTGGGTCAAGGGTTGGGGGCGTCTGGATGGCGTTGGCAAAGTCGTGGTCAAGGCCGAGGACGGCAGCGAAAGCACCCTTCACGCCAAGGACATCGTCATTGCCACCGGCTCCGAGCCCACGCCCCTGCCAGGCGTGACCATCGACAATCAGCGCATCATCGATTCGACCGGTGCCCTGTCCCTGCCCCAGGTGCCCAAGCACCTGATCGTCATCGGCGCCGGCGTCATCGGCCTCGAGCTGGGTTCGGTATGGCGCCGCCTGGGCAGCGAAGTGACTGTCATCGAATACCTCGACCGCATCTGCCCGGGCACCGATGAAGAAACCGCCAAGACCCTGCAGAAGGCCTTGGCCAAGCAAGGCATGAGCTTCAAGCTCGGCAGCAAGGTCACCCAGGCCACCTCGTCGGCCGACGGCGTCAGCCTGACGTTGGAGCCCGCCGCCGGTGGCGACGCACAAACTTTGCAGGCCGACTACGTGCTGGTGGCCATCGGTCGCCGCCCCTACACCCAGGGCCTGAACCTGGAAAGCGTAGGCCTGGCGACCGACAAGCGCGGCATGCTGAGCAACGATCATCACCGCAGCTCGGTGCCTGGCATCTGGGTGATCGGCGATGTCACCTCAGGCCCGATGCTGGCGCACAAGGCTGAAGATGAAGCGGTGTCGTGCATCGAGCGCATCGCCGGCAAGGCCCATGAGGTCAACTACAACCTGATCCCCGGTGTCATTTATACCCGCCCCGAGCTGGCCAGCGTCGGCAAGACCGAAGAACAGCTCAAGGCCGAAGGCCGCGCCTACAAGGTGGGCAAGTTCCCCTTCACCGCCAACAGCCGCGCCAAGATCAACCACGAGACCGAAGGGTTCGCCAAGGTGCTCGCCGATGCCAACACCGACGAGGTACTGGGCGTGCACCTGGTGGGCCCGAGTGTCAGTGAGATGATCGGTGAATTCTGCGTCGCCATGGAGTTCTCGGCGTCGGCAGAGGACATCGCCCTCACCTGCCACCCGCACCCGACCCGCTCCGAGGCGTTGCGCCAGGCGGCGATGAATGTGGAAGGGATGGCGATGCAGATCTGACAAAACCTCGGCCACAGGGGCCGGTGCTCGCACGGTTGATACGGAGATCAACCGTCTGGCGCCCTCCCAGGCAGATTTTTACAACCCGGATATGCTGGACGATGGAGCAGTAAACCCCCGAGTTTTCGGGACCAGTGGCAACAAGGAGGTTCACCATGTCATCCACCCCGCGTGTACGTCGTTCGCTCAGCGATATCCAGGCCGACTACGACCAAGGCAAAAAAGCAGAACTTGAGAACCTGATCCGCGCCTGGAAGGGCATCAAGGATCTTCCCGCTAACGACCCAAACTCCTTCTTCACCCTCGGCGGCCTGCATGGCGAGCCATTCCGTGACAAGGGCAAGACCGACCCCAACTGGTGGGGCGGCTACTGCCAGCACGGGACGGTGCTGTTCCCAAGCTGGCACCGCGCCTACCTCTGGCGCCTGGAAGAGGCGCTGCGCAGCATCCCCGGCTGCAAAGACGTGACCTTGCCGTTCTGGGATGAATGCAGCGATGCATCACGGGAAAACGGTATCCCGTCGGCGCTGACCCAAGAATATTTCGTGCTCGATGGCCAGAAGATCGACAACCCTCTGCGCTCCTTCGTGTTCCCGAAAGCCATCACCGACGAGGTCGAGGATACGCCGATCATCTACAGTAAGCCGGAAGGCTACGAGACGGTGCGTTACCCGCTGTCCGGTTTGGTGGGCACTGATGAGGACCGCGCGAAGACCGACGCCCATAACGCGCAATTCCCAGACCCAGAGCAGAACATCGGCTACCTCAATAGCAACATCAGTACCTGGCTGAGCGGCAAGATCAAGATCGGTGGCAGGTGGCGTGGCGAGGTATTCACCCGCTTCGAAAACTGCCTGGACGCGCCCACCTACACCCTGTTCTCCAATACCACGTCGGCCGCCGCGAAAAACAAGGCTGACCCAGCGGGCACTCACCATGTCTCCCTGGAAGAGCCGCATAACTTCATGCACCTGGCCGTCGGCGGCTTCGACTACCCGGGGCAAGGCAACAATTCGGCGATCCCGGGTGCCAACGGCGACATGGGCGAGAACGAGACCGCCGGCCTGGACCCGATCTTCTTCTTCCACCACTGCTTCATCGACTATGTGTTCTGGACCTGGCAGCGTCGGCAAGGCGCGACTGATGAATTCAGCATCGATGCCACCGATCCCGGCGCCAGCTACTACAAGCCCGATGGCGTGCAACCGCCAGCAGGGGCAGCAGGCCTGGACCCGAATGCCATCCTGAGCCTGGACACCACGCTTGACCCGTTCGTGAAGGCCGACGGCAGCCCCTTCACCACCCGTGACTGCTTCAACATCGAAACCCAGCTGGGCTATGGCTATGGCAAAGGCTCGCTGGACGCCTACGCCCAACCCAACAAGCCGTTGCTGTTCAAGGCCGAGGCCGTGCAACCCGCTGGCAAGACCTTGCGGGTCAGCCGCATCAACCGGGGCAAGATCCGCGGTTCGTTCCTGATCAGCGCCTACGCCAAGGTCGATGGCAAGCGCGAATACCTGGGTACCCGGCCGATACTCAGCCGCTGGCATGTCGAAGGCTGCATGAACTGCCAGACCCACCTGGAAGCCACCGCTACCTTCAAGCTGCCACTCAACGCCGACAACTCGGCGATTGATGAAGGCACAATCGAAGTGGAAGTACAGACCCGTGACACGGTGCTCAAACGGCCAGAGGGGGCCAATCTGCTCAATAGCAGCAACGCTGTAGCCGCTGACGTGCCATTCAAACTGGAAACCTACTGAGCCACCCCCGGCGCAGCATCCTAAGCCTGGCTTCGGGTGTTGCGCTCAGGCGCTTGAACGCTGTCGGTCCCTACGCTCATAGGCAATGATGATTGCACCGACAATCATCACGGGCAGATGAACAGACGGCAGGCAAAATGCGATCAGCATCAACGGCCAGCAGGTGGCGTAGCACCACACCCCATGCAGCGCCCCCTTGGCCAATGGGTTGGCGACGCTGGCGGGCAGATGGCAGCGCACAAGGCAACGCGCCCTGAACGCGCACAACTGCCACCCCCCTGCCCCTATCAGCGCCAGCAATCCTGCTGCGAGTTGCGAGCCGGTGAAAGAAACCAGCAACAGCGCAATCATCAACAGCAGTGCACTGCCCGCCAGCCACACGCCAAAATACCCCAGCAGAAATGCCGCGACAGCGGGCGCTCGATGGTAGGGCCTTGATTGACTCCACAGATGCGCCAATGGCCCCTGCAGCGCGGGCAGCATCATCGCGACCAGCATCAGCCCCACCGCACCGGTGAAAACGGCGATGTCCATGCTGGAATAATAGAGGCGCAGGTTCAGCCATCCCTCGGTCAGCATCGAGGGCGAGCCGGAAATACAGAACGATTCAAGATCGTGGTGGCTGTCGTTATTGAGCGCCATCCAGATAAAAGCAACGAGGCTGGCAGCCCATAACGCACATTTGAGCGGATCACTGCAGGTGTCGCGCACCCATGCTGGCAGGGGCGCATTAGCCTGGCGCGCCATCAGACGACCTCCCTGTCATCGGCTAGACGGCCTGGCTCATTGCCTGTGCCGCGCTAGTGACTATAGAGCAGGTTGCTAAGGCTTGCCGGTACGCCGACTGATGGTGACAGGCACGCCCGGATGCTACGCAGGCTATGCCGCAGCGCCCTGCAAACAAGAGCGCCGCAGCCTGGCATCACCTTCAGAACGTCGCGTTCTTGAGCGAGATGTGGCAGTTCTTGTAGTCGTAGTCGACCAGTGTCACGACACCGGAAACATTCGATTTTTTCCCAACGGAAAGCGCATTGACCATGCTGGTGTTGGTCGATTCAGCGTGGATATCCACGTCGCCAACGCTCAGCACTACCCGATACGCCTCGAGCCCTTGATTGATCATGGCGACTTCACCGTTAGTGGAGAATGTCTTGCCGCGGTACAGGCTGTTTGCGCGAACCTTGTTTTCTTTCGTGACACGGCAGATTTCTGCAAGGCTTTGATCGATGGCTACTGGCGCGGTCGCCTTCTGAATTTCCTGCATTGTTTGCTCAAAATTCGCGCAACCCGAAAGGGCTACGAAAGGCAGCGCGGCGAAGAGGCAATTACGAAGAGCTTTCATGTGGACAACCTTACAGATGATTGAAGAAGTGCTTTGGCCTTGAGCACACCCTGACTGGAGAAATTTCAGACAGTTCCATACGAACCTCGCGGGCTAATGCAGGCGTGGCCGATAGGCGATGGCTAGGCGTTGGGCTGACTTGCGGAAAATCGGGCACTACCGGTCAGGACGACGGCGGCAGCGAGGTAAGAAGGGGGGACAGCAGGCATCAGTCATTCCTTTGAGGCGCGTTTGAATGTGTTCAATCCCTTGAACCGGCCGAAAGTTATACCAAAAACCGTTTTACTGCGCAAAAAAGCACCAGCTCCTGCTGTTGATCACAGCGGGGCCGGTGCTTTTTAACGGTTGCCCGTCGGTTTATTCCACCGTCACCGACTTCGCCAGGTTGCGCGGCTGGTCAACGTCGGTGCCCTTGAGCACCGCCACGTAGTACGACAGCAACTGCAGCGGGATGGTGTACAGGATCGGCGCGAGGGCGTCAGCGATGTGCGGCACCTTGATCACGTGGGTGCCTTCACCGTTGGTCATGCCAGCGTGCTCGTCGGCAAACACCACCAGCTCACCGCCACGGGCACGCACTTCCTGCAGGTTGGACTTGAGCTTCTCCAGCAGTTCGTTGTTCGGCGCCACAGTCACGACTGGCATGTCGTTATCCACAAGTGCCAGCGGGCCGTGCTTCAGCTCACCTGCCGGGTAGGCTTCGGCGTGGATGTAGGAGATTTCCTTGAGCTTGAGCGCGCCTTCCATCGCTACCGGGTACTGGGCGCCGCGGCCCAGGAACAGGGTGTGGTGCTTGTCGGCGAACAGCTCGGCGATCTTCTCGACAGTTGCGTCCATGGCCAGTGCCTCGCCCAGGCGGGCCGGCAGGCGACGCAATTCTTCAACCAGCTCGGCTTCGACACCGGCTTCGAGGGTGCCGCGTACCTGGCCCAGGGCCAGGGTCAGCATCATCAGCGAGACCAGCTGGGTGGTGAACGCCTTGGTCGAAGCAACGCCGATTTCCGGGCCAGCCAGGGTCAGCAGGGTCAGGTCGGATTCACGCACCAGCGAGCTGATGCCGACGTTGCAGATCGCCAGGCTGCCGAGGAAGCCCAGCTCCTTGGCGTTGCGCAGGGCAGCCAGGGTGTCGGCAGTCTCACCGGATTGCGAGATCGAGACGAACAGGGTGTCGGGCTGCACCACCACCTTGCGGTAGCGGAACTCGCTGGCGACTTCGACCTGGCAAGGGATGCCGGCCAGGCTTTCCAGCCAGTAACGGGCGACCATGCCGGCGTGGTAGCTGGTGCCGCAGGCAACGATCTGTACGTTGCGCACTTTGGCGAACAGGTCGGCGGCTTTCGGGCCAAAGGCCTGTACCAGCACGTGGTCTTTGCCCAGACGGCCTTCCAGGGTGCGTTGGACCACGCTTGGCTGCTCGTGGATTTCCTTGAGCATGAAGTGACGGTAGTTACCTTTGTCCGCCGCTTCTGCACCTTCGTGATACTGCACGGTTTCACGCTGGACCTTGTTGCCAGCCTGGTCCCAGATGCTGACCTGGTCACGGCGGATTTCAGCGATATCGCCTTCTTCCAGGTACATGAAACGGTCGGTGACCTGGCGCAGGGCCAGCTGGTCCGAGGCCAGGAAGTTCTCGCCAAGGCCCAGGCCGATCACCAGCGGGCTGCCGCTGCGGGCAGCTACCAGGCGGTCTGGCTGTTTAGCGCTGATCAGGGCCAGGCCATAAGCACCGTGCAGGCGCTTCACCGCAGCCTTCAGCGCGTCGGTCAGGTCTGCAACGGTCTTGAGCGTGTGGTGGATCAGGTGGACGATGACTTCGGTATCGGTCTGCGAGGTGAACACGTAGCCGAGGCCTTTGAGCTCTTCACGCAGTTCTTCGTGGTTCTCGATGATGCCGTTGTGCACGACCGCCAATTCACTGCCCGAGAAGTGTGGGTGGGCATTGCCTTCGGTTGGCGCGCCGTGGGTAGCCCAACGCGTGTGTGCGATCCCCAGCTGGCCGACGAGCGGCTCGGCGGCCACGGCAGCTTCCAGTTCGCTGACCTTGCCAATCCGGCGGCGACGCTCCAGCCCACCTTGCTGGCTGTAGACCGCCAGGCCGGCACTGTCGTACCCGCGGTACTCAAGGCGCTTGAGGCCTTCGATCAGGATGGCGGTGATATTACGTTCGGCTACGGCACCAACGATTCCACACATGTTCATTGCTCCTGGCTGATCGCGGCGCAAATCAGGTTGATGCCGCGGGCTTGAATTTGTTCGCGTGCCGCTGCGGGCAGGCGTTCGTCAGTAATGAGGGTATTCACGCTGCCCCACGGCAGCTCAAGGTTGGGGATTTTGCGCCCCACCTTGTCGGACTCGACCATCACGATCACCTCACGGGCGACCTCGGCCATGACTCGGCTCAGGCCCAGCAGCTCATTGAAGGTGGTGGTGCCCCGGTTGAGGTCGATGCCATCGGCACCGATGAACAGCTGATCGAAATCGTAGGAGCGCAGCACCTGCTCGGCAACCTGCCCCTGGAACGACTCGGAGTGCGGGTCCCAAGTACCACCGGTCATCAGCAATACAGGCTCATGCTCGAGATCGCTGATGGCGCGGGCCACGTTCAAGGAATTGGTCATCACCACCAGGCCAGGCTGTCGGCCCAGCTCGGGAATCATCGCGGCAGTGGTGCTGCCACTGTCGATGATGATCCGCGCATGTTCGCGGATACGCCCTACCGCCGCGCGGGCAATGGCCTTCTTGTAGGCAGACACGGGCTGGGCCGGCTCACCGAGCAGCTCTTGCGGCACCGGTACCGCACCGCCATAGCGGCGTAGCAACAGGCCGTTGGTTTCCAGGGCGGCGAGGTCTTTGCGAATGGTCACTTCCGAGGTTTCGAAGCGCTTGGCCAATGCATCCACACTCACCTCCCCTTGCTCACTGAGCATGGCCAGGATGTTGTGGCGGCGTTGAGGCGTGTTACGTTTCGACATGAGCGCTTAAGTTTCGTTTCGAAAGATAATGGTTGCAATCAAAACCTAAGACGCTCGTTTCGTCAAGCAGTTGCTGCGCTGTGGATAGTTTCGTCCCCTGTAGGAGCGCAAACTCACGCCGCAAAAAAAAGCCGACTTATTCACATAAGTCGGCTTTCGATCGAACAGCTGTGTATAACTCAGCTCTTCTTGATCTTCTCCGGCCGCTTCCAGCCCGAGATGTTTCGCTGGCGCGCGCGGCCCACAGCCAGGTCGGCGGCTTCGACGGTCTGCGTGATAGTCGAACCGGCTGCCGTGGTCGCGCCGGCCTTGATTTCCACAGGCGCCACCAGTGAGTTGTTCGAACCGATGAACACGTCCTCACCCATCACGGTCTTGAACTTGTTGGCGCCATCATAGTTGCAGGTGATGGTGCCAGCGCCGATGTTGGTGCGCGCGCCGATTTCGGCGTCGCCCAGGTAGCTCAGGTGGCCTGCCTTGGCGCCTTCGCCCAAGTGAGCGTTTTTCAGCTCGACGAAGTTACCCACATGGGCCTTGGCATCCAGCACACTGCCTGGGCGCAGGCGAGCGAACGGGCCGGCATCGCTGCCCTCACCCATCACCGCACCTTCGATGTGGCTGTTTGCCTTGACCACCACACCCTTGCGCAGGGTGCTGTTCTTGATCACGCAGTTGGGGCCGATCTCTACGCCATCTTCGATGACCACCTGGCCTTCGAGGATCACGTTGATGTCGATCAGCACATCGCGACCAACGGTCACTTCACCCCGTACATCGAACCGCGCCGGGTCACGCAGGGTGACGCCCTGGGCCATCAGGCGGCGGCCTGCGCGCAGCTGATAGTGGCGCTCGAGCTCGGACAGCTGGCGACGATCGTTGGCGCCCTGCACTTCCATCGGGTCTTCGGGTTGCTCGGTGGCAACCACCAGGCCATCGGACACCGCCATGGCGATGACGTCGGTCAGGTAGTACTCGCCTTGGGCATTGTTATTCGACAAGCGGCTCATCCAGTCCGCCAGGCGCGCCGCAGGCAGGGCCAGAATGCCGGTGTTGCCTTCCTTGATCGCTTTCTGCGCGTCGCTGGCATCCTTGTGCTCAACGATGGCCGTCACCTTACCTTGCTCGTCACGCACGATGCGGCCATAGCCGGTCGGGTCTTCGAGGGTGACCGTGAGCAAGCCCAGCTGTTGATCATTGGCCTTGGCCAACAGGCGCTGCAAGGTCTCCACTTCGATCAACGGCACATCACCGTACAGCACCAGTACGGTGTCAGCGGTCAATGCTGGCAGCGCCTGGGCCAGGGCATGGCCTGTACCCAGCTGCTTGTCTTGCATGACAAAGTTCAGATCGTCAGCTGCCAGGCGCTCACGCACCTGCTCGGCACCATGGCCAATGACCACGTGGATACCTTGCGGCTGGAGTTGACGCGCGCTGTGTATAACATGGCCAAGCATGGAGTTGCCGGCAACCGGGTGCAGCACCTTGGGCAGCGCCGAGCGCATGCGGGTACCTTGGCCGGCGGCGAGAATAACGATATCGAGTGACATTACTGGCTACCAATCCTGGGCGGTCAGTGAAATGACCGGGGGGAGAAATTCGGAAAAAGAAAAAGGGTAGCCGAGGCTACCCTTTTACTCAATCGCAACAGAAGTGATCAGCCCAGGGCCGATTACTTGCCTTTGCGCATTTGCTGGACGGTACGCAGCTGAGCTGCGGCCTCGGCCAGACGTGCGGCGGCGGCGCCGTAGTCGAAGTCCGCGCCTTTCAGATTCAGGGCGTTCTCGGCAGCCTTGAGGGCTTCCTGAGCCTGAGCTTCATCCAGGTCTGCAGCACGTTGCACGGTATCGGCAAGCACCTTGACCATGTTCGGCTGAACCTCGAGGAAACCACCAGAGATGTAAAACACCTCTTGGGCGCCACCCTGCTTGGTCAGCGTGATCGGACCTGGCTTCAGATTGGTGATCAGCGGCGCGTGGCCCGGAGCGATACCAAGATCACCCAGGTTACCGTGCGCAACCACCATCTCGACCAGACCGGAGAAAATCTCTCCTTCCGCGCTGACGATATCGCAATGGACTGTCATAGCCATCTGCTTGCCTCAACCTGATAGCGCCCCTTGCGGGGCGCAGGAATTACAGTTTCTTGGCTTTCTCGATCGCTTCGTCGATGCTGCCGACCATGTAGAACGCTTGTTCTGGCAGGTGGTCGTAGTCACCTTTGAGGATGCCGCTGAAGCCAGCGATGGTGTCTTTCAGGGAAACGTACTTGCCTGGCGAACCGGTGAAGACTTCGGCCACGAAGAACGGCTGCGACAGGAAGCGCTGGATCTTACGAGCGCGGGCTACCAGTTGCTTGTCGGTCTCGGACAGTTCGTCCATACCCAGGATGGCGATGATGTCTTTCAGCTCTTTGTAGCGCTGCAGAACATACTGAACGCCACGCGCGGTGTCGTAGTGCTCGTTGCCGATCACGTTCGGGTCCAGCTGACGCGAAGTCGAGTCCAGTGGGTCGACCGCTGGGTAGATACCCAGGGAGGCGATGTCACGGGACAGAACGACGGTGGCGTCCAAGTGGGCGAAGGTGGTCGCTGGCGACGGGTCGGTCAAGTCGTCCGCAGGTACGTATACGGCCTGAACGGAGGTGATCGAACCTTCCTTGGTGGAGGTGATGCGCTCTTGCAGAACGCCCATCTCTTCAGCCAGGGTCGGCTGGTAACCTACTGCCGAAGGCATACGGCCCAGCAGTGCGGATACTTCAGTACCGGCCAGGGTGTAACGATAGATGTTGTCGACGAACAGCAGAACGTCGTTACCTTCGTCACGGAACTTCTCAGCCATGGTCAGGCCGGTCAGCGCTACGCGCAGACGGTTTCCTGGTGGCTCGTTCATCTGACCGTAGACCAGCGCTACTTTGTCGAGAACGTTGGAGTCCTTCATCTCGTGGTAGAAGTCGTTACCCTCACGAGTACGCTCACCCACACCAGCGAACACGGAGTAACCGCTGTGTTCCATGGCGATGTTACGGATCAGTTCCATCATGTTTACGGTCTTGCCGACACCGGCACCACCGAACAGACCAACTTTACCACCCTTGGCGAACGGGCAAACCAGGTCGATAACCTTGATGCCGGTTTCCAGCAGGTCGTTGCCGCCTGCCTGGTCAGCGAACGAAGGCGCTGGCTGGTGGATACCGCGACGCTCTTCTTCACCGATCGGGCCGGCTTCGTCGATCGGGTTGCCCAGTACGTCCATGATACGGCCCAGGGTGGCCTTACCAACAGGAACGGAAATGGCAGCGCCGGTGTCGACGACATCCAGACCGCGCTTCAAGCCTTCGGTCGAGCCCATCGCAATAGTACGAACCACGCCGTCGCCCAGCTGCTGCTGAACTTCGAGGGTGGTTTCCGCGCCTTGTACTTTCAGCGCGTTGTATACACTCGGCACGACGTCACGTGGGAATTCCACGTCGATGACGGCGCCGATGATTTGAACGATACGTCCGCTACTCATAGCTGGATCCTCTGAATATGTGAACCGTTAAACCGCGGCAGCGCCGCCGACGATTTCCGAGATCTCCTGGGTGATCGCAGCCTGACGCGCCTTGTTGTAGATCAACTGAAGCTCTTTGATCAAATCACCGGCGTTGTCTGTGGCGTTCTTCATGGCGATCATCCGGGCCGCTTGTTCAGCAGCGTTGTTCTCGACCACCGCCTGGTATACCTGCGACTCCACATAACGCACCATCAAGCCGTCCAGCAGCTCTTTTGCGTCGGGTTCGTACAGGTAATCCCAGTGATGCTTGAGATCCTGATCCGGGGTTGCCACCAACGGTACCAATTGCTCGACCGTTGGCTTCTGGGTCATGGTATTGATGAACTTGTTCGAAACCACGGAGAGGCGATCGATACGGCCGTCCAGGTAGGCGTCCAGCATCACTTTGACGGAGCCGATCAGATCGTTGATCGATGGCTCTTCGCCCAGGTGGCTGATCGCGGCTACGACGTTGCCGCCAAAGATGCGGAAGAAAGTCGCACCCTTGCTGCCGATCACGCACAGGTCGATTTCCACGCCCTGTTCGCGGTTTGCGTTCATGTCCTTGACCAGGGCCTTGAACAGGTTGGTGTTCAAGCCACCGCACAGACCACGGTCACTGCTCACCACGATATAACCGGTGCGCTTAACAGGGCGCTCGATCATGAAAGGGTGGCGGTATTCCGGGTTGGCGTTGGCCAGATGACCGATCACCTGGCGGATACGCTCCGCGTAAGGACGGCTAGCAGCCATGCGCATTTGTGCCTTGCGCATTTTGCTGACCGCCACTTTCTCCATGGCGCTGGTAATTTTTTGCGTGCTTTTGATGCTCGCAATCTTACTGCGAATCTCTTTTGCGCCTGCCATGTATCACCTATCAGGTTAGCAAGCGGGGGCCTGGGCCCCCGCTGCGGCTTACCAGGTCTGGGTGGCCTTGAACTTCTCGATACCGGCTTTCAGGCCAGCGTCGATTTCGTCGTTGAAGTCACCCTTCACGTTGATCTTCGCCATCAGTTCAGCGTGATCACGGTTGAAGAAGGCGATCAGTGCTTGCTCGAAGCTACCGATCTTGGAGACTTCTACGTCAGTCAGGAAACCACGCTCAGCGGCGTACAGCGACAGGGCCATGTCCGCGATGGACATTGGCGCGTACTGCTTCTGCTTCATCAGCTCGGTAACGCGCTGACCATGCTCCAGCTGCTTGCGGGTCGCTTCGTCCAGATCGGAAGCGAACTGGGCGAATGCAGCCAGTTCACGGTACTGAGCCAGAGCGGTACGAATACCACCGGACAGCTTCTTGATGATCTTGGTCTGAGCGGCACCACCTACGCGGGATACCGAAACACCGGCGTTCACTGCAGGGCGGATGCCCGAGTTGAACATGGCCGATTCCAGGAAGATCTGACCGTCGGTGATCGAGATCACGTTGGTCGGAACGAACGCGGAAACGTCGCCAGCCTGGGTTTCGATGATCGGCAGCGCGGTCAGGGAACCGGTTTTGCCAGTCACAGCACCGTTGGTGAACTTCTCGACGTACTCTTCCGAAACGCGCGATGCACGCTCCAGCAGACGGGAGTGGAGATAGAACACGTCGCCTGGGTACGCTTCACGTCCTGGTGGACGGCGCAGCAGCAGGGAGATCTGACGGTAGGCAACGGCCTGCTTGGACAGGTCATCGTAAACGATCAGTGCGTCTTCACCGCGGTCACGGAAGAACTCGCCCATGGTGCAACCGGCGTATGGCGCCAGGAATTGCAGTGCGGCGGATTCCGAAGCACTGGCAACCACCACGATGGTGTTCTTCAGTGCGTCGTTTTCTTCCAGCTTGCGAACGATGTTGGCAACGGTGGAACGCTTCTGGCCGACAGCAACATACACACAGAAAATACCGGAGTCTTTCTGGTTGATGATGGCGTCGATGGCCATGGCGGTCTTGCCGATCTGACGGTCACCGATGATCAGCTCACGCTGGCCACGGCCGACAGGGATCATGGCGTCAACGGACTTGTAGCCAGTCTGTACAGGCTGGTCTACCGACTTACGCCAGATCACGCCTGGAGCAACTTTCTCGACCGCGTCGGTCTCGGTGTTGCCCAGCGGGCCTTTGCCGTCGATCGGGTTGCCCAGTGCGTCGACGACGCGACCCAGCAGTTCCTTACCAACCGGAACTTCCAGGATGCGGCCGGTGCACTTGGCGCTCATGCCTTCGGCGAGGGTGTCGTATGCACCCAGGATCACTGCACCTACGGAGTCTTGCTCCAGGTTCAGTGCCATGCCGTAGACGCCGCCAGGGAACTCGATCATTTCGCCGTACATGACGTCGGCCAGACCGTGGATCCGCACGATACCGTCGGAAACCGAAACGACGGTACCTTCGTTACGGGCTTGGGAGCTCACATCGAGGTTGTCGATGCGGCCCTTGATGATTTCACTAATTTCGGAAGGATTGAGTTGCTGCATTGCTCTGCTGCCCCTTCAAACTCAAGATTTCAATGCTTCGGCCAGTTTCGCGATTTTGCCGCGAACAGAGCCATCGATTACCAGGTCACCAGCGCGGATGACGACGCCGCCAATCAGGCTGGCATCCTCCGACGCGTGCAGGCGCACTTCCTGGCCTAACCGTGCACTGAGAACCTTGGCGAGTTTGTCTTGCTGTTCTTGGTTCAACGCGAAGGCACTGGTGACTTCCACGTCCACGGATTTCTCTTGCTCGGCCTTGTACAGGTCGAACAGAGCGGCAATCTCCGGCAGAAGCAGGAGACGGTCGTTTTCCGCGGCAACATGAATGAAATTCTGTGCCTGTGCATTGAACTTGTCACCGCACACGTCAATGAACGTGGCGGCCTTTTCTGCGCTCGTCAGTCGCGGGGCCTTGAGCAGGCGCTGCATGGTGTCGTCTTGCGACACCGCAGCAGCCAGGCCGAGCATGGCTGACCAATTGGCCAGTTGCTGATGGGCCTGGGCATGCTCAAAGGCAGCCTTAGCGTAAGGTCGGGCCAACGTGGTCAGTTCTGCCATGATCGCCCTCGCTTAAATTTCAGCGGCCAGTTTGTTAACCAGCTCCGCATGCGCGTTTTGATCGATTGTGGCGCCAAGGATCTTTTCAGCACCGCCAACGGCCAGAGCACCCACTTGGGCACGCAGGGCGTCTTTAGCGCTGTTCAGTTCCTGTTCGATCTCGGCCAGAGCCTGAGCCTTCACACGGTCAGCTTCGACGCGGGCCTGTTCACGGGCTTCCTCGACAAGCTGAGCAGCGCGTTTCTTGCTTTGCTCAATGATTTCGGCTGCCTGTGCTTTAGCTTCACGCAGTTGCTGACCCGCTTTCTCTTGGGCCAGCTCCAGGTCGCGAGCTGCGCGGTTGGCAGCGTCCAAGCCATCGGCAATCTTCTTTTGGCGCTCTTGCAGAGCAGTGATGACCGGAGGCCATACGTACTTCATGCAGAAGAGTACAAAAATCAGGAAAGCAACGGATTGGCCAATCAGGGTTGCATTAATGTTCACGCCAACACCTCGCTCGGTCTTAATTCATACAGCAAATCAACTCGTGGTGACGAGTGATTAGCCGGCGATCTGACCAACGAACGGATTCGCGAAGGTGAAGAACAGAGCGATACCAACACCGATCATGGTTACGGCGTCGAGCAGACCGGCAACGATGAACATTTTAACCTGCAGCATCGGAACCATTTCTGGTTGACGAGCAGCGCCTTCCAGGAATTTGCCGCCCAGCAGGCCGAAACCAATGGCGGTACCCAGAGCACCCAGGCCGATCAGCAGAGCAACAGCGATAGCGGTCAGACCAACTACAGTTTCCATCTTTCCTCCCGACTTTTACGTCGTATTGGTTAGGTTTTTAGTTTGAAGCGGTAAAACAAATCGTGAGTACAGCTGCCCTTGCGGACTTTTTAAGCCCTCCCCCCGTACCGGCGAGGAAGGCTATCAGACACGCCAGGCGGTCTTAATGGTTATCTTCGTGCGCCATCGACAGGTAGACGATGGTCAGCATCATGAAGATGAAAGCTTGCAGGGTGATGATCAGGATGTGGAACACAGCCCACGCCCATTGCAGCACCACACCCAGGCCGCTCAGCCAGAGCAGGCCGGAGCCGAACATGACGGCGATCAGGATGAACACCAGCTCACCGGCGTACATGTTGCCGAACAGACGCAGGGCCAGCGAGATCGGCTTGGCGATCAGGGTGACGAATTCGAGCAGGAAGTTCACCGGGATCAGCAGGATCTGAACAAAGATGTTCTTGCTGCCGAACGGGTGCAGGGTCAGCTCACCGATGAAGCCGCCCAGGCCCTTGACCTTGATGCTGTAGAAGATGATCAGGGCGAATACGCTGAAGGCCATGGCCAGGGTCGCGTTCGGGTCGGTGGTCGACACAGCGCGGAACGGAATGTGCGGATCACCGGAGATCAGGATGGCCAGCTGAGGAATCCAGTCGACCGGTACCAGGTCGACGGCGTTCATCAGGAATACCCAGACGAAGATGGTCAGCGCCAGCGGTGCGATCACCGGGCTACGGCCGTGGAAGGAGTCCTTCACGCTGCCGTTGACGAAGTCGACCATCACTTCGACGAAGTTCTGCAGACCGCCAGGTTGGCCGGAGGTCGCCTTCTTCGCCGCCATGCGGAAGATGAACAGGAAGATCAGACCCAGCGCAACGGACCAGCCCAGGGTGTCCAGGTGGAACGCCCAGAAGCCCATTGCCTTGGCTTCTGCAGCCGAATGGGCGAAGCCCCAGCTGCCGTCTGGTAGTTGACCGTAGGTCAGGTTCTGCAAGTGGTGCTGGATATAGCCCGAAGCGGTTTCTGCTGCCATGGTTGCCTCAAACGCCCTAAGGTCTCGAAAGTCTTTTATTCATTAGCAGTGGCGCGAACCAGCTGACCATTAGGGTCAGCAGGAAGACGCCGAATACTGCTAACGGCGCCAATGGCTTCACTCCTGCGAAGGTCAGTGCAAACAGCACTGCCGTCAAAATCATTTTGCCTGCCTCGCCAGCGTAGAACGACTTGACGATGGCCTGCGCTGCCCGGGCTCCGCTGAAGCGAAATGCCTTCCAGGCGAAATACACATTGGGTAGCCAGGCAATCAAACCTCCGCAGAGACCTGAATATCCACTGACCGCCCCTTTCCACTGCCACAACACCAACGTTGCCAACAGCAGTACAACACATTGAGTCAGCAGTACCGGAAAAACCGCCCAGCGATGGAAAGGCAAGCGGTTTGGCGTGCGTATTTCCATCACAACTGCTCCTCGGAAGTCGACCAACAAGTCAGCTATGACTTGGCATAATTTGTGCCGACAAAATGCGCGCAGAGTATAGGGGTGGATTAACCCCTATTCAACTCTTCGTAGTGATTTCCGACTGCGCGCTACAACAGGAATTGTTTCAGCGGATGTGAGCAAGGACGCCTTGCAACTCGTCAAGCGAGTTATAGCGAATAACCAACTGGCCCTTGCCCTTGTTGCCATGACGGATCTGTACGGCAGAGCCCAGGCGCTCTGCGAGCCGCTGTTCAAGGCGTGCGATATCCGGATCAGGTTTGCTCGGTTCGACCGGATCAGGCTTGTCGCTGAGCCACTGACGCACCAGTGCCTCAGTTTGGCGCACGGTGAGGCCACGTGCGACAACATGACGCGCCCCCTCTTCCTGACGATGCTCTTCAAGACCGAGCAAAGCGCGCGCATGACCCATCTCCAGGTCACCATGGGCGAGCATGGTCTTGATCGCTTCAGGCAGGGTGATCAGGCGCAGCAGGTTGGCCACGGTAACCCGCGACTTGCCCACGGCATCCGCTACCTGCTGCTGGGTCAGTTCGAACTCCTGCTGCAGGCGCTGCAGCGCGAGGGCCTCTTCCAGGGGGTTGAGGTCTTCGCGCTGGATGTTTTCGATCAGCGCCATGGCGATGGCCGTTTCGTCCGGCACTTCGCGGACCATGGCCGGCACGGTGTCCAGGCCAGCCTGCTGGGTGGCGCGCCAACGGCGCTCACCGGCGATGATCTCGTAGCGGTTGTCGGCAATCGGGCGAACCACGATCGGCTGCATCACGCCATGGGTGCGAATCGAGTGCGCGAGTTCTTCCAGCGCCACCGGGTCCATGTCGCGACGCGGCTGGTACTTGCCACGTTGAATCAGCTCGACCGGCAGGTGTTGCAGTTCTTTCTGGTCGATCTTGACAGCCTGCTCTTCGAGCGCGCTGACGGAAGGACCACTGAGCAGTGCATCCAACCCACGTCCGAGACCCCGTTTCTTAACGGCCATACGGATTCCTTAAGTTGTTTGTGCAGTGCGGGATGGACGGCGCTGACGGCGTACCAGTTCCCCAGCCAGGGCCAGATAAGCCAGCGCGCCACGCGATTGCTTGTCGTAGGCCAGGGCCGGCATGCCAAAGCTTGGGGCCTCGGCCAGGCGAATGTTGCGCGGGATGACCGTGTCGTACAGCTGCTCGCCGAAGTGTTCCTTGAGCTGGGCCGAAACATCGTTGTTCAGGCTCAGGCGCGGGTCGAACATGGTCCGCAACAGGCCTTCGATCTTCAGCTCCGGGTTCAACCGGGCGGCGATGCGCTTGATGTTATCCACAAGGTCACTGAGACCTTCCAGTGCGTAGTACTCGCACTGCATGGGGATAATGACGCCATCGGAGGCCACCAACGCGTTCAGCGTCAGCATCGACAACGACGGCGGACAGTCGATGAGAATGAAGTCGTAGTTCTCGCGGATCGGCGCCAGGGCGTTGCGCAGGCGGCTTTCCTTGACCTGCATTTCCAGCAGCACCACTTCGGCGGCGGTCAGGTCACGGTTGGCCGGCAACAGCTGGAAACCACCGTGCTCGGAGTAATGCATGGCCTGAGCCAGGTCGCATTCCCCGATCAGCAGGTCGTATACCGAGTGCTCGAGCTCGTGCTTGTCGACACCGCTGCCCATGGTGGCGTTGCCTTGCGGATCGAGGTCGATCAGCAGCACACGACGTTTGGTCGCGGCCAGCGAAGCGGCGAGATTGATACAGGTGGTGGTCTTGCCCACACCACCTTTCTGGTTCGCGATTGCGAATACCTTAGCCATTGATGCGCGTGTTCCCAGTCATGCCTTGCGGCGCAGTATCAGCAGATGGCGCTGGCCCTGGCAACCCGGAACGGTCAGGGCCTGCTCGCTTTCCACTGTGAAGTCTGCGGGCAATGCTACCAGTTCATCGGCAGGATGCAGCCCCTTCATTGCAAGCCATTGCGTCCCGGTGTCGCCCAGATGGCGGGTCCAGTTGGTGAAGTTCTCCATGCTGCTGAAGGCACGAGAGATGATTCCGCTGAACGGTTGCGCCGGTTTGAACTCCTCGACCCGGCTGTGGATAACCTGCAGGTTGTCCAGCTTGAGTTCCATTTTGACTTGGGTCAGGAAGCGGGTCTTCTTGCCATTGCTGTCCAGAACCGTCACTTGCTTGTGCGGGTGCAGGATAGCCAAGGGTATGCCTGGCATGCCACCCCCACTGCCGACATCCAGCCAGTTATCGCGCTCGCTGTGGATAAACGACATGACGCTGAGGCTATCGAGCAGATGCCGCGAAACCATCTCGTCCGGATCGCGCACGGCAGTCAGGTTGTAGGCCTTGTTCCATTTGATCAACAGGGCCAGGTAGCCCAGCAGCATCTCGTGCTGCTGCGCGCTCAGCTCGATGCCGAGCTGGCGCGCGCCTGTGGACAATTCTTCGGCGTGTTGCGGGGTGACCAGGGAACTCAAGCGCTTTGCTCCAATTCGCGGCCTGCGCCGCGTTTTTTCAGATGAATCAGCAGCAGCGAAATGGCCGCTGGTGTCACACCAGGAATACGCGAAGCCTGGCCCAACGTCTCGGGACGGGTCTGGCCAAGCTTGCCCTGGATTTCCTTCGACAGGCCAGAAATCGTGGTGTAGTCGATATCCACAGGCAGGCGGGTGTCTTCGCTGGCGCGCAGCCGAGCGATTTCGTCCTGCTGGCGGTCGATGTAGCCCGCGTACTTGGTCTTGATCTCGACCTGCTCGGCAACCTGTGGATCAATTTCATCACCACCGGTGGCCTCGATCAGGCCGGCGTAGTCGATTTCCGGCCGCGCCAACAGGTTGAGCAGGCTGTATTCGTGACTCAGCGGCGTGCCGAACTTATCCACAACTGCCTGGCCCTGCGGCGTATTCGGGCGAACCCAAGTCGACTTCAGGCGCTGTTCCTCACGCTCGATGCCATCACGCTTGGCGCAGAACGCGGCCCAACGCTGGTCATCGATCAGGCCCAGTTCGCGGCCTTTTTCGGTCAGGCGCAGGTCGGCGTTGTCTTCGCGCAGGATCAGCCGGTACTCGGCACGCGAGGTGAACATGCGGTACGGCTCCTGGGTACCCAGGGTGATCAGGTCGTCGACCAGTACGCCGATGTACGCCTCGTCGCGCCGCGGGCACCAGCTTTCGCGGCCTTGCGCACGCAGCGCAGCGTTGGTACCGGCCAACAGGCCTTGTGCACCGGCTTCTTCGTAACCGGTGGTGCCGTTGATCTGGCCAGCGAAGAACAGGCCGCCGATGACTTTGGTCTCGAGGCTGTACTTCAGGTCACGCGGGTCGAAGTAGTCGTACTCGATAGCGTAGCCCGGGCGCACGATGTGGGCGTTTTCCATGCCGCGAATCGAGCGCACCAGCTCCAGCTGCACGTCGAACGGCAGCGACGTCGAGATGCCGTTGGGGTACAGCTCATGGGTGTTCAGGCCTTCCGGCTCGATGAATACCTGGTGGCTTTCCTTGTCGGCAAAACGGTGAATCTTGTCTTCGATCGATGGGCAGTAGCGCGGGCCAACACCTTCGATCACACCCGAGTACATCGGCGAACGGTCGAGGTTCGACGCGATGATTTCGTGGGTGCGGGCGTTGGTGTGGGTAATCCAGCAGCTCACCTGGCGCGGATGCATCTGCGCGTTGCCCATGAACGACATGACCGGGATCGGCGTATCGCCCGGTTGCTCGGTCATGACCGAGAAGTCTACCGACCGGCCATCGATGCGCGGCGGGGTACCGGTTTTCAAACGGCCAACGCGCAGCGGCAGTTCACGCATGCGGTGCGCCAGGGCAATCGAAGGCGGATCGCCGGCGCGACCGCCGGAATGGTTTTGCAAACCGATGTGGATAAGGCCACCGAGGAAGGTCCCGGTCGTCAGCACCACGGAGTCGGCGAAGAAGCGCAGGCCCATCTGGGTCACCACGCCTTTGACTTGGTCCTGTTCGACGATCAGGTCGTCGCAGGACTGCTGGAATATCCACAGGTTTGGCTGGTTTTCCAGGATTTCGCGAACCACAGCCTTGTAAATGGCGCGGTCAGCTTGCGCTCGGGTGGCGCGTACGGCCGGGCCTTTGCGGTTGTTCAAAACGCGGAACTGGATGCCGCTCTTGTCGGTGGCCAATGCCATGGCACCGCCGAGCGCATCGATCTCTTTGACCAGATGGCTTTTGCCAATACCGCCAATCGCGGGGTTGCAGCTCATGTGACCGAGGGTTTCCACGTTATGGGTCAGCAGCAGGGTTTTCACACCCATGCGTGCAGACGCAAGCGCAGCCTCGGTACCGGCATGGCCGCCGCCGATGACGATCACTTCAAAACGGGAAGGGAAATCCACCACGCACCTCGTGCCTGTTTTTGCGAATAGAGAAGGTAAGCGGACAAGTATAGGGACTTACCCCCTTGCAAAGGAACCGCTTGCGCAAAATTTGATCAGGCTGTGGATGAGTGGCAGATAACAAAAACAACGAAGAGAGATTTAAAAAAGCTTTGTTTTTATGTTTATTCTTATGCACACACCTTTCTGTGGATAAGGTTCTAGATCCCTTATGTGGCGCTGTGTACAGAGAAATTAAACCCTGTTATCCAAGTGCCATAAAGCCTCTGGATAACGTCCTTTAGCCTGTGGATTAAAGTGCTACTTATGCACAAGCGGTTTTTTCCTCAAGAAAAAGAGGGGGTTATCAAGAGAGCTGATGGAGGGTTTTCCACAGGGTACAGCTGGGCCTTTTTTGTACCTTTTGATGAAAAAACCGGATTGCCGTAGCCGTTCGGCAATCCACAGACCGTCCCAGCGGGTCGGTGGGCCGAAAAGGTTGTTCAGCAAGTTGGGGTGAGAGGTGCGATTGCTTGCCGCGAGATAGGGTGAAAGCAGCCAGGTGCTTGTCTTGGGTTATGAGGGACGGCGTAAATCGAGCGCCGCCCGCGCGGCGCTTCGCAGCACAAGGCTGCTCCTACATCGGTTTCGGGCCAGTAACGCCTGTCCCAGCGCGCGCGACCGCCTTGTTTGTTCCACACGATATTGAGCTAGGCACCAAGGGGCCGCGCGCCTCAGTCTCAGGATTGACTGGCCCGATAAAAATGTAGGAGCAGCCTTGCGCTGCGAAGCGCCGCGCGGGCGGCGCTCGATCTCAAGGGCGTAAAAACTCCACCGGCAAACACCCAAAAAAAAGCCGCTCCCGGAGGAGCGGCCTGGTGTTGCGAGTGCCTTTGAAGGCCTGTGGATTACTTACCGATGCAGAAACTGGAGAAGATGCGCCCCAACAGGTCATCCGAGCTGAACGCCCCTGTGATCTCTCCCAGGGCCTGCTGAGCCTGTCGCAAGTCCTCGGCCAGCAGCTCTCCGGCCCCCGCCAGGGTCAATTGAGCGCGGCCATGCTCCAGGTGATCACTGGCCTGGCGCAGGGCATCGAGGTGGCGCCGGCGGGCGCTGAAACCGCTCTCGGCGGTCTGTTCATAACCCATGCAGGCCTTGAGGTGGTCGCGCAGCAACTGCAAGCCACTGTCGTCGTCCTTGGCGCTGAGGGTGATGGTCACATGGCCGTCGTCACACTGTTCCAGGCCCACGGCCTCACCACTGAGGTCAGCCTTGTTGCGGATCAGGGTGACTTTGCCTGGGTCCGGCCGCTGATCGAGGAACTCAGGCCAGAGGGCAAATGGGTCTGCGGCTTCCGGGGCTGTGGAATCCACCACCAGCAAGACACGATCCGCTTCGCCAATGGCCTTGAGCGCCCGCTCGACGCCGATCTTTTCCACATGGTCATCGGTATCACGCAGGCCTGCAGTGTCGACCACATGCAACGGCATGCCATCGATGTGGATATGTTCACGCAGGATGTCGCGGGTGGTGCCGGCGATGTCGGTAACGATGGCGGCTTCGCGGCCAGCCAGCCGATTCAGCAGGCTGGATTTACCCGCATTCGGACGGCCGGCAATCACTACGGTCATGCCATCACGCAGCAAAGCGCCCTGCCCGGCTTCGCGTTGCACTGTGGACAACTCGCCACGCACCGCGTCCAGCATCGACAGCACGTGGCCATCGGCGAGGAAGTCGATCTCCTCCTCAGGGAAGTCGATCGCCGCTTCGACATAGATCCGCAAGGCGATCAGCGCCTCGGTAAGGCTGTGCACACGCTTAGAGAACTCACCTTGTAGCGAACGCAAGGCATTGCGCGCGGCCTGGCTGGAGCTGGCCTCGATAAGGTCGGCGATCGCCTCGGCTTGCGCCAGGTCGAGCTTGTCGTTGAGAAACGCACGCTCGCTGAACTCACCGGGCCGGGCCAGGCGGCAACCAAGTTGTACACAGCGTTGCAGCAGCATGTCGAGGACCACCGGCCCACCATGCCCCTGCAGCTCGAGCACATCCTCACCGGTGAACGAGTTCGGCCCCGGGAAGTACAACGCGATGCCTTCGTCCAGGACCAGGCCCTGGTCATCACGGAAGGGCCCGTAATGCGCATGGCGAGGCGTTAGGGTGCGGCCGGTGATGAGCTGGCCTGCCTTGGCCGCCAGAGGGCCAGACAAGCGGACAATGCCCACGCCACCGCGGCCTTGGGCGGTAGCGATGGCAGCGATGGTCTCACGCACAGTGTTCATGCTCGAAAGCCTCTACGACAAAAACGACAGATAGCAAAAACGCCCCACTAGGGGGCGTTTTTATTCACAGACTAGCAGCCCGTCAAGCAGCAGCTTTTTTAGTCGCTGCTTCGATACGGCGGGTGATGTACCACTGCTGCGAAATCGACAGGCAGTTGTTCACAACCCAGTACAGCACCAGGCCAGCCGGGAACCACAGGAAGAAGAAGGTGAAGATGATTGGCATCATTTTCATTACCTTGGCCTGCATCGGATCCGGCGGCGTCGGGTTCAGACGCTGCTGAATGAACATGGTGGCGCCCATGATGATCGGCAGGATGAAGAACGGATCCTTGATCGACAGGTCAGTGATCCACAGCATCCATGGGGCCTGGCGCATTTCTACGCTTTCCAGCAGTACCCAGTACAGGGCCAGGAATACCGGCATCTGAACCAGGATCGGCAGGCAGCCACCCAGCGGGTTGATCTTCTCTTTCTTGTACAGCTCCATCATCGCCTGGGACATCTTCTGGCGATCATCACCGAAGCGTTCCTTCAGCGCAGCGAGCTTCGGCGCCACGGCACGCATGCGCGCCATCGAGCGGTAGCTGGCAGCCGACAGCGGGAAGAACAGGCCTTTGATCAGCATGGTCAGGACGATGATCGACCAGCCCCAGTTACCCAGCAGGCTGTGGATATGTTGCAGCAGCCAGAAGATCGGCTGGGCAATGAACCACAGGAAGCCGTAGTCGACGGTCAGTTCCAGGCCTGGGGACAACTCTTTGAGCTTGGACTGGATCTTCGGACCGGCGTACAGCATGGCGCTGGTTTCGACCTTGCCGCCAGCAGGAACGCTGATGGCTGGGCCGGTGTAGCCGATGATGTAGTTGCCTTGGCTGTCCTTGCGGGTCTGGACAACGTTGTTGTCCGACTTGGCCGGGATCCAGGCAGTGACGAAGTAGTGCTGCAGCCAGGCGACCCAGCCGCCGGACACATTTTCTTTCAAACTACCTTTGTCGATGTCTTTCATCGACACTTTCTTGTACGGCTCGGCAGCTGTCCACAGGGCGGCGCCCAGGTAGGTAGCGGTGCCGGTGGCCGTGCTCGAAGACGGATCGCCACTGGCGTCACGCTTGAGCTGGGCAAACATGTTGCCGCTCCAAGCCTGGCTGCTCTGGTTGTCGATCAGGTAGCTGACGGTCAGGTCGTACTCACCGCGCTTGAAGCTGAAGCGCTTGATGTAGTTCACACCGTTGTCGCTGAACTTCAGGTCCACCACCAGTTGTTCCTGGCCATCGGCCAGCTGGTAGTTGCGCTGTTCAGCCGCGTACAGCGGGCGACCCGTGGAACGGGCGTCCGGGCCATTGGCGCCGGTCAGGCCGCTCTGGGCCAGGTAAACACGCTCGCCACCGTTGTCGAACAGCTGGAACGGAATGTTCGGGTGGTCCTGACGGCGTGGGTACTTCGGCAGGTTCAGCTGGACGATGTCACCACCCACCGGGTCGATAGCCAGTTCCAGAACATCGGTCTTGACGCGGACCAGATCCTTGCTGAGTGCGACCGGTGCCAGTTCGGCAGGGCTCGATTCGGCGTTGGCGCTCGGTACATCGGCGCTGGCACCGTTGTTACCGGCCGGCACGCCATCGGGCAAGCCCGGAGCAACAGTGCTGGCAGCAGTATTCTGAGTCGGCAGGGCAGCTTGGCCGTAGTCATCGTTCCACTTCAGGACCATGACGTAGGACACGACTGCCAGCGCGGCGATCAGGATCGTGCGTTTAATATCCATGATTACTCGGCTATCGAAGAAGTTCGGGAGGAAGGAGCGGGTGGAACGGGATCGAAACCGCCGTCGTTCCACGGATGACAACGCCCCAGGCGACGAACGGCCAGCCACCCACCACGCCATAAGCCATGGTTTTCGATGGCTTCGTAAGCGTAACAGGAGCAGCTGGGGAAGAAACGACAGTGACTGGCCATCAGAGGACTGATGGCATAACGGTAAAACTGGATCGGAACGAGTGCCAGTTTACGCATCTTGGCTGTCTACCCCTGCGGAATCGGCGCTAACCGCTGGAGAAGGCCGGCTGCGCGCCAGGCGTTTCCAGAGCTTGCCAAAGTGTTGATGCAATTCCGGGTTTTCTACCTCACCCAATCCCTTGCGCGCGACGATCACGATGTCCAGGCCAGCGAGTATCTGCTGGTTCAGACGAAAGGAATCGCGCATCAAGCGCTTGAGGCGATTGCGTTGAACGGCGAGCTTGACGCTCTTCTTGCCGATCACCAGGCCAAGGCGCGGATGATCGAGGCCGTTCTCGCGAGCAAGGATCAGCAGGTTTTTCCCTGGAACCTTGCCGGTTGGGGAGTCGAAGACCGCTTTGAAATGTCGGGGTGTAAGCAGTCGCTTTTCCCGACTGAAGTCCTGACTCACCACCTGTGCCGAAAAATCAAATGGCCAGACGCTTACGGCCTTTGGCACGACGACGCGACAGAACAGCGCGGCCGTTCTTGGTAGCCATACGAGCACGGAAACCGTGAGTGCGCGCGCGCTTGATGGTGCTTGGTTGGAAAGTACGTTTCATGGCGTGTTACCTGGGTTTGTCGACGACGGCCGGGATGGCCCCCTTTTTAAGAGACCGGCGATTCTAGAGAAAGCAAGCCAATAGGTCAATTTCCAACCAGTCATTCCTTATAGAAGGCGTGACGGGCTCGGTCGATCAGACGCTGCCCAGACACGGCCTTAGCGTGAACGCACATCGGGGGATAACATGAAAAAAAAGAAGAGACATTTAAAAAGCTTTCTTAAAGAACTTATAAATCTTAAGTGGATAACTTTCTGTGGATAACGTTCTACAGCCCAGAAATCGCGGGCTGTACAGAGTTTTGAAACCCTGTCGGTATCCGGTGCTGCGCTTGTGCTCCGCATGCGCAGAAGCTGTGGATTAAAGTGCTCATTATCCACAGGTGAATTATCCACAGATCTCAACCCAGGGTTGTGCATAGCCCTTAGGTGCGGTTATCCACAGAGCTTATGCACAGCGCAATAAAGCCTTTTTGGTCGATAAATGGCTGTTTTGTCATGGCTCCTAACGTATCCACATGTGGATAACTGATCGCTCGACCGGTACAATGGCGGTTTGTTTTTGCCTCATCCGGCTTTCAAACTCAGGGGATATCCGTGTCAGTGGAACTTTGGCAGCAGTGCGTGGAGCTTCTGCGCGATGAACTGCCTGCCCAGCAATTCAACACCTGGATCCGTCCGCTACAGGTCGAAGCCGAAGGCGACGAGTTGCGCGTCTATGCGCCTAACCGTTTCGTTCTCGATTGGGTCAATGAAAAGTACCTGGGTCGTCTGCTCGAGCTGTTGGGTGAGAACGGCAGCGGCATTGCGCCTGCCCTTTCCTTATTAATAGGCAGCCGTCGCAGCTCGGCGCCGCGGGCCGCGCCCAATGCGCCGGTCAGTGCCGCTGTGGCCGCTTCGCTGGCGCAGACCCAGGTACAAAAAGCCGCGCCTGCTGCGATGTCGGTAGAGCCTGCCGCTGCGCCTGTGGAAGCTGCGCAGGTCAATGAGGTTGCCGAGCCTTCGTCGCGTGACAGCTTTGATGCCATGGCCGAGCCTGCGCCGGCACCGGCTACCAACACCCGCACCGAACAGCGCACTGTTCAGGTTGAAGGTGCCCTCAAGCACACCAGTTACCTGAACCGCACGTTCACTTTCGACACCTTCGTCGAAGGTAAGTCGAACCAGCTGGCGCGGGCCGCTGCCTGGCAGGTCGCCGACAACCCGAAGCATGGCTACAACCCGCTCTTCCTTTATGGGGGTGTGGGCTTGGGTAAAACCCACTTGATGCATGCTGTGGGTAACCACCTGCTGAAGAAAAATCCGAATGCCAAGGTGGTCTACTTGCATTCGGAGCGTTTCGTCGCGGACATGGTCAAGGCGCTGCAGCTCAATGCCATCAACGAATTCAAGCGCTTCTACCGCTCGGTCGATGCGTTGCTGATCGACGACATCCAGTTCTTCGCCCGCAAAGAGCGTTCCCAGGAAGAGTTTTTCCACACCTTCAACGCCCTGCTCGAGGGCGGCCAGCAGGTGATCCTCACCTCCGACCGCTACCCGAAGGAAATCGAAGGCCTGGAAGAACGTCTGAAATCCCGCTTCGGCTGGGGCCTGACCGTTGCGGTAGAGCCTCCCGAGCTGGAAACGCGTGTCGCGATTCTGATGAAGAAGGCCGACCAGGCCAAAGTCGAGCTGCCGCATGACGCTGCCTTCTTTATTGCCCAGCGCATCCGCTCTAACGTCCGCGAACTGGAAGGTGCCCTGAAGCGGGTGATCGCTCACTCGCACTTCATGGGCCGCGACATCACCATCGAACTGATTCGCGAATCGCTCAAAGACTTGCTGGCGCTGCAAGACAAGCTGGTCAGTGTGGATAACATTCAGCGCACAGTGGCCGAGTACTACAAGATCAAGATCTCCGATCTGTTGTCCAAGCGTCGCTCGCGTTCTGTCGCGCGCCCGCGCCAGGTAGCCATGGCCCTGTCGAAGGAGCTGACCAACCACAGTCTGCCGGAGATCGGCGACATGTTTGGTGGTCGCGACCACACGACCGTGCTGCATGCCTGCCGCAAAATCAACGAACTGAAGGAATCCGACGCGGACATCCGCGAGGACTACAAGAACCTGCTGCGGACGCTGACGACCTGATGGCCGTCTGCGCAGCTAATTGAAGGCAAGGGACTAGACCATGCATTTCACCATTCAACGCGAAGCCCTGTTGAAACCCCTGCAACTGGTCGCCGGTGTCGTCGAGCGCCGTCAGACCTTGCCGGTCCTGTCTAACGTATTGCTGGTTGTGCAAGGCCAGCAGCTGTCGTTGACCGGTACCGACCTGGAAGTCGAACTGGTAGGCCGCGTGCAACTGGAAGAGCCAGCCGAGCCTGGCGAAATCACTGTCCCGGCCCGTAAGCTGATGGACATCTGCAAAAGCCTGCCAAACGACGTCCTGATCGATATCAAAGTCGACGAGCAAAAACTGTTGGTCAAGGCCGGCCGCAGCCGCTTCACCCTGTCGACCCTGCCCGCCAATGACTTCCCGACGGTGGAAGAAGGCCCAGGCTCGCTGACCTGCAACCTGGAACAGAGCAAGCTGCGCCGCCTGATCGAGCGCACCAGCTTTGCCATGGCTCAGCAGGATGTGCGCTATTACCTCAACGGCATGTTGCTGGAGGTGTCGCGTAACACCCTGCGCGCCGTCTCTACCGATGGCCACCGCCTGGCGCTGTGCTCCATGAGCGCGCCCATCGAGCAGGATGATCGCCACCAGGTGATCGTGCCGCGCAAAGGTATCCTGGAGCTCGCGCGCCTGCTGACTGATCCGGAAGGCATGGTCAGCATCGTCCTGGGGCAACACCATATTCGCGCAACCACCGGCGAGTTCACCTTCACCTCCAAGCTGGTGGACGGCAAGTTCCCGGACTACGAGCGTGTACTGCCTAAGGGTGGCGACAAGCTGGTGGTCGGTGATCGTCAGGCGCTGCGTGAGGCATTCAGCCGTACCGCGATCCTGTCCAACGAAAAGTACCGCGGCATTCGCCTGCAACTGGCCGCTGGCCAGCTGAAGATTCAGGCCAACAACCCTGAGCAGGAAGAAGCGGAAGAAGAGATCAGCGTCGACTACAACGGCAGCGCGCTGGAGATCGGCTTCAACGTCAGCTACTTGCTGGACGTGCTGGGCGTGATGACGACCGAGCAGGTGCGTCTGATTCTGTCCGACTCCAACAGCAGTGCGCTGCTGCAGGAGGCTGGCAATGATGACTCTTCCTACGTTGTCATGCCGATGCGTCTGTAACCTGTAGCAGACTGAATGTCCCTTCGACGTATCATGGTCACCGCGGTGCGCAACCTGCACCCGGTGACCCTCTCACCCTCCCCCCGCATCAACATCCTCTACGGTGCTAACGGCAGCGGCAAAACCAGTGTGCTCGAAGCTGTGCACCTGCTGGGACTGGCGCGCTCGTTCCGCAGCACGCGCCTGAACCCGGTCATCCAGTACGAGCAGCCAGCTTGCACCGTGTTTGGCGAGGTTGAGTTGACGTCGGGGGGCACCAGCAACCTGGGCGTATCTCGTGAGCGGCAAGGTGATTTCACCATCCGTATCGACGGGCAGAATGCCAAAAGCGCGGCGCAGTTGGCCGAGCTGCTACCCCTGCAGCTGATTAACCCGGACAGTTTCAGGCTGTTGGAAGGCGCCCCGAAAATTCGCCGCCAATTCCTGGATTGGGGAGTGTTCCACGTGGAACCTCGTTTTCTGCCTGCCTGGCAACGTCTGCAGAAGGCGCTCCGGCAGCGGAACTCGTGGTTGCGGCATGGTACACTTGACCCAGCTTCGCAAGCCGCCTGGGACCGGGAATTGTGCCTGGCCAGCGCGGAAATAGATGAATACCGTCGCAACTACATCAAGGCCTTGAAGCCCGTCTTCGAGCGAACCCTGAGCGAACTGGTCGAGCTTGACGGGTTGACCCTGAGCTATTACCGAGGCTGGGACAAGGACCGGGAACTCAACGAAGTACTCGCCTCCTCTCTTCTTCGTGACCAGCAAATGGGCCACACCCAGGCCGGTCCGCAGCGTGCTGATCTGCGTCTTCGTTTGGCTGCCAATAACGCAGCCGACATTCTGTCGCGAGGGCAGCAGAAACTTGTGGTGTGTGCGCTACGCATTGCCCAAGGGCACCTCGTCAGCCAGGCTCGCCGCGGTCACTGTATTTATCTCGTGGATGACTTGCCGTCAGAACTGGACGAGCAACACCGCCGCGCATTGTGCCGCTTGCTAGAAGAATTACGCTGCCAGGTGTTCATCACCTGTGTAGATCACGAATTACTGAGGGAAGGCTGGCAGACGGAAACGCCAGTTGCTTTGTTCCACGTGGAACAGGGCCGTATCACCCAGACCCACGACCATCGGGAGTGAAGGCATGAGCGAAAATCAAACGTACGACTCCTCCAGCATTAAAGTGCTGAAAGGTTTGGATGCCGTACGCAAGCGTCCCGGCATGTACATTGGCGACACCGATGATGGTAGCGGCCTGCACCACATGGTCTTCGAAGTGGTCGACAACTCGATCGACGAAGCCCTCGCCGGTCATTGCGATGACATCACCGTCATCATCCACACGGATGAATCCATCAGCGTGCGCGACAACGGTCGCGGCATTCCGGTTGACGTGCATAAAGAAGAAGGCGTATCCGCAGCCGAGGTCATCATGACCGTGCTGCACGCCGGCGGTAAGTTCGACGACAACTCGTACAAAGTTTCGGGCGGCCTGCACGGTGTGGGTGTTTCCGTGGTTAACGCCCTGTCCGAGAAGCTGGTGCTGACTGTGCGTCGCAGCGGCAAGATCTGGGAGCAAACCTACGTTCATGGTGTCCCTCAAGCGCCGATGGCGATTGTAGGTGACAGCGAAACGACCGGTACCCACATCCATTTCAAGCCTTCGGCTGAGACGTTCAAGAACATCCACTTCAGCTGGGACATCCTGGCCAAGCGGATCCGTGAACTGTCGTTCCTCAACTCGGGCGTCGGCATTCTGCTCAAGGATGAACGCAGCGGTAAGGAAGAGTTCTTCAAATACGAAGGCGGCCTGCGTGCGTTCGTCGAGTACCTGAACACCAACAAGACGCCGGTGAACAACCAGGTGTTCCACTTCAACGTCCAGCGTGACGATGGTGTGGGTGTTGAAGTTGCCCTGCAGTGGAACGACAGCTTCAACGAAAACCTGCTGTGCTTCACCAACAACATTCCGCAGCGCGATGGCGGTACTCACTTGGTGGGTTTCCGTTCTTCGCTGACCCGCAGCCTGAACAGCTACATCGAGCAGGAAGGCCTGGCCAAGAAGAACAAGGTGGCGACCACGGGCGATGACGCCCGTGAAGGCCTGACCGCGATCATCTCGGTCAAGGTCCCTGACCCCAAGTTCAGCTCCCAGACCAAAGACAAGCTGGTTTCCTCGGAGGTGAAAACCGCCGTGGAACAGGAGATGAACAAGTACTTCTCGGACTTCCTGCTCGAGAACCCGAACGAAGCCAAAGCTGTTGTCGGCAAGATGATCGACGCCGCCCGTGCCCGCGAAGCCGCGCGCAAGGCGCGTGAAATGACTCGCCGCAAAGGTGCACTGGACATCGCGGGCTTGCCAGGCAAGTTGGCCGACTGCCAGGAGAAGGACCCTGCCCTTTCCGAACTGTACCTGGTGGAGGGTGACTCCGCCGGTGGTTCGGCCAAGCAAGGTCGTAACCGTCGCACTCAGGCGATCCTGCCGTTGAAGGGTAAGATCCTCAACGTCGAGAAGGCTCGCTTCGACAAGATGATCTCGTCCCAGGAGGTCGGTACGCTGATCACCGCACTGGGCTGTGGTATCGGTCGCGAAGAGTACAACATCGACAAACTGCGTTATCACAACATCATCATCATGACCGATGCTGACGTTGACGGTTCGCACATCCGTACCCTGCTGCTGACATTCTTCTTCCGTCAGCTGCCAGAGCTGGTCGAGCGTGGCTACATCTACATTGCCCAGCCACCGCTGTACAAGGTGAAGAAAGGCAAGCAGGAGCAGTACATCAAAGACGACGAGGCCATGGAAGAATACATGACCCAATCGGCCCTGGAAGATGCCAGCCTGCACCTGGACGAGTCGGCGCCAGCGGTTTCCGGCGTTCAGCTGGAAAGCCTGGTAAACGAGTTCCGTGGCGTGATGAAGACCCTCAAGCGTTTGTCGCGCCTGTACCCACAGGAGCTGACAGAGCACTTCATCTACCTGCCGGAAGTTACCCTGGAGCAACTGGGTGACCACGCTGTGATGCAGGCCTGGCTGGCCAAGTTCCAGGAGCGTCTGAGCAGCACCCAGAAGTCGGGCCTGGCGTATCAAGCCAGCCTGCGCGAAGACAAGGAGCGCAATGTCTGGCTGCCGGAAGTGGAAATCACCTCGCACGGCCTGGCCAGCTACATCACCTTCAACCGCGATTTCTTCGGCAGCAACGACTACCGTACCGTGGTCAACATCGGTTCCAAGCTGGCCAGCCTGCTGGGCGAAGGTGCTTATGTGCAGCGTGGCGAGCGCCGCAAGGCAATCGTCGAGTTCAAGGAAGGCCTGGACTGGCTGATGAACGAAAGCACCAAGCGCCACACCATCCAGCGATACAAAGGGCTGGGTGAGATGAACCCGGACCAGCTGTGGGAAACCACCATGGACCCAACCGTGCGCCGCATGCTCAAGGTCACCATCGAAGACGCGATCGCTGCCGATCAGATCTTCAACACCTTGATGGGCGACGCAGTGGAACCTCGCCGCGAGTTCATCGAAAGCAACGCGCTGTCGGTATCGAACCTGGACTTCTGATCAGGTGTAGGTTGAACGACATGAAAAAGCCCGCGAAAGCGGGCTTTTTTATGCGTGCGATACGGTGGGTCAGTAGCCGCTGAGAATGTTCACGATCACCCCACTGGCAATCGCCACCAGCACGTAGTCGCCATTCACAGCCAACCAACGGTGGTCACGCGGTGGCGCATAGAGGTGACGTGCACGCCAGTCGGTTACCCAGTAGCGGTCGCCGCGGTAATGGGGGTCAACGGCATGCCCGCGTTGCCATTGTTGATGGGGTATCGGCATACCCGGCTGTGGACGGAAGTTCGGGTTTTGGTAAGGGGCTGGCGCATGGCCGTTACCCGGCCGACCCTGCGGCTGTTTACCGTGCTGGCCGTTGCCATGCGGTGTGTTGCCCTGATGGGAGGGGCCGTTGTCATGCCCCTGGGGTGGGCCCGGTTGAGCAAAGCTGGCCAGCGGCGCGCTGAACATCAGCGCGGCGCACAGCACGGTCAGGGTTTTTTTCATGTGTTGCTGATCCTCTGCATGTTAATGCCCGGCGCAAGTTCTGTTCGCCTGGTGCGGTTAACGGATCAGACAGCGGTTTTGCCAAGCTACTCCTTGGCTTGAGGTAAAGGTCAGGTAAAGGTGGGCAAGGCCTAGACTGCCTACGTGCCCAGGCCCAGTGCCTTCAGGCGTCGATAGAGGGTGCGCTCACTCATGCCCAGGTGGCGCGCCAGCTCACTGCGTGGGCCCTGAAACTGCTCCAGCGCCTGCGCCAGCTCACTCAGGTCGCTTTGGCCTCGGCCCCTGGTCACGCCGGCTGCAATCGGTGGGCCGATGTCGTCAGGCAGGTGCTCGGGACGGATCAGCCCGTCATCGGCAAACAGCCGTGCCCGTTCAAGGATGTTACGCAACTCGCGGATATTGCCCGGGAACGGATGCAGCCCGAGGTGCTTCAATGCGTCATCGGCCAACCTGGGCGCGGGCTGCCCAGCCATACGCTGGAGCAGGCTCTCGACCAGCAATGGCAGGTCCTCCACGCGCTCACGCAGGGCAGGCAGCCGTATAGGAAAGCCACTGATGCGGTAATACAGATCCTCACGGAACGTACCTTCGGCGACCATTTTCTTGAGCGGCTTGTGCGTGGCCGAGACCAAACGGAAATCCGAGTGCACGGTCCGCAGGCTGCCCACCGGGCGGAAGCTGCCGGACTCGATCAGGCGCAGCAGCTTGACCTGCATGGCCATCGGTACTTCGCCAATTTCGTCGAGGAACAACGTGCCGCCATGTGCGGCTTCGGCCAGGCCAATCTTGCGTTGGTTGGCGCCGGTGAATGCTCCTTTCTCGTAGCCGAACAGCTCGCTCTCGAACAGCGACTCGGTCAAGCCGGTGCAGTCGACCACGACCAACGGCCCGTTTGCGCGCGGGCTGCCCATGTGCAGGGCGCGGGCGAACAGCTCCTTGCCGGTACCCGATTCGCCCTGGAGCAACACTGGGATTTGCGCGGGCGCCGCGCGCTGCAGGCTGGCCAATGCTGCCTTGAACGCTGGCGCCCGCCCTACCAAGCCCTGCTGCTGAGGTTGCGCCGCGGCGAGCGTGATGGTGGTGAGGCGCTCGACAAAGGCGACCACCCTGCCCTGCTCATCCAGGATTGGCCGCAGCTCGACGTCCACATGCTCAGGGCCGCGTGGCGTGTGATGAATGTGCAGCACACGTTCCGGCACCTTGCTGTCCCATGCCTTGCGCATGGGGCAATGCTCGCCGGCCTGGTCGCACGGCACGGCATAGTGATGCGAGACCTTGTGGCATTTTTCACCCAGCGGCGCCTGCTGGTCTCGGCCGAACTGGCGGCGGTAGGCCGCGTTGGCCGCGAGAATGTTGTAGTCCGTGTCCAACACGATGGTGGGCAGGGCATCGTGTTCGAGGTAGGAAACCAACGCTAGGATGATGTGATGAGGCTCAGGCATGACGGCACCGATGTGATAACCCGGCGGAGGGTAGCAAGGACTGCCAAACACTGCCATTGACTGACAGTCGACTGCCAACGTGGCTGCCATGTTGCCAGGCAAGCGCCAGCCCGGCCCGTATTCATTGGCCAAGGCCTGTGAAAAACCCTGGCATGCATCTTGATAAACCTCCGGTCACTGCCTACGCCTCTATAGGGGGCGTAGGAAACTTTGGAGAACGTGATGATCATCGGTAACAACCTTCACGTGGAAGCCTTCTTCGACGAGGCGACCTCGACCATCAGCTACCTGCTCATGGACGGCGAGACGCGCAAATGCGCGTTGATCGACAGCGTTTTGGATTACGACCCCAAGTCGGGGCGCACCTGCACCGCCTCGGCAGACCGGTTGATCACCCGGGTGCAGGCGCTCGATGCCGAGGTGCAGTGGGTACTGGAAACCCATGTGCATGCAGACCACCTGTCGGCCGCGGCCTATCTGAAGGATAAGCTCGGCGGCAGCACCGCCATCGGTGCGCAGATCACCCAGGTGCAAAAAGTGTTTGGCGCGCTGTTCAATGCCGAACCCGGCTTTGCCCGGGATGGCAGCCAGTTCGATGTCCTGCTGGAGGATGAGGAAGGTTTCCGTATCGGCAACTTGCATGCCCGTGCTTTGCACACGCCGGGGCACACCCCCGCCTGCATGAGTTATGTGGTGGTCGATGGCGGTGAAACGGCGGTGTTCGTCGGTGACACGCTGTTCATGCCCGACTATGGCACGGCCCGTTGCGACTTCCCCGGCGCCGATGCCCGCACCCTGTATCGCTCGATCCGCCGCCTGCTGGCCTTCCCCGACCAGACCCGGTTGTTCATGTGCCACGACTACCTGCCGGGCGGGCGCGACATGCAATACGTCACGACTGTTGCCGAGCAACGTGGCAGCAACATCCACATTCACCACGGCATCGACGAAGACAGCTTCGTGGCCATGCGCGAAGCCCGCGACAAGACCCTCGACATGCCCGTGCTGATCCTGCCATCGGTGCAGGTCAATATGCGCAGCGGCCACTTCCCTGAGCCCGAGGCCAATGGCGTGAGCTACCTGAAGATTCCTTTGAACACGCTTTAACCGCTTTTACCCATAACGAGATTTCCAGGAAATACCGCCATGCCTGCCTTGCTCCACCCTGCCAAAACGCTCAATACCGACCACCACAAAGTGGTGATCGTCGGTGCCGGTGCTGCCGGTATCGCCACCGCGTCCAGCCTGATCAGCCGTGATCCGTCACTGGATATCGCCCTGATCGACCCCGCCGACGTGCATTACTACCAGCCCGGCTGGACCCTGGTCGGTGCCGGCGTGTTCAAGGCGCCAGACACGGCGCGCACCATGGCCTCGACCCTTCCCCGTGGCGTGCATTGGATCAAGGCGCGCGTGCAGGGCTTCGACCCCTTGGGCCAGTTGGTCGTACTCGAAGATGGCCGCGCTATCAGCTATGAACAGTTGGTGGTTTGCCCAGGCCTGAAACTCGATTGGCAGGCCATCGACGGCCTGAGCGAGACACTGGGCCGTAACGGCGTGACCTCCAACTACCGCTACGACCTGGCCTCGTACACCTGGCAACTGGTGCAGCAGCTCAAGCAGGGCCGCGCCGTGTTCACCCAACCGCCGATGCCGATCAAGTGCGCTGGTGCGCCACAGAAAGCGCTGTACCTGTCTTGCGACCACTGGCTGCGCCACGGGCATTTGGGGGATGTGAAAGCCAGTTTCTTCAACGCCGGTGCCGTGCTGTTTGGCGTGGCCGACTACGTGCCCGCACTGATGGCTTACATCGACAAGTACGCCGTGGACCTTAACTACGCCCATCGACTGGTGGCGGTGGATGGCCCCGGCAAGCGCGCGACGTTCGTGCGTACCTTGGCCGACGGCAGCACTGAAACCCGAATCGAGGCCTTCGACATGCTGCACGTGGTGCCGCCGCAGGTGGCGCCAGACTTCATTCGCGAGAGCCCGTTAGCAGACAGCGCGGGCTGGGTCGACGTCGACCCGCAGACCTTGCGCCATCGAAAGTTCACCAATATCCATGCCCTGGGCGACGTGGCCAACACCAGTAATGCCAAGACTGCTGCGGCAGCGCGCAAGCAGGCGCCGGTAGTGGCCAATAACGTGCTGGTGGCGTTGGGCAGGCTCCCTACCCTCGCCATGTACGACGGTTATGGCTCGTGCCCGCTGACTGTCGAGCGCGGCAAGATCGTGCTGGCCGAGTTCACCTACGGCGGCAAAGTGGCGCCGAGCTTCCCACGCTGGTTGCTCGATGGCCGACGGCCGACGCGCCTGGCCTGGTTGCTGAAGGCGCGGGTACTGCCGCCGTTGTACTGGAAAGGCATGCTCAAGGGGCGTGAATGGTTGGCGCGGCCGCAGCCATTGGTAGCTGAGGCCAAACAGTGATCGAACACCAACTGTTGGGCGCAGGCTTGGGGGCGGTCATCGGTGCCGTGCTGGCCTTGACCGGCGCGGGCGGCGGTATTCTTGCGGTGCCATTGCTGGTGTTTGGCCTTGGCCTGTCGATGGCCGAGGCGGCGCCAGTCGGCCTGTTGGCGGTGGGCCTTGCTGCCGCCGTGGGGGCAGTGCTGGGTTTGCGTCAGGGGTTGGTGCGCTACCGAGCGGCGTTGTTCATCGCCCTGATCGGCATCGCGGTCGCGCCCTTCGGCCTCATGCTGGCGCACCGTGTGCCCAACACGCCGCTGGCATTGGTATTCGCCGGCGTGCTGGTCTACGCCTGCCTGCGCATTTGGCGCAAGGCGGCCAGGGAGCTGCGCGGTGAAGCCAACGATGCTCATCGCTACATCGAACCCTGCGTGCTCAACCCGCTGCAGGGCCGTTTACGCTGGACGTTGCCCTGCGCACGCGCCCTGGCCTTTACCGGCGCGCTGTCGGGGTTGCTGTCGGGGTTGCTGGGCGTGGGCGGTGGGTTTGTGATCATCCCCGCCTTGAACCGCTACACCAATTTGCGCATGGCCAGCATCGTTTCGACCTCGCTGGCGGTGATTGCGCTGGTGTCCACGGGGAGCGTGGTCAGCGCCAGCTTGGCGGGGGTGATGCACTGGCAGGTCGGCGCACCGTTTGCGCTCGGTGCGGTGGTCGGTTTGCTGCTGGCGCGGCCATTGGCAGCCAAACTCGCCGGGCCGCGCTTGCAGCAGATGTTTGCCGTGGCCGGTTGGGCGGCCGCCCTGCTGTTGGCCGGCAAGGCGCTACTGGGCTAGCAGCTCGCCCTGTTCGGCGGCACACAGCGCCAGCAGGTAGTCCCACACTACCCGCAGGCGCACCGACTTGTGCAGTTCGCGACGGGTGCAGATCCAATAGCTGCGCTGGATGGTTTCGCTGGGCAGCACCCGGACCAGCGTCGGGTCATGGCGCGCCATGAAGTTGGGCAGCACGGCAATGCCAAGGCCCGCGCGCGCCGCGTGTTGCTGGGCGATCACGCTGGTGCTGCGAAACGCCACGTTGGGCGCGCGGCAGAAACTGTTGAGAAACAGCAGCTCTTGGCTGAACAGCAGGTCATCGACGTAGCCGATCCAGCTGTGCCGAGCCAGGTCTTCGCGGTTGCGCAGCGGCGGTGCGCGGTCGAGGTACGCTTGGCTGGCGTAGAGCGCCAGGCGGTAGTCGGTGAGCTTGCGGGTGATCAGCAGGTCGGCGTTGGGCCGCTCCAGGTGGATGCTGATTTCCGCCTCGCGGTTGAGGATGCTGACGAAGCGCGGCACCGCCACCAGTTCCACCTCAAGGCCTGGGTAGCGCTCGAACAGCGCGTTCATGCGCGGGGTGAAGAACATGATGCCAATGCCTTCGGTCACCCCCAGGCGGATCTTGCCCAGCGGGGTGATGGCTTGGGTGATTTCTTCCTGCGCCAGCAAGGCGACGTTTTCCATGGCTTCGGCGTGCTTGAGCAGGGCCTGCCCGGACGGGGTCAAGTCGTAGCCTTGGGCATGCTGCACGAACAGTGGCGTGCCCAGGCTTTTCTCGATGCTCTCGATATGCCGGGCGACGGTGCTGTGGGTGGTATTGAGGCGTTTGGCGGCAGTGAGCAAACGGCCGCTGCGCTGCAACTCGAGGAAAAACCGCAGATCGTTCCAGTCGAACATGCTGATCCTTTTGGGCTGTTCACTCTGGCCGGCGATGGCCAAAGCAGACATGTCACTGTGCTAAAACGCACAGCGGCTGCGCGAAATCTCGTGTTTCCACAGCGAAATTAATCAATAAGATGGTTCGGGACAAGAACAATAATCAGGCGCGAGGTTGCACATGCCATCAGCCGATTCTGTCTTCGACTACGTGGTCGTGGGCGCCGGTCCAGCCGGGTGCCTGCTGGCCAATCGATTGTCCGCCGACCCTTCCTGCCGCGTGCTGCTGCTGGAAGCGGGTGGCCGTGACAACTATCCCTGGATCCACATCCCCGTCGGCTACCTCTACTGCATCGGCAACCCCCGCACTGACTGGTGCTTCAAGACCGAAGCACAAAGCGGCCTGGGTGGTCGCAGCCTGGGTTATCCACGGGGCAAGGTGCTGGGCGGTTGTTCATCGATCAACGGCATGATCTACATGCGCGGCCAGGCGGCTGACTATGACCACTGGGCCGAGCAAGGCAACCCAGGCTGGGCCTGGAAGGACGTACTGCCACTGTTCAAGGCCAGTGAAAACCATTTTGCCGGTGACAGCGAGCACCATGGCGCCGCCGGCGAATGGCGGGTCGAGCGCCAGCGTTACAGCTGGCCGATCCTCGATGCGTTCCGCGAGGCGGCCGAGCAAAGTGGCATCGCCAAGGTCGACGACTTCAACACCGGGGACAACCAGGGCTGTGGATACTTTCAGGTCAACCAGCGCAGTGGCGTGCGCTGGAACGCGTCAAAGGCGTTTCTTCGGCCCGTGCTCAGCCGGCCCAACCTGACGGTGCTGACCGGTGTAGAAGTCGATCAGGTACTGCTCAACAACACCCGTGCCCGTGCGGTAAAAGCCCGCTGGGAAGGTGCCTGGCACGAGTTCGCTGCCCGTCGCGAGATCATTCTGTGCGCCGGCGCCGTAGGCTCGCCGGGGATCCTGCAACGGTCTGGCATCGGCCCGCGCAAGCTGCTCGAAGACTTGGGCATTGGCGTGCGGCATGACATGCCCGGTGTCGGCGGCAACCTGCAGGACCACCTGCAATTGCGCCTGATCTACCAGATCCGCAACACCCGTACCCTGAACCAGATGGCCAACAGCCTGTGGGGCAAGATGGGCATGGGCCTGCGTTATCTCTATGACCGCAGCGGCCCGCTGGCCATGGCGCCTAGCCAGTTGGGGGCGTTCGTGCGCTCCAGCCCCGAACATGCCACGGCCAACTTGCAGTACCACGTGCAGCCCTTGTCGCTGGAGCGGTTCGGCGAACCATTGCACCGCTTCCCGGCCTTCACCGCTTCGGTGTGCAACCTGCGCCCGCTCAGCCGCGGGCGCATCGACATCCGCGCCGCCGATATGCACAGCGCGCCACTGATCGACCCCAACTACCTCAGTGACCCACAGGACTTGCGGGTCGCCGCAGACGCCATCCGCATGACGCGGCGCATCGTCCAGGCCCCTGCCCTCGCGGCCTTCGACCCCCAGGAATACCTGCCGGGCCCTGCCCTGCAAAGCGAAGACGAGTTGTTCGAGGCCGCTGGCAAGATTGGCACCACCATCTTCCATCCCGTGGGCACCTGCCGCATGGGGAGTGGCCCAGAGGATGTTGTGGATAACCAGCTGCGGGTGCATGGCATCCCCGGCTTGCGGGTGGCGGATGCCTCGATCATGCCGCAGATCACCTCCGGCAATACCTGTTCACCCACGCTGATGATCGCCGAAAAGGCGGCGCAACTTATTCTCAAAGGAGCTGCGACCCAGACCTACCTAAACGAAGACGCAATACCGACGCCCTGACCCGGGTGCGTGCAACACCGGCAGCTCGCGGTCGGAGGCTGCCGACAGTGGAACAAAAAGAATAATCACTGTGGCCTGTGGGCCGAGGACAGCAACGATGTCGGATTACATCCAAGAGCAGGGTGCGACGGCCAGCAGCGCCAGCCGTCGTGAAGAAAGAAAGATCATTTTCGCGTCATCCCTCGGGACGGTTTTCGAGTGGTATGACTTTTTTCTCTATGGCGCGCTGGCGGCGGTCATCAGCAAGCAGTTCTTTGCTGGGGTCAACGACACCACGGCCTTCATCTTTGCCTTGATGGCCTTCGCCGCCGGCTTCCTGGTTCGCCCCTTCGGTGCGCTGGTGTTTGGCCGGCTGGGCGACATGATCGGGCGCAAGTACACCTTCCTGGTGACCATCGTGCTGATGGGCCTGTCGACCTTTGCCGTCGGCCTGCTGCCCACCTATGCCAGCATTGGTATTGCGGCACCGATCATCCTGGTAATCCTGCGCATGCTGCAGGGCCTGGCGCTTGGGGGCGAGTACGGTGGCGCGGCCACCTACGTGGCCGAGCATGCCCCGCCGGGTAAACGCGGCTTCCATACCGGTTTCATTCAGTCCACCGCCACCCTGGGCCTGCTGCTGTCGTTGCTGGTCGTACTGGGCAGCCGTTACATCAGTGGTGACCAGTTCGAAACCTGGGGCTGGCGCCTGCCGTTCCTGCTGTCGATTTTCCTGCTGGCGATTTCCACCTGGATTCGCATGAGCATGCATGAGTCGCCTGCCTTCGTGAAAATGAAGGCCCAGGGCAAGATCAGCAAATCGCCGATCCGCGAGTCGTTCACCTCCTGGCCGAACCTCAAGGTGGTGCTCACTGCCCTGTTCAGCATCAATGCTGGCCAGGCGGTGACGTTCTACACCGCGCAGTTCTACGTGCTGTTCTTCATGACCCAGATGCTCAAGATGGACCCCGCCCAGGCCAACACGCTGCTGATCATCAGTGTGGTGATCGGCGCGCCGTTCTTCGTGTTCTTCGGTTGGCTGTCGGACCGTATCGGGCGTAAGCCGATTCTGATGCTCGGCCTGCTGCTGGCGACGGTGCTGTACTTCCCGCTGTTCAAGGCGCTCAGCCATTACGCCAACCCGCAGATCGACGCCGCCAGCCGACAGGCACCGATCGTCGTGACCGCCGACCCGCAGGGCTGCACCTTCCAGTTCGACCCGGTTGGCAAGGCGCGCTTCGACAGCCCCTGCGACAAGGTCAAGACGTTCCTGGTCAAGCAGGGCCTGCCGTACAGCTCGGTGAGCGTGGCTGGCAGCGAGGTGGTGGTCAACATTGGCGACAAGACCATCAATGGTTTCGACGACGCCGCCATGCGCTCGGCGATCGAGCAGGCGGGGTACCCAGCCAAGGCTGATCCGGGGCAGGTCAACGAGGTGATGGTGGTGGTGCTGATCGTGGCGATGATCCTGATCGCGACCATGACCTATGGCCCACTGGCGGCGGTGATGGTCGAGCTGTTCCCGACCCGTATCCGCTATACCTCGATGTCCCTGCCCTACCATATCGGCAACGGCTGGTTTGGTGGCTTCCTGCCGACGGTGTCGTTCGCGCTGGTGGTGTATACCGGGGATATCTTCTACGGGCTGTGGTACCCGGTGCTGGTGACCGGCATCAGCCTGGTGGTGGGGATTTTCTGCCTGAAAGAAACCAAGGACGTGGACATCGACAAGGTCTGACATACCTCAGGTTCACCCTTAAAAAAACCGGCTTTAAAAGCCGGTTTTTTTATGCCGCGAAAAAACTTATGCACGTTTTTCGCAAATCTGTCATGTGAAGAAATAAACAGCTAATTCAATCACTTACTGCATACATAGAACAGATCGCAGAAAAACTGCTCACAAGTTATCCACAGAAACTCAAGCAGTCTGCTCCTGTGGCTTTTCAGCCGCGGGTGGCAGCGAACCCAGGGCCCTTTGCGTGGCCTCGTTCCAGGCGGCGGCGCGGTCATTGAGCTCGGCAATTGCACGAGGGCCGGTGCCGTTGGCGTACATCGGCTCACCGATCACCACCTCAATGGTGCCCGCACGCTTGCCCCAGCCAGCCTTAGGCCAGAACTTGCCCGCGTTGTGCGCAATGGGCAGCACCGGCAGGCCGGCATTGACCGCCAGCGCAGTACCGCCACGGGAGAACTTGCCGACGGTGCCAAACGGCACGCGGGTCCCCTCTGGGAAGATCAGCACCCACACACCCTGCTTGAGCAGTTCATCACCTTGGCTGGCGACCTGACGCAGGGCTTCTTTAGGGTTGTCGCGGTTGATCGCGATGGGCCGCAGCATGGCCATGGCCCAGCCGAAGAACGGCACGTACAGCAGCTCGCGCTTGAGCACTTGGCTGAGCGGCGAGAAGTACTGGGAAAGGAAGAAGGTCTCCCAGGTGCTCTGATGGTTGGACAGGATCACACACGGCTCATTCGGCACATTCTCGGCGCCGGTGATCTTGTAATCGATGCCAAGGATGGTGCGGGTCAAAAATAACGCGCAACGGCACCAGTACACGTTGATGAACGTGTAACGCTTGGGGAACGACAAGAATGGCGCGACAAAAAAGCTCAGGGAGCACCACAGCAACGAGCTGGTGCCCAGCAGCAGGTAAAAAAGAAAGATTCTGATCGCCTGCAGGATCGACATAGTGGCATGTACCGTTGCGGGGCGTGCCCGCCTGAGAAAATGCGCCCTAAGGCGCACTGTTTAAATTAGTTCTCTGGCGATAGCTGCCAGATCGTCGAAAATCAGTGTAGTTTCAGGGACACCTTTTTCCAGGGTCCGCTCGCCCTTGCCGGTTTTCACCAACACGGGTTGTGCACCGACGGCCAGGGCGGCCTGAAGGTCACCTTGGCTGTCGCCGACAAACCACACGCCGCCAAGGTCGGCCTGGTAGTGCTCGGCAATTGCCCGCAGCATGCCCGGCTTAGGCTTGCGGCAATCGCAGCCTTCATCCGGGCCATGTGGGCAATAGACGATATGGCCCACTTCGCCGCCCTGCTCGGCCACCAACGCACGCAGGCGCGCGTGCATGGCCTCGAGGGTTTGCACCGGGTAATAGCCGCGGGCAATGCCGGACTGGTTGGTGGCCACGGCCACCGTCCAGCCCGCTTTGCTCAACTGCGCGATGGCCTCGACCGAGCCGGGGATGGGGATCCACTCCTCCAGCGACTTGATGTAAGCGTCGGAGTCATAGTTGATCACCCCGTCTCGATCGAGAATCAGCAGTTTCAAGGCTTACCCCAGCAGCGAGATGTCGGCCACACCCAGGAACAGACCGCGCAGGCGGCTGAGCAGGGCATAACGGTTGGCGCGGACCTTGGCGTCCTCGGCGTTGACCATCACCGCCTCGAAGAAGGCGTCGACCGGGTCACGCAGGGCTGCCAGGCGGGCCAGCGACTCGCTGTACTGACGCGCAGCGGCCATCGGTTGCACGGCCTGGTCGGCCTGCTGAATGGCCGAGTACAGGGAGAACTCGTTGGCGTTGTCGAAGTACTTCGGCTCGACCTGTTCGGCGATGGCGCCTTCGGCCTTGCTCAGCAGGTTCGACACGCGCTTGTTCACCGCGGCCAGGGCTTCGGCTTCCGGCAGTTTGCGGAACGCCTGCACGGCCTGCACACGCTGGTCGAAGTCCAGGGCAGAACCCGGCTTCAGGGCACGTACCGACAGGTAGGTGGCCACGTCGATACCTTCGTCTTCGTAGCGTGCACGCAAGCGATCGAAGATGAACTCCAGCACTTGCTCAGCCAGGCCGGCAGCCTTGACCTTGGCACCGAACTGCTTGACCGCGAACTCGGCCGCACCGGTCAGGTCCAGGTCCAGCTGCTTCTCGATCAGGATGCGCAGCACGCCCAGCGCAGCGCGGCGCAGTGCGTACGGGTCTTTGCTGCCGGTTGGCAGCATGCCGATGCCGAAGATACCGACCAGGGTGTCGAGCTTGTCAGCGATCGCCACGGCAGCACCGGTGACGGTCTCTGGCAGCTCGGCGCCAGCACCGCGCGGCATGTACTGCTCGTTCAGGGCCAGGGCGACGTCTTGCGGCTCGCCATCGTTGAGCGCGTAGTAGTAACCGGCAACGCCCTGCATCTCAGGGAACTCGCCAACCATCTCGGTGGCCAGGTCGCATTTGGACAGCAGGCCGGCACGCGCGGCGCGCTGGGCGTCGCCGCCAATCAGCGGGGCAATGAACGCGGCCAGCTTGGAAACACGCTCGGCCTTGTCGTACACGGTGCCCAGTTGAGCCTGGAACACCACGTTCTTGAGGCGCTCGTTGAAGGTTTCCAGCGGCTGCTTCTTGTCTTGCTTGAAGAAGAACTCGGCATCGGTCAGGCGTGGGCGCACGACCTTTTCGTTGCCTTCGATGATCTGCTTCGGGTCACGGCTTTCGACGTTGGCCACGGTGATGAAGCGCGGCAGCAGCTTGCCTTCGCTGTCCAGCAGGCAGAAGTACTTCTGGTTGTCCTGCATGGTGGTGATCAGGGCTTCTTGCGGCACGTCGAGGAAACGCTCCTCGAACGAGCACACCAGCGGCACTGGCCACTCGACCAGCGCGGTCACTTCGTCCAGCAGCGCCGGCGGCACGATGGCGCTGCCTTCCTGCTGCAGGGCCAGTTCGGCAGTGCGCCTGGCAATCAGCTCGCGGCGCTCGGCGAAGTCGGCCAGCACGTAGGCTTTGCGCAGGTCTTCGACGTAGTTGGCCGGGGTGGTGATAACCACGTTTTCCGGGTGGTGGAAGCGGTGGCCACGAGACTCACGGCCGGCCTGCTGGGCGAGGATGGTGCAGTCGACGACCTGGTCGCCAAGCAGCATCACCAGCCACTGGGTTGGGCGCACGAACTCTTCGCGGCTGGCGCCCCAGCGCATGCGCTTGGGGATCGGCAGGTCGTTGAGCGAGTCTTCGACGATGGTCGGCAGCAGGCTGGTAGTGGCCTTGCCCGGGATGTGCTGGGAGAAACGCAGCTTGGCGCCGCTCTGGTCGATTTCCGACAGCTCTACACCGCACTTCTTGGCAAAGCCCAGGGCCGCTTGGGTCGGCTCGCCGTCTTTGAAAGCAGCCTGCAGGGGCGGGCCGTCGATGTTGATGCTGCGGTCAGGCTGCTGCACGTCGAGTTGGCGGATCAGTACGGCCAGGCGGCGCGGCGCGGCGTATACCGATTTGCTGGCGTAGTTCAGGCCAGCGGCCTGCAGGCCTTTCTCGATACCGGCCAGGAAGGCGTCGCCCAGGCTGGCGAGGGCCTTGGGTGGCAGCTCTTCGGTGCCCAGTTCTACCAGGAAATCTTGAGCACTCATTGTGCAGCCTCCAGCTTAGCCAACACTTCGTCACGCAATTCAGGGGTGGCCATCGGGAAGCCCAGGCGTGCGCGGGCTTGCAGATAGCTTTGCGCCACGTCCCGGGCCAGGGTACGTACGCGCAGGATGTAACGCTGGCGCTCGGTCACCGAGATGGCGCGGCGGGCGTCGAGCAGGTTGAAGGTGTGCGAAGCCTTCAGGACCATTTCGTAGGTCGGCAGCGGCAGGTCCAGCTTGATCAGGCGGTTGGCTTCGCTTTCGTAGAAGTCGAACAGCTCGAACAGTTTCTCGACGTTGGCGTGTTCGAAGTTGTAGGTCGACTGCTCGACTTCGTTCTGGTGGAACACGTCGCCGTAGGTAACCTTGCCGAACGGGCCATCGGCCCATACCAGGTCGTAGACCGAATCGACACCCTGGATGTACATGGCCAGGCGTTCGAGGCCGTAGGTGATTTCACCGGTGACCGGGTAGCACTCGATGCCGCCCACTTGCTGGAAGTAGGTGAACTGGGTCACCTCCATGCCGTTGAGCCAGATTTCCCAGCCCAGGCCCCAGGCGCCGAGGGTTGGCGATTCCCAGTTGTCTTCGACGAAACGGATATCGTGGACCAGCGGATCCAGGCCAATGGCTTTCAGCGAGCCGAGGTACAGCTCCTGGAAGTTGGCCGGGTTCGGCTTGAGCACCACCTGGAACTGGTAGTAGTGCTGCAGGCGGTTTGGGTTTTCGCCATACCGCCCGTCGGCAGGGCGACGGCTAGGCTGCACGTAGGCGGCGTTCCAGGTCTCTGGGCCGACGGCGCGCAGGAACGTGGCGGTATGGAAAGTGCCGGCGCCTACTTCCATATCGTAGGGCTGAAGCACCACACAACCTTGAGCTGCCCAGTAGTTCTGCAGGGCGAGGATCAGGTCTTGGAAGGTACGCACGGCTGGCGTAGGCTGGCTCACGAAATTCACCTGTATCTGGGGATGCGGATGTAAAGAGCGGGAGTATAACCTGATTCGCCTCGCCCTCTACTCATTGGAGCCTTATGCCACGCTGCTTTTGGTGTACCGACGATCCGTTGTACCAGGCCTACCACGACCAGGAATGGGGAACACCGCAGCGTGATCCGGCGTTGCTGTTCGAGATGCTTTTGCTCGAAGGGTTCCAGGCGGGGCTGTCATGGATCACGGTTTTACGTAAACGCGAGCGTTATCGCGAGGTGATGCATGGCTTCGACCCGGTGAAGTTGGCGCAGATGAGCGATGAACGGATCGAAGCACTGATGCTCGACGCCGGCATCATCCGCAACCGCCTCAAGCTCAAGGCCGCCCGGCGCAACGCCCAGGCCTGGCTGGCTGTGGATAACCCAGCCGAGTGGCTCTGGTCGTTTGTGGGCGGCACGCCCAAGGTCAACCATTTCAAGGACCGAAGCGAAATGCCTGCCGTTACCGATGAAGCGAAGGCAATGAGCAAGGCCCTGCAAAAAGCCGGCTTCACGTTTGTCGGCCCAACCATCTGTTATGCCTTCATGCAGGCCACCGGTATGGTCATGGACCACACCACCGATTGTGATCGCTACGCCGCCTTGGCGCGCTGACGGGGTACAATGCGCGCCTTGCTGAAATAAGGAATTCGCCTGTGGAAAAGTTCAAGGGCGCCCTGATGGTCGGGGTGCTTCGACTGTTCGCCAAGTTGCCCTGGGGCGCTGTGCAGCGCGTCGGCGCCGGTATCGGCTGGCTGATGTGGAAGGTCCCGAACGGGTCGCGCAACGTGGTGCGTATCAACCTCGCCAAGTGTTTCCCGGAGATGGACCCGGCCGAACGTGAGCAACTGGTCGGCCGCGCGCTGAGAGACATCGGCAAATCCTTTGTCGAAAGCGCTTGTGCCTGGATCTGGCCACCGCAGCGTTCGCTGGAACTGGTCAAGGAAGTGCACGGCCTGGAAGTGCTGGAGCAGGCCCTGGCCTCGGGCAAGGGCGTGGTGGGCATCACCAGCCACCTGGGTAACTGGGAAGTGTTGAACCACTTCTATTGCAACCAGTGCAAACCGATCATCTTCTACCGCCCGCCAAAGCTCAAAGCTGTGGATGATTTGTTGCGTGAACAGCGGGTGCAGATGGGTAACCGTGTGGCGCCTTCGACCAAGGAAGGCATCCTCAGCGTGATCAAGGAAGTGCGCCGCGGGGGCCAGGTGGGCATTCCTGCCGACCCGGAACCTGCTGAGTCGGCGGGTGTGTTCGTGCCGTTCCTGGGCACGCAGGCGCTGACCAGCAAGTTCGTGCCGAACATGCTGGCCGGTGGCAAGGCGGTGGGTGTGTTCCTGCATGCGTTGCGGCTGCCGGATGGGTCTGGGTTCCGGGTGATTCTGGAAGCGGCGCCGGAGGCGATGTACAGCACGGATGTGACCGAGTCGGCGGCGGCCATGAGCCAGGTGGTCGAGCGGTATGTGCGCGAGTATCCGAGCCAGTACATGTGGAGCATGAAGCGCTTCAAGAAGCGCCCGGCTGGCGAAGCGCGCTGGTATTGAGTCTTTCACCATTTCCCTGTGGGAGCGGGCTTGCCCGCGAAGAAGGCACCGCGGAACATGGCACCGGCTTTGCCGGTGTTCGCGGGCAAGCCCGCTCCCACAGGGGCGGCGTCAGCTTGAAGTTTTGTTGAGTTTCTTCAGGAACACCGCCATCTCTTTCTCGGCCTGCTTATCCCCATGGGCCTGCGCCGCCACGATCCCGTCCTCCCAGGCCTTGCGCGCCGCCGCCAAATCCCCCTGCAACTGATACGCCTTACCCAGCAACTTCCACGCCGCCGAATACTTCGGGTCCTGTTCCACGCAACGCGCCAGGTGCACCGCCGCCTCAGCGCCATTGCCCTCGTCCAGCCAGGCCTTGCCAAGGCCGAACCTCAACAGCGGGTTATCCACACCCTTGGCCAGCATCTTCTCCAGCGATTCGCGCATGCCCTCTTCTCCTAGAAGAAACTCAAGCCGACGTGGAACAGCTTTTCCACATCCCGAATATGCTTTTTATCCACAACGAACAGAATCACATGGTCACCCGATTCGATCACCGTGTCGTCGTGGGCAATCATCACCTCCTCGTCACGAATGATCGCGCCGATGGTGGTGCCTGGCGGCAGGGCGATGTCTTCGATGGCCTTGCCGACCACTTTGCTCGACTTCGAATCGCCATGCGCCACGGCTTCGATGGCCTCGGCCGCGCCGCGGCGCAGGGAGTGCACGCTGACGATATCGCCACGCCGCACGTGGGCCAGCAAGGTGCCGATGGTGGCCAACTGCGGGCTGATGGCGATGTCAATCTCGCCGCCCTGCACCAGGTCCACATAGGCCGGGTTGTTGATGATGGTCATCACCTTGCGCGCACCCAGGCGCTTGGCCAGCAGCGACGACATGATGTTGGCCTCGTCGTCGTTGGTCAGGGCCAGGAAGATGTCGGCGTCGGCGATGTTCTCTTCGAGCATCAGGTCCTTGTCCGACGCACTGCCCTGCAGCACCACGGTGCTTTCAAGGCTATCGGAGAGGTGACGGCAGCGGGCCGGGTTCATCTCGATGATCTTCACCTGATAGCGGCTTTCGATGGCCTCGGCCAAGCGCTCGCCAATCTGCCCGCCACCGGCGATGACCACGCGCTTGTTGGTCTCGTCGATGCGTCGCAGCTCGCCCATCACGGCGCGGATATCTTTTTTCGCCGCGATGAAGAACACTTCGTCATCGGCCTCGATCACGGTGTCGCCGCGTGGGGTGATCGGCCGGTCACGGCGGAAGATCGCCGCCACACGGGTGTCGACGTTGGGCATGTGCGCACGGATCTGGCGCAACTGCTGGCCCACCAGCGGGCCGCCGTAGTACGCCTTGACCGCCACCAGTTGCGCCTTGCCTTCGGCGAAGTCGATTACCTGCAGTGAACCCGGGTGCTCGATCAGGCGCTTGATGTAGTTGGTTACCACCTGCTCGGGACTGATCAGCACGTCGACCGGAATGTGGTCGTTGTGGAACAGCTCTTCGCGGGTGAGGTAGGCCGATTCCCGTACCCGGGCGATCTTGGTCGGGGTGTGGAACAACGAGTAGGCGACCTGGCAGGCCACCATGTTGGTCTCGTCGCTGTTGGTCACCGCCACCAGCATGTCGGCGTCGTCGGCGCCGGCCTGGCGCAGCACAGTCGGCAGCGAGCCGCGGCCTTGCACCGTGCGGATGTCCAGGCGGTCGCCGAGGTCGCGCAGGCGCTCGCCGTCGGTGTCGACCACGGTAATGTCGTTGGCCTCGCTGGCCAGGTGTTCTGCCAGCGTACCGCCCACCTGCCCCGCGCCGAGGATGATGATCTTCATCCGCTACTCCCTAACCGTTGTGCTTATCCGCGTGACGCGGCGATCTTGATCAGCTTGGCATAGTAGAACCCGTCGTGGCCGCCTTCCTGGGCCAGCAACTGGCGGCCATGTGGCTGGCGCAGGCCGGCCTCGGTGGCCAGGTCCAACTCACGGGCGCCCGGGGTGCGGGCGAGGAAGGCGTCGATCACCTCGGTGTTCTCGGTCGGCAAGCTCGAGCAGGTGGCGTAAAGCAGCATGCCGCCCACTTCCAGGGTCGGCCACAGGGCATCGAGCAGCTCGCCTTGCAACGTGGCCAGGGCCGGAATGTCGTCGGCCTGACGGGTCAGCTTGATGTCCGGGTGGCGGCGGATTACGCCGGTGGCCGAGCACGGGGCGTCGAGCAGGATGCGCTGGAACGTTTTGCCGTCCCACCAACTGGCGGTGTCGCGGGCATCGCAGGCGATCAGCTCGGCGTCCAGTTGCAGGCGATCGAGGTTCTCGCGCACGCGGGTCAGGCGCTTGGCTTCCAGGTCGATGGCCACCACCTGCGCCAGGCCAGCTTCGGCTTCGAGCAAGTGGCAAGTCTTGCCGCCCGGGGCGCAGCAGGCGTCGAGCACGCGTTGGCCGGGGGCCAGTTCGAGCAGGTCGGCGGACAGCTGGGCGGCTTCGTCCTGCACGCTTACCCAGCCTTCGGCAAAGCCAGGCAGGCTGCGCACATCGCAGGGCTCATTCAGCACGATGCCGTCACGGCTGTACTGGCAGGCGCTGGCGCCCACGCCGGCCTCAGCCAGCAAGGCCAGGTAGGCATCGCGGCTATGGTGGCGGCGGTTGACCCGCAAAATCATCGGCGGGTGGGCGTTGTTGGCGGCGCAGATGGCTTCCCATTGCTCGGGCCAGAAGGCCTTCAGCGATTTCTGCAGCCAGCGCGGGTGGGCAGTGCGCACCACCGGGTCGCGCTCCATGCCCGCGAGCAGCGCTTCGCCCTCACGCTGCGCGCGGCGCAGCACGGCGTTGAGCAGGCCTTTGGCCCACGGCTTTTTCAGCTTGTCGGCGCAACCCACGGTTTCGCCGATGGCGGCGTGCGCCGGAATGCGCGTGTAGAACAGCTGGTACAGGCCGACCAGCATCAAGGCCTGCACATCGGCATCGGCAGCTTTGAACGGCTTCTGCAGCAACTGCGCAGCGAGCAGGTCGAGGCGCGGCTGCCAGCGGGCGGTGCCGAAGGCCAGGTCTTGGGTCAGGCCCCGGTCGCGCTCGTCGACCTTGTCCAGTTGTGCCGGCAACGAGCTGTTCAGCGAAGCCTTGCCGCTGAGCACAGCGGCCAAGGCACGGGCGGCGGCCAGGCGAGGGTTCATTGGCCGAGCACCTTGCCGTTGGCGAATTTCTCGCGGCGGCTGTTGAACAGGTCGCTGAAGTTCAGCGCCTTGCCGCCGGGCAGTTGCAGGCGGGTCAGGCTCAGTGCCTGGTCACCGCAGGCGACTACCAGGCCGTCCTTGCTGGCAGACAGGATCTCGCCAGGGGCGCCGTCGCCTGTGGACAACGTGGCAGCCAGCACCTTCACGCTTTCGCCGTCCAGGGTGCTGTGGCACACCGGCCACGGGTTGAAAGCACGCACCAGGCGCTCCAGCTCCACGGCCGGGCGGCTCCAGTCAATGCGTGCTTCGTCTTTGTTCAGCTTGTGGGCATAGGTGGCCAGGGCGTCATCCTGGGCTTCACCCTGCAGCGAGCCGTCGGCAAGGCCAGCAATGGCTTTAATCACCGCAGGCGGGCCCATTTCGGCGAGGCGGTCATGCAGCGTGCCGCCGGTGTCTTCGGCGCTGATCGGGGTGACCACTTTGAGCAGCATCGGGCCGGTGTCCAGGCCCGCTTCCATGCGCATCACGGTCACGCCGCTCTCAGCATCGCCGGCTTCCACGGCGCGCTGGATCGGCGCCGCACCGCGCCAGCGTGGCAGCAGGGAGGCGTGGCTGTTGATGCAACCAAGGCGCGGAATATCCAGCACGGCCTGGGGCAGGATCAGGCCGTAGGCGACCACCACCATCAGGTCGGGCTTGAGCGCGGCGAGTTCCGCCTGGGCATCGGCATTGCGCAGGGTTGGCGGCTGCAGCACCGGGATGTCGTGGGCCACGGCCAGTGCTTTGACCGCGCTCGGCATGAGCTTCTGGCCACGCCCGGCTGGGCGGTCCGGCTGGGTGTAGACGGCCACGATCTCATAGGGGCTGTCGAGCAGTGCCTTGAGGTGTTCGGCGGCAAACTCTGGAGTGCCTGCGAAGACGATGCGCATGGAGTTCTCGCTGCAAAAAAGAAAAAGGCTTGCCGGAGCAAGCCTTCTGGAAGGTGGGGATCAGGCTTGCTGGCGGTGCTGCTTTTCCAGCTTCTTCTTGATCCGGTCGCGTTTGAGCGTGGACAGGTAGTCGACGAACAGCTTGCCGTTGAGGTGATCGAACTCGTGCTGCACGCACACGGCCAGCAGGCCTTCGGCTTCGAGCTCGAACGGCTTGCCGTCGCGGTCCTGGGCTTTGACGCGCACCCGCAGGGGGCGGTCGACGTTTTCGTAGAAGCCAGGCACCGACAGGCAACCTTCCTGGTACTGGCCCATGTCGTGGGTCAGTTCTTCGACGACGGGGTTGATGAAGACCCGCGGCTCGCTGCGGTCTTCGCTCAAGTCCATCACCACCACTTGCTTGTGGACGTTGACCTGGGTCGCAGCCAGGCCGATGCCAGGCGCTTCATACATGGTTTCAAACATGTCGTCGATCAGCTGGCTCAGGGCGTCGTCGAACACCGTCACCGGTTTGGCGAGGGTGCGCAGGCGCGGGTCCGGGAATTCGAGAATGTTCAAGATGGCCATAAGGTCGGGCAGTCACTGTGCGTTCGGTTGAAAACTGAGCACACATAATAAAGGTAATCGGGGGATTCGGCACCTGGCAAAGCTCGGCTAGGGTTTAAACGGACGGCTTATCACCCATTTGATGGACAGGTTGTCAAAGCGTTATCAACACAGTTATCCACAGGTTGTGCCACGTCGATGGCCCCGTTTCGATCAAGGATGATCCTCATGTTGACCCACCATTCGTCGCCTTGCGCGCCTGCCGAACTGGAGGCGAGGTTGCGCCTGCACCGCCTGCCGGACACAGGGTTACGCCGCTTTCACAGCCTGCTGAAAGCTTTTGGCAGCGCTTCTTCGGCGCTGAGTGCGCCGGCCGCAGCCTGGCGCGCACTGGGCATTCCGCAAGCCAGCATCGAAGCCCGAAGAAGCGCCGAAGTGCGTGACGGTGCGCTGGCTGCAATGGCCTGGTTAGAGCGCCCGGGCCAGCATTTACTGATGTGGGACAGCCCTGGCTACCCTGCTCTGCTGGCCGAAACCGACGACCCGCCGCCGTTGCTTTTCGTCGCTGGCGACCCCGCATTACTGGAAAGGCCACAGTTGGCAATTGTGGGCAGCAGGCGTGCTTCACCGCCCGCGCTCGACACTGCCCGAGCATTTTCCCGCTACTTGGCGCAGACGGGTTTTACCATTACTAGCGGCCTGGCACTGGGTATCGATGGTGCCGCTCATCGGGCAGCGTTGCAGGCCGGGGGCGGCACAATTGGGGTGCTCGGGACAGGGCTGCAAAAACTTTATCCACAGCGCCATCGCGAGCTTGCCCAAGCGATGATCGACAGCGGCAGCGCGCTGGTTTCCGAGTACCCGCTGGATGCCGGCCCGCTGCCGGGCAATTTTCCGCGGCGTAATCGCATCATCAGTGGCTTGTCGCTGGGCGTATTGGTTGTGGAGGCGAGCCTGGCCAGTGGCTCACTGATCACGGCGCGCCTGGCGGCTGAGCAGGGCCGCGAGGTGTATGCCATCCCAGGCTCCATCCACCACCCAGGTGCCAAAGGCTGCCACCAGCTGATTCGCGACGGTGCGCTGCTGGTGGAAAGCGTGGAACAGATTCTGGAAAGCCTGCAGGGCTGGCAGAACCTGCCCCCGGCCATTGTTGAACAGCGTGATCACCCCCTGCTCGCCTTGCTGCATGCCGCGCCCCAGACTACCGAGAGCCTGGCCCACTGCAGCGAACTGACGTTGGCTCAGGTGATGGCGCAGCTCACCGAACTGGAGCTTGAAGGGCGGGTCAGCAATGAAGCCGGGCGTTGGTTTGCCCGCGTTGGCTAAGTACACTGCTCACAAGCAAGGTATATAGGCGGAGAGACAGCAATGGTGAGCAGTTTTCGTGTGCAACAAGCCGCACGTGAGATCCGGGCGGGCGCGGTTATCGCCTACCCGACGGAAGCGGTCTGGGGCCTGGGCTGCGACCCGTGGAACGAGGACGCGGTGTATCGCCTGCTGGCGCTCAAGTCGCGGCCTGTGGATAAAGGCTTGATCCTGATCGCCGACAATATCCGCCAGTTCGACTTTTTGTTCGAAGATTTCCCCGAGGACTGGATTGACCGCATGGGCAGCACCTGGCCAGGCCCGAACACCTGGCTGGTGCCGCACCAGGACCTGTTGCCGGAGTGGGTGACCGGGCAGCACGACACGGTGGCGCTGCGGGTCAGTGACCACCCGCAGGTGCGTGAGCTGTGCGCGCTGGTCGGGCCGCTGATTTCCACCTCGTGCAACCCCGGCGGTCGCCCGGCGGCGAAGAGCCGCTTGCGGGTGGAGCAGTACTTCCATGGCCAGCTGGACCTGGTACTGGGCGGGGCGTTGGGCGGACGGAAGAACCCAAGTGTGATTCGCAACCTGGCGACGGGCGAAGTCGTTCGGCCGGGGTGATACCCGCCTTAAGGCTTTTCAACGCCTGAGAGATCGAGCGCCGCCCGCGCGGCGCTTCGCAGCACAAGGCTGCTCCTACATTTGTTTCGGGCCAATCAATCCTGAGACACAGGCGCGCGGCCCCTGTGGCATCCACCTCGATATCGTGTGGAACAAACAAGGCGGTCGCGCGCGCTGGGACAGGCGTTACTGGCCCGAAACCGATGTAGGAGCAGCCTTGTGCTGCGAAGCGCCGCGCGGGCGGCGCTCGATCTACGCAACACCACAACAACCCAGCCAAGCACCTGCCCGCCCTGATGCGATCCCGTACCTTAATCAAGGCAACAAAACAGTCGACCCCACAGTCCGTCGCGCCGACAGCTCCGCCTGCGCCTTGGCTGCCTCACTCAGCGGATACCGCTGCTGGATATCCACAACCAGCTTCCCACTCGCAATCATCGCAAACAGGTCATCGGCCATGGCCTGGGTGTTCTCGGCATTGTTGGCATAGCTCGCCAGGGTCGGCCGGGTGACATACAGCGAGCCCTTCTGCGCCAGAATCCCCAGGTTCACCCCGCTCACCGCGCCCGAAGCATTGCCAAAGCTCACCATCAACCCACGCGGCTGCAGGCAGTCCAGTGAGGTCAGCCAGGTATCGGCGCCCACGCCGTCATACACCACTGGGCATTTCTTGCCGTCGGTCAGCTCCAGGACGCGCTTGGCCACGTCTTCATGGCTGTAGTCGATGGTTTCCCACGCCCCCAGCGCCTTCGCCCGCTCGGCCTTCTCAGCGGAGCTGACGGTACCGATCAACTTGGCCCCCAGCGCCTTGGCCCATTGGCAGGCCAGCGAACCCACGCCACCGGCAGCGGCATGGAACAGGATCACGTCGCCCGGTTGCACCGCATAAGTCTGCTTGAGCAGGTACTGCACGGTCAGGCCCTTGAGCATCACCGCCGCTGCCTGCTCAAAGCTGATGTTGTCCGGCAGCTTGACCAGGTTGGCCTCGGGCAGCGTATGCACTTCGCTGTAGGCACCCAGCGGGCCGCCGGCATGGGCTACCCGATCACCGACTTTCAGGCGGGTGACGCCCTCACCCACGGCTTCGACCACACCAGCGGCCTCGGTGCCGAGCCCGGAAGGCAAGGATGGCGGTGCGTACAAGCCGCTGCGGAAATAGGTGTCGATGAAGTTCAGGCCAATCGCCTGGTTACGCACGCGGACCTGCTGTGGCCCAGGTGGGGCGGGGTCGAACTCTACAAGCTGCAGAACTTCCGGGCCGCCATGCTGGCTGAACTGGATACGCTTGGCCATCTCGCACTCCTGTTGTCGGGATTGGTAACAGCCCTCTATCGGACGCCTTTGCTTGATCGCCGTCAACTGCGGCGCGTCAGCCGCCGGTGGTATGCTACGCGGCGAATTCTTCTCTGCCCGCTCCAGGTGACCCGATGACCAGCCGCACCGAGGCCGTGAAAGCCTACCTGCTCGACCTGCAAGACCGCATCTGCTCCGCCCTTGAACGTGAGGACGGCGGCGCCCGCTTTGTCGAGGACGCCTGGACGCGTGAAGCCGGTGGCGGGGGCCGCACGCGGGTGATCGGTGAGGGTAATGTGATCGAGAAAGGCGGGGTCAACTTCTCCCACGTGTTCGGCGCCGGCCTGCCACCGTCGGCCAGCGCCCACCGCCCCGAGCTGGCGGGCCGTGGTTTCGAGGCCCTGGGGGTGTCGCTGGTGATCCACCCGCACAACCCGCACGTGCCGACGTCCCACGCCAATGTGCGCTTCTTCATCGCCGAAAAAGAAGGCGAAGAGGCGGTGTGGTGGTTCGGCGGCGGTTTCGACCTGACCCCGTACTACGGCAACGAAGAAGACTGCATCCACTGGCACCGTGTGGCCGAGCAGGCCTGCGCGCCATTCGGTGCTGACGTGTACCCGCGCTACAAAGCCTGGTGCGACCGCTACTTCCACCTCAAGCACCGTGGTGAACCACGTGGCATTGGCGGGCTGTTCTTCGACGACCTGAACGAGTGGGACTTCGACACCTGCTTTGCTTTCATCCGTGCCATTGGCGATGCCTTTGTCGAGGCCTACCTGCCGATCGTTCAACGCCGTAAGGACACGCCCTATACCGCCGAGCAGCGCGAGTTCCAAGAGTACCGTCGCGGTCGCTACGTGGAGTTCAACCTGGTCTACGACCGTGGCACCTTGTTCGGCCTGCAATCGGGTGGGCGTACCGAGTCGATCCTCATGTCGCTGCCGCCGCAGGTCCGCTGGGGCTACGACTGGAAGGCCGCGCCTGGCAGCGAAGAAGCGCGCCTGACCGAGTACTTCCTGCAAGACCGCGACTGGCTCGCCCAGTAAACCTGTGGATAACCGAGGAGCCCCTATGGACCAGTACGTCGTTTTCGGTAACCCCATCGGCCACAGCAAGTCGCCGCTGATCCACCGCCTGTTCGCCGAGCAGACCGGCCAGGACCTGGAATATGCCACCCTGCTGGCGCCGCTGGACGAGTTCAGCGATTGTGCCCGCGGCTTCTTCAAGCAAGGCAGTGGCGGCAATGTCACGGTGCCGTTCAAGGAAGAAGCCTACCGCCTGTGCGACAGCCTGACCCCACGTGCCCAGCGGGCGGGTGCGGTGAATACACTGAGCAAGCTGGCGGATGGCTCGCTGCGGGGGGACAACACTGACGGTGCTGGCCTGGTGCGCGACCTGACGGTGAATGCGGGGGTCGAGCTAGCGGGCAAGCGTATCCTCATTTTGGGCGCGGGGGGTGCGGTGCGCGGGGTGCTGGAGCCGATTCTGGCGCACGATCCGCAGTCGCTGGTGATCGCCAACCGCACGGTAGAAAAGGCCGAGCAACTGGCGCGTGAGTTCGCTGAGCTGGGGCCGGTGGTGGCCAGCGGGTTCAGCTGGCTGCAGGAGCCGGTGGACGTAATCATCAACGCCACCTCGGCGAGCCTGGCGGGCGAGATGCCGCCGATTGCCGACAGCCTGGTCGAGGCCGGGCGCACGGTTTGCTACGACATGATGTACGGCAAGGAGCCGACGCCGTTTTGCCAATGGGCTACCAACCTAGGTGCGGCCAAGGTGCTGGATGGGCTGGGGATGCTGGCTGAGCAGGCGGCTGAGGCGTTCTTTATCTGGCGTGGGGTTCGGCCGGATACGGCGCCGGTGTTGGCTGAGCTTCGTCGGCAGTTGGCTCGGGGCTGAATTTGAGATTTTGGGGCCGCTTTGCGGCCCATCGCAGGCAAGCCAGCTCCTACAGGGATATCGCAAGGCCCGAGGTTGGCGCTGTACTTGTAGGAGCTGGCTTGCCTGCGATGGGCTGCACAGCAGCCCCAATGGTCACTCTGCAAATTCAATGGGGCAACCCGCCACCCCTTCCAACTTCTGCAATTCCTCGACCACCTGCGGCCGCGCCCGCTGCAAGGTTAAACTACCCCCCGCCCGCCGCAACCGCCGTGCCTCCCGGTGCAACATATCTACACCCGAATAATCGATAAAATTCACCTGCCGCGCATCGATCACCACATGCGGCCCCTGGCAGCGCTGCAAGCGCACCTGCAGGTAATGCGCCGCGCCAAAGAAGATCGACCCGCCCACCCGCAGCACGTCGGCCTGCCCTTCGCGGCTCTGCTGCACCCGTGGCCGGGACGTGCGTTTGAGGTAAAAGAACAGCGAAGCCAGCACCCCGGCATAGATCGCGGTCTGTAGCTCCAGCAGCAAGGTCGCGGCGGCGGTCAGGGCCATGACCAGGAACTCCGAGCGGCTGACCCGGAACAGCGCCCGAATGCCACGGTGATCCACCAACCCCCAACAGATCAGCAGGATGCTGCCCGCCATCGCCGGGATGGGCAGGTGGGCGATCAGCCCTGCCCCTGCGACGGCAAACAGCGCGACCCACAGGGCCGAGAACACCCCGGCCAGCGGTGAGCGGGCGCCGGCGTCATAACTTAAGCCCGAACGGGTGAAAGAGCCTGATGACAGGTAACCGGAGAAGAACGCGCCGACGATGTTCGACAGGCCCTGGGCTCGGATCTCCTGGTCGGCGTCGATCAGCTGTTCAGAGCGCGCAGACAGCGACCGGGCGATCGACAGGCTGGTGACCAGGCCGAGCATGCCCACCGCCACCGCGGTCGGCAGCAGCCGCAGCATCAGCTCCACGTCCAGTAGCGGCAGTGGGCTCAACGGGGGCAGTTGGCCAGTGAAGGCAGGTACGCGCGGCACATGGCCAAAAAAGCCAGGCAGTGACCAGGCCAGCAAACTGACCACGATCAGGCTTATCAACAGGCTCGGCCAGCGTGGCCGCCAGAGCTTGAAGGCCATGCCGATCAGCACCGTGGTCAGCCCCAGTATCAGCGACGGCAGGTCGACCTCCCCGGCGTGGCTGGCCAGGTCTTGCACGGTTTTCAACGCCGTGGCCTGGCTTGGCAAGTCCATGCCCAACAGGTTGGGCAACTGGCCGAGGGCGATGACGATGGCGGCGCCCAGGGTGAAGCCGAGCACCACCGAGTGGGAGACGAAATTGACCAGTGCGCCGAAGCGCAGCAGGCCGAGCAAGAGCTGGAAGATGCCGGCGAGCAATGTCAGCAGCAGGACCAGCGTGATGTAGTCGGCGCTGCCCGGAACCGCTAGGGGGCTGACGCTGGCGTAGAGGACGATCGAGATGGCTGCGGTCGGGCCGCAGATCAGGTGCCACGAAGACCCCCACAAGCAGGCGATGAGCACCGGGACGATGGCGGCGAACAGGCCGTATTCGGCGGGCAAGCCGGCGATCAGGGCGTAGGCGATGGATTGCGGCAGGGCAAGGATGGCACCGCTCAGGCCGACCAGCAGGTCCTGGCGCAGGCTGCGGCCCGATTGGCGGGGGAGCCAGGCAAGGAAAGGCAGCAGCTGGATGAGGCGGTGCATAAGTATTTCAGTTTCCCGAGTGTTGTACCGGCCCCCTGTGGGAGCGGGTTTACCCGCGAATGCGTCGGTGGCTTCACTAGAGCATTCGCGGGTGAACCCGCTCCCACAGGATGAGTGTGATTATCGAGATTACAGTTTGCTTGTGACGGCCTCTTTCGCATCGCCACCGGACTTGGTGCTGACCCCAGCCAACCACCCTTCCAGTACTTCGGGATGCGCCTTCACCCAAGCCTTGGCTGCTTCATCGAAGCTCACTTTTTTATCCACAACCTCGGCCATGATGCTGTTTTCCATGTCCAGGGTAAATGTCAGGTTGCCCAGCAGCTTCGCTGTATTCGGGCACGCCTGTGCATAACCTTTGCGGGTCAGGGTATAGACCTGGCCCTTGCTGCCAAACCACTTTTCCCCACCGGTGAGGTAGTGCATCTTCAGCTTCACGTTCATCGGGTGCGGTGTCCAGCCGAGGAAGGTGATGAATTGCTGCTTCTTCACGGCGCGGTCCACTTGCGCGAGCATCGCCTGCTCACTCGACTCCACCAGCTTCCACTGGCCGAGGTCGAACTGGTTCTGGTCGATGATTTCTTTCAGCGACAGGTTGGCAGGCGCGCCAGAGCCGATCCCATACAGTTTCTTGTCGAACTGATCAGCGTGCTTTTGCAGGTCGGCGAAGTCTTTGACCCCGGCGTTCCACACATAGTCGGGCACCGCGAGGGTGAACTCGGTGCCTTCAAGGTTGCGCGACAACTGCTGTACATCACCATTGGCGATGAACTTGTCATGAAACCCCTGGTGCGCCGGCATCCAGTTGCCGAGGAAGGCATCGACGCGCCCATCCTTGAGGCCGCCATAGATGATCGGCACGGCCAGGCTGTCGATCTTTACCTGGTAGCCGAGGCTTTCCAGCAGCAGGCGGGCGATGGCGTTGGTGGTGGCGATATCGCTCCAGCCGGGGTCGGCCATCTTCACGGTGCTGCATTGCGCGTCTTCGGCGTGAGCCGTGGCAGCGCCCAGGCCGAGGGCCAGGGCAAGCACGGCGGCGGAGATTTTTTGCATGGCGAACTCTCTTCTCAATCCAGAGGGGCGGGCTGTGGATAACGGGCCTTGCGCTCGAGGTCGTCGAGATCGATGTGGTTGCGCATGTACTGTTGGCTGGCGTCCACCAACGGTTGGTGGTCCCAGCTTTTCAGCTTGCCGATGGCCAGGGCTTCGGCCACCAGGCGGCGGCGGCGCTGGCTGGCCAGGACCTGTTGGCGCAGGGTGGGGATGTCCCAACGCTGCCGGGCTTCATCGGTAAATGCCTGCAGCAGCGCCTGATGGTCGGGGCTGCTGGCGAGGTTCTCCCGCTCGTGCGGGTCGCGGCTCAGGTCATAGAGTAGCCATGGGTCGTCTTCGCTGTACACGAACTTGTACGGGCCACGGCGGATCATCATCAGCGGGCCGACCGTGCCTTCGGCCATGTATTCGCCAATGACCTCGTCGTGGCCACCCTGCCCTTGCAGGTGGCCCAGCAGCGAGCGGCCGTCCAGGTGCAGGGACGTGTCCACGGCACCGCCGGCCAGTTCGACCAGGGTCGGCAGCAGGTCGCAGGTGGAGACCGACGCGCTCACGCGCGCGGCGGCAAAGCGTTTGGGGGCGTGGATCAGCAATGGCACGCGCGCCGACATTTCGAACCAGTGCATCTTGTACCAAAGGCCGCGCTCGCCAAGCATGTCGCCGTGGTCGCCGGAGAACACGATCAACGTGTCCTCCGCCAAGCCGCATTCCTCAAGGGTTTGCAGCAACTGGCCAATGTTGTCGTCGATGTAGCTGCAGGCGCCAAAGTAGGCGCGGCGGGCATCGCGGATCTTGTCCACAGGCAGGGGCTTGTTCCACAGGTCGTAGACCTTGAGCAAACGCTGCGAGTGCGGGTCTTGCTCGCGCTGGTCAAGCTCGGCGCTGGGCATTGGGATATCCACACCTTCGTAGCGATCCCAGTAGCGCTTGGGAATGGTGTACGGGTCGTGGGGGTGAGTCATCGACACGGTCAGGCAAAACGGCCGGCCATCGTTTTCGCGCACATGGTCGTAGAGGTACTGGCGGGCTTTGAACACCACCTCCTCGTCGAAATCCAGCTGGTTGGTGCGCACGCACGGGCCGGCCTGCAGCACCGACGACATGTTGTGGTACCAGCTCGGGCGCTCGTCCGGGGCGTCCCAGTTCACGGCCCAGCCGTAATCGGCGGGGTAGATATCGCTGGTCAGGCGTTCTTCGTAGCCGTGCAACTGGTCTGGGCCGCAGAAGTGCATCTTGCCCGACAGCGCAGTGCGGTAGCCGAGACGGCGCAGGTAATGGGCGTAGGTGGGCACATCGGCGGGGAAGTCAGCGGCGTTGTCGTAAGCGCCAATACGGCTTGGCAACTGGCCGCTGACCAGGGTGAAGCGCGAAGGTGCGCACAGCGGGCTGTTGCAGTACGCCGAGTCGAACACCACCGCCTGGTCGGCGAGGCGGGCGAGGTTTGGCATCTGGATGGGCGAAGGGGCGTAGATCGGCAGCAGGGGGGCGGCCATCTGGTCGGCCATGATGAACAGGATATTCGGGCGCGTCATGGTTGGCTTCCATCGTTGAAGGTTATGCGAACCGCTTGCCTACCAAGATGCGACTGTGGATAACATGGGTAAAGCCCATGGCGGGCAATGACTGGGATTAGCTGAGCTTATGTTTGAGCGCCTTGGCGAGCTGTCGTTGGATACCCTGCGTGTGTTCGAGGCCGCAGCGCGGTTGCGTGGCTTTACGGCCGCGGCGCTTGAGTTGGGGACCACGCAGCCCGCCGTGAGCCAGCAGGTGAAGCGCCTGGAAGCCCAGCTGGGTACCCGGCTGTTCGACCGGATCTACCGGGGCATTGCGCTGACCGAGGCCGGCCAGTTACTGTTCGAACAAGTGCACCAAGGGCTGCAGGCCATGGACGATGGGCTTGCCCTGGCCAGCGGGCGAGGCCAGCGCGAGGTGCTTCAGGTGGCGACCGACTTCGCCTTTGCGGCGTTCTGGCTGATGCCCCGGTTGCAACGCTTTCATGAAGCTTATCCACAGGTGGATGTGAGCCTGGTGACGGGTGAGCGCAGCCAGGCGATGCTGCGGCCGGATATCGATGTGGCGGTGCTGTTTGGTGACGGGCGTTTTCATCAAGGCGAGAGCCGGTGGTTGTTCGATGAGGAGGTATTCCCGGTCTGCAGCCCCCGCCTGACTCATGGCAAACCCTTGTCAGCCGTGGCTTTGCAGCGTTTGCCGTTGCTTCACCTACGCGGTGAGCAGGCCAGCCGTTGGTTTGATTGGGCGGGTGTGTTTCGTGGGTTTGGCGTAGACAGCCCACCGCCGCCGGGGCAGTTGCGTTTTGATAACTACACCTTGTTGATCCAGGCGGCGATTGCCGGGCAAGGGGTGGCGATTGGCTGGGGGCACCTGGTCGATGGGCTGGTTGAACAGGGGCTGCTGTGTCGGCCTTTGGAGGGCAGTTTGCGCTCGGAACGCGGGTATTACGCGGTTTTGCCACCGCGCAAGCGGCGTGGGGCGCTGATTGAGCGGTTTGTCGATTGGCTGGAGGATGAGCGTGAGGCTTGAGGGCCTCTTCGCGGGGCAAGCCCGCTCCCACCGGTACACCACAGGATTGGACAGCTGTGCAGTACTTGTGGGAGCGGGCTTGCCCCGCGAAGAGGCCTCAGGATACGAAGTTGAGATGCTCGCCCCGATGCAACCCCAAATCCAGCATATCGGCCATCCCCGCCGCTACCCTCTCCAGGTCGACCAACGTCTGGGGTGCATTGATCAGGGTCCAGTGCAATGCGCTGCGCTGCAGCCCATCGACAACCTGGTCCACGCCTTCGCGCGCTTCATCGGTGTAATCGCCTGGCCTGTCCAACACATCGAAATCGCCCACCAGCAACAGCCGGCGTATAGTCGTACGCGCAAGCCCGGCCACCAGCGCTTCGCTCATCTGCCATTGCGCAGGCAGGTCACCGGGTGCCAAGGCTGACAACAAGGCAACTACCGCCGAGCCACCTGCGGCACCCTGCTCCGCCTGGTCGGCACTCGCCAGCCCGCCTATCTTGAAATGCAGGCCAGGGCGTGGCGCATGGCGGTTGAGGTCATCGACCACGGCGGTCACTTCGTGCTGGCGTGACAGCAGCTCGGTAATCAGCGCACTGCCAAGGCTGGACTCGGCCCCGAACAGGACCAGCTTGAATACTGGGGTTTCGGCGTTTTTCACTGCATCACTTCCTTTGCAGGGGGTGATGGTTTGACCGCAATCAGGAGTTATCGTGCAAAGGATCAAGGGCTATCACGCCCACGTGTACTACGACGCATCGACCCTCGAGCAGGCGCGAGAACTGTGCGAGGAGGCGGCGCGGCTGTTCCCCGTGACCATGGGACGCATGCACCAGCAACCCGTGGGGCCGCATCCTGACTGGAGTTGCCAGCTGGCGTTCGGGCCTGAAGTGGTGGGGGTGGTGTTGCCGTGGCTGGCGCTGTACCGCAAGGGGTTGGTGGTGTTTCTGCACCCGCTGACCGGGGATGAGCTGGCGGATCACCGGGATCATGCGATCTGGATGGGGGCTGTGCGGCCGCTGAAGCTGTCGATTTTTGGCGGTTAGATGGGGGCCGCTATGCGGCCATTCGCGGGGCAAGCCCGCTCCCACAGGTCGAGTGCTTTCTGACAGATTGCAGTGAACCTGTGGGAGCGGGCTTGCCCCGCGAAGAATGCAACGCCAATCAGCGGCGGGCGCCGCGCACGCCTTCAGCCAACGCCGAGCACAGGCTCAGCACATCATTGACGGCCTGATCGGCATCCTTGGCATGAGCGATCTTGTCGACCAGCGCCGACCCCACCACCACACCATCGGCTAGGCGGGCGATGTTCGCAGCCTGCTCCGGGGTACGAATGCCGAAACCAACGCTGATCGGCAGGTCGGTATGCCGACGCAGGCGGGCAATGGCTTCGGTCACGTGCTCGGTGGTTGCCGAGCCCGCGCCGGTCACACCGGCGACGGACACGTAATAGACGAACCCGGAGCTGCGCTCAAGCACGCGCGGCAGGCGTGCGTCGTCGGTGGTCGGGGTGGTCAGGCGGATGAAGTCGATGCCCGAAGCCTGGGCCGGGGTGGCCAGCTCGGCATCATGCTCGGGCGGCAGGTCGACGATGATCAGGCCATCGACGCCGGCTTCCTTGGCTTCTGCCACGAACTTTTCCACGCCAAAGCGGTGGATCGGGTTGTAGTAACCCATCAGCACGATCGGCGTGGCCTGGTTGCCCACGCGGAATTCACGAACCATCTGCAGGGTCTTGGCCAAGGTCTGGCCGGCTTCCAGTGCACGCAGGGTCGCTAGCTGAATGGCCACGCCATCGGCCATCGGGTCGGTGAACGGCATGCCCAGCTCGATCACGTCGGCGCCGGCTTCCGGCAGGCCTTTGAGGATGCGCAGCGAAGCGTCATAGCCCGGGTCGCCCGCGGTAACGAAGGTGACCAGTGCCGAACGGCCTTCGGCCTTGAGTGCGGCGAAGCGTTGTTCAAGACGGCTCATGCCTGTTTCTCCTGGGCGGCCATGTGGTTCATCACGGTTTGCATGTCTTTGTCGCCGCGCCCGGACAGGCACACGACCATCAGGTGGTCCTTGGGCAGGTTCGGTGCGCGCTTGATCGCCTCGGCCAGGGCGTGGGAGCTTTCCAGGGCCGGGATGATGCCTTCCAGGCGGCAGGTGGCGTGGAACGCATCGAGCGCTTCGTCGTCGGTGATGCTGACGTACTCGACGCGCTTCACTTCATGCAGGTAAGCGTGCTCCGGGCCGATGCCCGGGTAGTCGAGGCCGGCGGAAATCGAGTGGGCGTCGGTGATCTGGCCGTCAGCGTCCTGCAGCAGGTAGGTGCGGTTGCCGTGCAGCACGCCGGGTACGCCGCCGTTCAGGCTGGCCGCGTGTTTGTCGGTGTGCACGCCGTGGCCGCCGGCTTCGACGCCGATGATCTGTACGCTTGGCTCTTCAAGGAATTCGTGGAACAGGCCCATGGCGTTGGAGCCGCCACCGACGCAGGCCACCAGGCTGTCTGGCAGGCGCCCTTCCTTCTCTTGCAACTGGGCACGGGTTTCCTTGCCGATGATCGACTGGAAGTCGCGGACCATGGCCGGGTACGGGTGCGGGCCGGCGACGGTGCCGATCAGGTAGAAGGTGTCTTCGACGTTGGTGACCCAGTCGCGCAGGGCCTCGTTCATGGCGTCTTTCAGGGTGCCGGTACCGGCGGTGACCGGGACGATTTCGGCGCCCAGCAGCTTCATGCGGAACACGTTGGCTTGCTGGCGCTCGATGTCGGTGGCGCCCATGTAGATGACACAAGGCAGGCCGAAGCGGGCGGCGACGGTGGCGGTGGCCACGCCGTGCATGCCGGCACCGGTTTCGGCGATCAGGCGTTTTTTGCCCATGCGCTTGGCCAGCAGCACCTGGCCGATGCAGTTGTTCACCTTATGCGCGCCGGTGTGGTTGAGCTCTTCACGCTTGAAGAAGATTTTTGCCCCGCCACAGTGCTCGGTCAGGCGCTCGGCGAAGTACAGCGGGTTCGGGCGGCCGATGTAGTCGCGCTGGAAGTACGCCAGCTCTTCGAGAAACTTCGGGTCGGCCTTGGCGGCTTCGTATTCGCGGGCCAGGTCCAGTACCAGTGGCATCAGGGTTTCTGCCACGTAGCGGCCGCCGAACGAGCCGAACAGGCCGTTGGCGTCTGGGCCAGGGCGGTATTGAGTCTGGGTCATGGGGCGCTCCAAGGCGTAATGAATGAGTGATGGGCTTTACTCTAACCACGCAACGCCCGTCTGAAAACCGATAAGATTGCGCAAACCTGTCAGGAAAACTCACAAGACAATGGCCCAGGACCTTCCCCCGCTCAATGCCCTTCGGGCCTTCGAGGCGACTGCCCGGCTTAACAGCGTCAGCCAGGCGGCCGAAGCGCTGCATGTGACGCACGGCGCGGTCAGCCGGCAGATCAAAGTGCTTGAAGAGCACTTGGGCATTGCCCTGTTCGTCAAGGATGGGCGTGGCATCAAACTCACAGATGCTGGCATGCGCCTGCGCGATGCCAGTGGCGAGGCATTCGACAGGTTGCGGGGTGTGTGTGCCGAGTTGAGCCGGGATAACAGCGAGGCGCCGTTCGTCCTTGGCTGTTCCGGCAGCCTGCTGGCGCGGTGGTTCATCCCCAGGCTTGGGCGGCTCAAGGCCGACCTGCCGGAGCTGCGCCTGCACTTGTCTGCCGGGGAAGGCGACCTGGACCCGCGGCGCCCAGGCCTGGATGCCTTGCTGGTGTTTGCCGAGCCACCATGGCCGGCAGACATGCAGGTGCACGTGTTGGCCGAAGAACGCATCGGGCCTGTGCTCAGCCCCCACTTCGCCGGCTTCGAGCGTTTGCGCGGCGCGGCGCCCCGGGCTTTGCTGGGCGAGTCGCTGCTGCACACCACCTCACGCCCGCAGGCGTGGCCTGCGTGGGCGGCGCAGCATGGGCTCGAGCCGGGCGCATTGCCGTTCGGCCAGGCCTTCGAACACCTGTACTACTTGCTGGAGGCCGCAGTGGCCGGGCTGGGGATCGCGATCGCGCCGCAGCAGTTGGTGGCGGATGATCTGCGGGCTGGGAGGTTGGCGGCCCCTTGGGGCTTTTCACCCACGCACGCCGCGCTGGCGCTGTGGGTGCCACGGCGCGCCGCGGATGGGCGCGCCGAGCAACTGGCGCAATGGCTGCGCCAGGAATTGCGGCTGCAGATCGCTTAGTTGCGCTTGTACAGCAGCCATGCCGCCAGCAGGCCCAAGGCACCCACGGCTACCCCGGCGGTGGTGATGGGGTGTTCCTGGGCGTAGTCACGGGTGGCGATGCCGGTTTGGCGAGTGCGGGTCTTCACTTCCTCGTAGGCGTCGCTCAGCAGGCTGCGCGAATGTTTGAGTGCGCTCTCGGCGTTGCTGCGGATTGCCTTCACCGACTTCTGGGACTCCTCCGAGGCATCGTGTTTGAGGTTTTCCAGCGATTTCAGAAGGCTTTCGATCTCGGCTTCCATGCTTTCCAGGGATGTTTTACGCAGCGAGTTGCGGTGCATGTTGACTCTCCTTCGGGGATGGGCTGTAAGGATTGCGACTGCACCGCGCGGCGAAAGTGCGATCGAACTTTCATCCCTGGCGACGGCTCGCAGGTAAACCAGGCCTGCGCTGCTAGGCTCAATTTCACCGTCATCCAAGGAGAGTGCACATGTCCGATCATCACACGTACAAGAAGATCGAACTGGTTGGGTCGTCGCCCACCAGCATCGAGGACGCGATCAACAATGCCCTGGCCGAAGCGGGCAAGAGCATCAAGCACCTGGAATGGTTCGAAGTGATCGACACCCGGGGTCATATCCATGACAACAAGGCGGCGCACTTCCAGGTCACGCTCAAGGTCGGGTTTCGGATTGCCAATAGCTGAAGCAGTACCGGGCTAGCTGGCGCCGGCAAGATGGGGTAATAGAGAGGGGGCGCCGTTGCCGGCGCCCTCTTTGATTTTCATCTGTACAAGGAAAGCGATCGATGAAGAAACTGATTCTGGCGGCGGGCCTGATGGCACTGGCGGGTGGTGCGCTGGCGGCGGGCAAGCCGTGTGAAGAACTGAAGGCAGAGCTTGCCGCCAAGCTGGATGCCAAAGGCGTGCATGGCTACACGCTGGAGATCGTCAAGAAAGGCGATGCAGCGGGCAAGGTGATCGGCAGCTGTGAAGCCGGTACCAAGGAAATTGTCTACCGGCGTGGTTGAGTGACGGCCGCTTCGCGGGGTTACCCGCGAGGCGGGCTACTAGGCCTTCAAGGCCTCTGCCATCAGTTCATAGGACCTGACCCGGTCCGCATGCTCATATAAGTCGCAGGTAAAGATCAGCTCATCCGCGCCGGTCTGTTCCAGCAGCACCTCGACGTTGGCCCGCACCTTCTGCGGGCTGCCAATCATGGCCAGGCCGAGGAAGCTCATCACCGCATCGCGCTCGTGGGGTAGCCACAGCCCATCCATGCTTGGCACGGGCGGACGCTGCATCAGGCTCTGCCCGCGAATCAGGGCAAGAATGCGCTGGTACACCGACGTGGCCAGGTACTCGGCCTGCTCGTCGGTGTCGGCCACCACCATCGGAATACCGAGCATCACATAAGGCTTGTCCAGCGTGGTGGAGGGTTTGAAATGGTTGCGATAGACGCGAATCGCTTCGTGCATGTAGCGCGGCGCAAAATGCGAGGCGAACGCATAGGGCATACCGCGCATGCCGGCCAACTGCGCACTGAACAGGCTTGAGCCGAGCAGCCACATTGGCACCTCGGTGTCATGCCCTGGCACGGCGATCACTTTTTGATCATCGGTGCGCGGGCCGAGGTAGCGCGACAGCTCTTCGACATCATCGGGGAAGTCGTCCGCACTGCCGGAGCGCTCGCGGCGCAGGGCCCGGGCGGTCATCTGGTCGGAGCCAGGGGCGCGGCCCAGGCCCAGGTCGATGCGGCCTGGGTACAGGCTGGCCAAGGTGCCGAACTGTTCGGCGATTACCAGCGGCGCGTGGTTGGGCAGCATCACGCCACCGGAACCGACACGAATGGTCGAGGTACCGCCCGCCAGGTAGCCGAGCAACACCGAGGTCGCGGAACTGGCAATGCCATCCATGTTGTGGTGCTCGGCGACCCAGAAGCGGTTGTAGCCGAAGCGTTCCGCGTGCTGTGCAAGGTCCAGCGAGTTACGCAGCGACTGCGCCGGCCCGCCATCGGCGCGCACGGGCACGAGGTCGAGGGTGGAAATTTTCAGGTCACGCAGCTGCGTCATCGGAGCCTCCTTGAAGGTGGTTGGCCAGAGGCCTTTTGAACTCTGTATGGGCACATTCGGTGGATTCAATGCTTGCGGTCAGATTGATCTGAACTTGCCGTAGGTAGCCGACCTCTGAACCCTTAAGCATGTCACCCCAAGATGTGTAAACGTAGCGACCAGGAGGCATCATGAAAAAGACAGCATCGGCGATCTGGCAAGGCGGCCTGAAGGACGGCAAAGGCTTGCTTTCCACTGAAAGCGGCGCGCTCAAGCAGAACCCGTACGGCTTCAATACCCGTTTCGAAGGCTCACCCGGCACCAACCCGGAAGAGCTGATCGGCGCTGCCCATGCCGGTTGCTTCTCGATGGCGCTGTCGATGATGCTGGGTGAAGCGGGGCTGACCGCAGACCGCATCGATACCATTGCCGAGGTGACGCTGGACAAGCAGGCCGACGGCTTTGCCATCACTGCCGTGCACCTGATTCTTAAGGCCAAGGTGCCGGGCGCGAGCGAGGCGCAGTTCCTTGAAATCGCCAACAAGGCCAAGGCCGGTTGCCCGGTGTCGAAGGTGCTCAATGCCACCATCAGCCTGGATGCCTCGCTGGTGGGCTAGGCGGCGCAACGAGGGCGGTTTGCTGTAGTCTAACCAGCAATGGCAGCACGACTGCCCTTTCAGGAGCCGTTCCATGATCCGCGTAGCAATCGCCGTGTTGGCCTCCCTGCTCGCCACCTCTACGCTGGCGGCAATGAAGCCGTGCGAAGAGTTGAAAGCCGAGATCGAGGCCAAGATCCAGGCCCAGGGCGTACCGTCCTACACCCTGGAAATCGTGCCCAACAGCGAGGTCCAGGACTCCAATATGGTCGTGGGCAGCTGCGAAGGTGGCACCAAGAAGATCATCTACCAGAAGAACGACCGGTAGCGTCTGAATGCTGGGGCCGCCTTGCGGCCCTTCGCGACACAAGGCCGTTCGTACAGGTACATGACTGACTGTGGGAGCCGCCTTGCGTCGCGAAAGGGGCGCAAAGCGCCCCCAACTTCACGGAATGCAAAACACGTTGCTGGGCTCGTTCACCAGCACCTTGCGGCTGGCGTCGTACAGCAGCACCTGCGGCTCCATCACCGGCGCCCGGGCCTCTAGGCGGTAGCGTTCGCCGGCTTTGAAACTGTCATAGCGCACCGTCAGATAACAGGTACGGTCCCTCGGCTGGGACATGATGCCCCCGCCGTAAATCTCATAATCGAAACGCACCACCAGCTCGTGCTTGCCAGGCGTTACCTGGAAGTAACGGCCATCTTCCAGCCGCTGACCGTCGAGGCGGTCGGCCATGAGGACCCTGCCGGGGGTGATGGTGGAAAGCTCGACCCAGGCCTGCTTGGGGTCGACGGGCGGCAAGGGGCTGGCGCAAGCCCCCAGTGCACTGAGGGCGATCAGCATCATGGGCTGGCGCATGGCAAAACTCCCACTTGCGATTCACAAGTTACAAGCATAGCGCCGTTTGCGGGGTTCAGGTGCGTTGACAGCCCGCTGGCAGGCCTTGGCCCACCAGTTTTTGCTGGTGGTCGTAAAGTTTGATCCAGGGTCGGAAGCCGATGCTGCCCGCCTGCAACTGGTAGCGCTGGCCGGCGCTGAAGTCTTTGAAGGTGAGGTTGAGCTGGCAATCGCGCCACAACGGCTCGTTGACCGGGCCGATATTGCTTGGGGTGACCGGGAACTGGTAGCGCACGGTCAGTTCGTGGCTGCCGGGGGCAACTTCGAAATAGCGTGTGTCAGCCCAGTCGCGTTCGTCCACCTGCACGGCGTGCAGCGACGTCTCGTCCACGGGGGTGAGGTCGACCCAGGCCTGGTTCGGATCGGGGTCCGGCAGGGTTGAGCACGCAGACAACAGCATGAGTGTGCTGGCGGCAAACAATGGACGCATGGCGAAACTCCCCCCTGGCGAGATAGTCTTGGAGCGAATTGGCCATGAGCGAGTCAGACAGTCCCAGATGCTTCGACTTTTTCTTTTTCAGCGCTTAGGCCCTGGGCCACTCGACCGCCTTTTCACCCGTTTTGTTCCCGTGTTGGCGGCCGTTCTGCTGAACGGTTGCAGCAGCGTCGGCTATTACGGCCAGTTAGCAGAGGGCCAATGGCAGCTACTGCGCGCGCGTCAGCCGGTGGAAAAGGTGCTGGCAGACCCGGCCAGCAGCCCGCAGTTGCGTGCGCGGCTGCAGCATGCCGAACAGGCCCGGGTGTTCGCCAGCCAGCAGCTGAAACTGCCGGACAACCGCAGCTACCGGGTTTACGCCGACCTGGGGCGCCCCTACGTGGTATGGAATGTATTCGCCACGCCTGAACTGTCGTTGCAGCCGGTGACGCATTGCTTCCCGATTGCCGGCTGCGTGGCCTATCGCGGCTATTACCGCCAGGGGGCGGCGCGGGGCGCGGCGGCGTTGATGCGCCAGGCGGGTATGGATGTGTATGTGGGCGGCGTCGAGGCGTATTCGACCCTGGGCTGGTTCGACGACCCGTTGTTGTCGTCGATGGTTGGCTGGGGGGATGAGCGGTTGGCGTCGTTGATTTTCCATGAGCTGGCCCATCAGCGCTTTTATGTGCAGGACGACACGGCGTTCAACGAATCGTTTGCCACCTTCGTCGAGCAGGAGGGATCGCGGCAATGGCGCGCAGCGCGTGGGCTTGCAGCGATCGAGGATGATCAGGCGCAGCAGCGTGACCAGTTCATTCGGCTGGTGCTGGCCAGCCGTGAACGGCTCCAGGAGATGTATGCCGGGCCGCTGGATGACGCGCACAAGCGTGTGGCGAAGCAGGCGGAGTTCGAGCGGTTGCGGCGCGAGTACCGAGCCGTGCGTGATAGCCAGTGGGCGGGCGACACGCGTTATGACGCCTGGATGTATGGGCCGATGAGCAATGCCAAGCTGCTGCCGTTTGGGCTGTATGACCAATGGGTGCCGGCGTTTGCGGCGGTGTTTGGTGAGGTTGGGGGGGATTGGGGGCGGTTTTATGAGCGCGTTGAGGCGCTTGGGCGGTTGCCGGTTGAAGCGCGTAAGGCGGCGTTGGCGCGGTTTGTGGTTACCCAATGAGATTTTGGGGCCGCTGTGCGGCCCATTCGCGGGGCAAGCCCGCTCCCACAAGTTTTGCACTGCCATTCATAGCGATGCGGTACCTGTGGGAGCGGCGGTGCGGCGGTCCGACTTGCCCCGCGAATGGGCTGCAAAGCAGCCCCAATCATTATCAGGCGTTAATGAAGGCCCGATGCATCTCGGCCAACGTAGCGAAATGAAACTCCGGCGCTTGGGCCGTCAACTCTTCTTCGCTACCAAACCCATACCCCACCGCCACCGCCTGCAGCCCATTGCTGCGGGCGCCGATCAGGTCGTGCTTGCGATCGCCGATCATCAGCGTTTGCGCCGGGTCCAGCCCTTCCTCGTCGAGCAAGTGGCGAATCAACTCGACCTTGTTGGTACGGGTGCCGTCCAGCTCACTGCCATAAATCACCTTGAAGTGATGGTCGAACGCAAAGTGTCGAGCAATCTCGCGGGCGAATTCCCAAGGCTTGGACGTGGCCACATACAGTGTGCGCCCTTGGCCATTGAGGGCCTCGAGCAGCTCCGGTACGCCCTCGAACACCTGGTTTTCGTACAGGCCAGTGACGCGGAAACGCTCGCGATAAAAATTGACCGCCTCCCACGCCTTGGCTTCGTCAAAGCCATAGAACTGCATGAATGCCTGCAGCAAGGGCGGGCCGATGAAGTGTTCGAGGCGGGCCAGGTCGGGTTCATCGATGCCCAGTTTGGCCAAGGCGTACTGGATGGAGCGGGTGATGCCCAACCGTGGGTCGGTCAGGGTGCCATCAAGGTCGAAGAGGATGTTCTGCTGGTGCATGTAAGCGATTCCACTCAAGTCATTCTGGTTGGTCGTAGCCTTCGGCCAGGTGCTGGTCCTTGAGCTTGACGTAATTGCTGGCGCTGTACGGGAAAAACGCGCGTTCTTTGTCGGTCAGCGGCCGGGCCTGTTTTACCGGGCTGCCCACATACAGGAAGCCGCTCTCCAGGCGCTTGCCGGGCGGTACCAGGCTGCCGGCGCCGATGATCACCTCGTCCTCGACGATGGCGCCGTCCATGATGGTGCTGCCCATGCCGACCAGGATCCGGTTGCCCAGGGTACAGCCATGCAGCATCACCTTATGACCGATGGTCACTTCATCGCCGATGATCAGCGGGAAGCCATCCGGGTTGAAAGGGCCGGCATGGGTGATGTGCAGCACGCTGCCGTCCTGCACGCTGGTGCGTGCGCCGATGCGGATGCGGTGCATGTCGCCGCGTACTACAGTCAAGGGCCAGACCGAGCTGTCTTCGCCAATCTCCACGTCGCCCATCACCACCGCCGAGCGGTCGACGAAGGCCCGTGGTGCAACTATCGGAGTGTGTTGCTGGAAGCTTCGAATGGCCATGATAGGGTCTCTCATCTGTGCCGATAGGCAGGCTGCCTGCTGCGGTCGGCGTCGATTGTAATTAAGATGGTCCAGTGTTTCTTCTGCCAAGGTATCCAAACCGTGAGTGCGACCAACCCGCTTCTGCAGCCCTACGATCTGCCGCCCTTCTCGGCGATCCGCGCCGAACACGTGCTGCCGGCGATCGAAGAGATCCTGGCCGACAACCGCAAAGCCATTGCCGATATCCTCGAAAAGCAGGGCAAGAACCCTACCTGGGCTGGCCTGGTGCTGGCCATGGACGAATTGAATGACCGCCTGGGCGCTGCCTGGAGCCCGGTCAGCCACCTCAATGCTGTGTGCAACAGCAAGGAATTGCGCGAGGCCTACGAGTCTTGCCTGCCAGCGCTGAGCGCCTACTCTACCGAACTGGGCCAGAACCGTGCGCTGTTCGAAGCCTACGAGGCGCTGGTCAACAGCCCGGAAGCGGCGAGTTTCGACGTGGCGCAGAAGACCATCCTCGAACATGCCCTGCGCGACTTCCGCCTGTCGGGCATCGACCTGCCGGCCGACAAGCAGCAGCGCTATGCCGAAGTGCAGAGCAAGCTCAGCGAGCTGGGCAGCCGGTTCTCCAACCAGCTGCTCGATGCCACCCAGGCCTGGACCAAGCACGTCACCGACGAAGCCGTGCTGGACGGCCTGACCGATTCGGCCAAGGCGCAGATGGCGGCCGCAGCCCAGGCCAAAGACCTCGACGGCTGGCTGATCACCCTGGAATTCCCCAGCTATTACGCGGTGATGACCTACGCCAGCGACCGCGCCCTGCGCGAAGAGCTGTATGCCGCCTACTGCACCCGCGCCTCGGACCAAGGCCCTAATGCCGGCCAGTTCGACAATGGCCCGGTGATGCAGGAAATCCTCGACTTGCGTCAGGAACTGGCCAAGCTGCTGGGCTACCCGAACTACGCCGAGCTGAGCCTGGCCACCAAGATGGCCGAGTCCAGCGACCAGGTGCTGAGCTTCCTGCGTGACCTGGCCAAGCGCTCCAAGCCGTTCGCTGCCCAGGACCTGGAGCAGCTCAAGGCTTACGCTGCCGAGCAGGGCTGCCCGCAGCTGTCCAGCTGGGATGCCGGTTACTTTGGCGAGAAGCTGCGCGAGCAACGCTACAGCGTGTCGCAGGAAACCCTGCGTGCCTACTTCCCGATCGACAAGGTGCTGTCGGGCCTGTTCAGCATCGTTCAGCGCCTGTATGGCATCGAAATCGCCGAGCTCAAAGGCTTCGACAGCTGGCACCCGGATGTACGCCTGTTCGAAATCAAGGAAAACGGCCAGCACGTCGGCCGCTTCTTCTTCGACCTCTATGCCCGCGCCAACAAGCGCGGTGGCGCCTGGATGGACGGTGCCCGTGACCGTCGCCGCACCGTTGAAGGCGCGCTGCAGAGCCCGGTGGCCAACCTGGTGTGCAACTTCACCCCTGCCGCGCCCGGCAAGCCGGCGCTGTTGACCCACGATGAAGTCACCACCCTGTTCCACGAGTTCGGCCACGGCCTGCACCACCTGCTGACCCGCATCGAACATGCCGGTGTGTCTGGCATCAATGGCGTGGCCTGGGACGCGGTCGAGTTGCCGAGCCAGTTCATGGAGAACTGGTGCTGGGAGCCGGAAGGCCTGGCGCTGATCTCCGGCCATTACGAAACGGGCGCTGCCCTGCCCCAGGACCTGCTGGACAAGATGCTGGCGGCGAAGAACTTCCAGTCGGGCATGATGATGGTGCGCCAGCTGGAATTCTCGTTGTTCGACTTCGAGCTGCACGCCACCCACGGCGATGGCCGCAGCGTGCTGGAGGTGCTCGAAGGCGTGCGCGACGAGGTGACAGTGATGCGCCCACCGGCGTACAACCGCTTCCCCAACAGCTTCGCGCACATCTTCGCGGGCGGTTATGCCGCAGGCTACTACAGCTACAAGTGGGCCGAAGTGCTGTCGGCTGATGCGTTCTCGCGCTTTGAGGAAGAAGGCGTGCTAAATGCCGAGACCGGCCGAGCCTTCCGCGAGGCGATCTTGGCGCGGGGTGGTTCGCGTGAGCCGATGGTGCTGTTCGTCGACTTCCGTGGCCGTGAGCCTTCCATCGATGCATTGCTGCGCCACTGCGGGCTGAGCGAGGACGCGGCGGCATGAGTGAGGTAGTTGTGAACAAGACCAAGAAGCGCTTTATCGCCGGGGCGGTCTGCCCGGCGTGCAGCGAGCCCGACAAGCTGATGATGTGGAACGAAGATGGCGTGCCGCACCGCGAGTGCGTGGCCTGCGGCTTCACCGATACCCTGAATGAACAAGGGCTGTCGGTGCCTTCGGAGCTCGGCACGCGGGTCAACCACCTGGCGCCCAAGCCGGCGCCGGCCAAGGTGCAGACCGTGCAGTTCTTCCCCAATCCGAAGCTGAAGAAACCGGCCGAATAAGGCCGGCCTGCCTGGCCGGGTGGTAGATAATCAAGCCTCTACCGCCCTGCCAGGTAGGCATGCTCGCCCGCTCCCCCACTGAGCAAGGCGATGCGTCATGGACAATCCCCTCCTGCAAGGCAGCAAGACCCCCGTCGATTATTCCGCGATCACCCTGCAGAACATGCAGGCGGCATTCGATCATGTGCTGAACGCGCACGAACAAGGCATCGCTCGCATCATCGAACGGCAACAGGCGCTGCCCACCTGGGATGACCTGGTGTTGGCAGTCGATGAGCTGGATGCGCAATTGCTGGCGGTGCACTATGCCGTCATCCCGCTGGGCGGCAAGCACGAGCGCTGGGGTGAGGCAATCAACGGCCTTCAGGCCAGAGTAGGTGCACGCTTCTATCAAAAATTCACCAACAATAGGCTGCAAGCCTTGTATGCGCGATTGGCGATCAGTGCTCACGGCGTGAACCTGGATGTTCAGCAGCGCGCTACCCTGCGTTGGCACCTGGAAAAGTTTGCCAGCAGTGGCGTTGCGCTTGGCGAAGACAAGAAGGCACGTCTGGCCGAGTTGCAAGTGCAGATCGGCACCTTACAAAACGCGTTTCGCAGCAACCTCGACCGGCCAGGGTTGCTGATCGAAGACGAGGAGCAACTGCGTGGCCTGCCACCCAGGCTGCGTGAAGAGCTGGCCGTGCGCGCCGAGGAGGCCGGCGAGCAAGGCTGGCTGGTCGCCTGCGAAAGCGCGACCACCGAGGCAATGCTGCGTCAGGCATCGCATCGCCCCTTGCGCGAACAGCTTTACCGGGCCTTTCATACCCGTGGCGTCAGCACCGATCTGGCGCAGGATAACGGCACCCATCTGCAGCAACTGGCCGAATGCCTGGATGAAAAAGCCCGCCTGTTGGGTGCTGCCAACCACGTCGAACTGAGCCTTCGCAGCAAGAGCGCCGGGTCACTCAGCGAGGTTGGTGATTTTCTCCAGAGCCTGGCAGCGGCAGTGAAGCCGGCAATGGCGCAGTGGCGCACGAAGCTTCAACAGCAGGCGACTGCGCAAAACCTGGGGCCTGTTCAGCCTTGGGACATCAGCTACCTACAGGCCACAGCGGGCGACGCCAGCACTAATGAGGCATTCCGTGAGTACTTCCCGTTGAGCGCAGTGGTCACCGCCTTGACTGGCCTGGCCCGGCAACTGTTTGCACTTGAACTGCGACCCCAACCCTTGGCTACCTGGGACGACAGCGTGCAAAGCTTCGAGGTCTGGCAAGACCACGCGTGCATAGGCCTGCTGTACCTGGACGCAGTGCAACACGCCGGCAAACAGCCCGACGCCGTGTTCACCACCTATGTGCGTAACCGACGCATCGATGCCGAAGGCATCTACCAGCCTGCGGTGGTGGTGGTGAACAGCGATATCCCCGCTGCACTGGCGGGCGCCGAGCCGTTGCTCGATCACCTGTCGCTGCGCAAGCTGTACCACGAATTCGGCCATGCCCTGCACCACCTGTTGGTGCGTACCACCAACCATGTTATGTCCAATGTGACCGAGCTGGGCAATGATGGCGCGGAGCTGTGCAGTAAGCTGCTGGAGCGCTGGGTGTGGGATGCGCGCTACCTGGCGGGTATCGCGGCGCCGCGTGAAGATGGCAGTGCGCTGAGCGAGGCCCAGGCTGAGGCATACCTGAGCCAGTTTAAGCAGGAAGGCATCGAGGAAATCGGCCGCGACCTGAGCCTGGCGCTGTTCGACCTCGACCTGCATGGCGCGCCCCATGACGGCAGAACGCTTGAGCAGCGCCTGCAGCAAGCCCGCAGCCTTTGCGGCTACTGGCCTTTGGCGGATTTCGAGCACCCCGCGCATGCCTTCGATCACTTGGTCACTGGCTACGATGCCGGCTTTTACGCCTACCTATGGGCAGATGTGCATGCCTTCGACCTGTTCACGCGTTTCGAAGCACATGGCTTGCTCGACCGCGAAACGGGGCGCGCGCTGCAAGAGACCCTGTTCGAACCCGGTGCCTCGCAGCCCCTGCGTGATGGCATCGAAGCCTTCCTCGGGCGCCTGCCCAGCCATGCCGCCTATGCGCGTTGGTACGGCCTGACCTGACCAGAGGCGCTGGAATAAACCGCATGCCACCTATACTGTATATAGATACAGTATAGGGGTGGATGATGATTACTCCAGCACCGCAAAAAGGCCGTGGCACGGCGCATAACCCACACAACCGCTTTGCCCCGAACCATTCGGTTGCGGAGGATGACGGCTGGTACCAGGAAGTACCGCTGACCCAAGGCACCGAGGTGCGGGTCGAAACCGCCAAGACAGTCATCAGCCGCAACACCTCGCCCGACCTGCCCTTCGACCGGTCCATCAACCCCTATCGAGGTTGCGAGCATGGTTGTATCTACTGCTATGCCCGCCCCTCGCACGCGTATTGGGACCTGTCCCCAGGCCTGGATTTCGAGACAAAGCTGATCGCCAAGACCAATGCTGCCGACGTGCTCGAACAGCAATTGAGCAAACCGGGCTATGTCTGCGCGCCGATTAACCTGGGTTCGAACACCGACCCTTACCAGCCCATCGAGCGTGACCACCTGCTGACCCGGCGCTTGCTTGAAGTGCTACTGCGCTTCCGCCACCCGGTGACCATCGTCACCAAGGGGTCGCTGGTGCTGCGTGACCTCGACCTGTTGTCCGAGATGGCCAGCCAGCGGCTGGTGCGGGTGATGATCAGCCTGACGACGCTGGACGACGACCTCAAGCGGGTGCTTGAGCCCCGTGCGGCATCGCCCAAGGCGAGGTTGCGGGCGATCCGGGTGTTGCGCGAGGCGGGTGTGCCGGTGGGTGTCTTGTGTTCGCCGATGATACCGATGATCAACGACAGTGAACTGGAGCGCTTGCTGGAGGCCGCCAAGGAGGCCGGTGCGCAAAGCGCTGCCTACATGATGTTGCGCTTGCCGCTGGAAGTGGCGCCGCTGTTCGAGCAGTGGTTGCAGGACCACTACCCCCAGCGTGCGGCCCATGTGTTGAGCCTGATTCGCCAGAGCCGCGGCGGTGAACTGTATGACAGTCGCTTTGGTGCACGCATGCGTGGCGAGGGTATTTTCGCCGAGCTGTTGGCGCAGCGGTTCGCCAAAGCCATGCGCAAACTGGCATTCGAGGGGCGTGAAGCGCAGGCGCTCGATTGCTCGAAATTCTGCCCGCCTGGTGGCCAGTTGGCATTATTTTGAATGCCCCTAAATAACGGCGAAGTGGCACCATAGATATCAATATGGCATCTAATTGCCACCACTCAGTGACACTTCAGCGGAGCCGGTGAAGTTGAAGTGCCTGCGGAGCCTATATTCATACTGGATCAACTTTCCCTGGCCGCGTTTTACGTAAGAATACGTCGCGTGCAAGTGTGAACTCTGTCAAATTTTTCAAGCCATTTAATACTGGCAAAGATAGTGGCACTTAAATATCAAATTAATATAGATGTTCTGTTAAGCCCAGATTTTACGGTGCCTGCAGCCATTCCTGTCTGACTAGTCAATGGGACGTTAGTCCCAAGCGTGTAAGAGAAAGCTTACAAAGCTGTAAGAGATCGACTCTTTCGTTAGTAATTGTTGCCGGGTAACCTGCGCGCCCTTGTGAAGTGGCTCGCATAACACGAACAAATTCTGCAATTGCAGGTTAGTTCGCGGGCGGTGACATTCCGCTTCGCCATTAGTTCAAAGAACTGCACGAGAAAAACATTTGGAGTGCCCTCCCCAAGACCTTGGGGTGGTATCTATTTTCATGGACGATCAAGTGTGGAAATCGCAGAAACTGCCAGCCTGAAAGAGCGCGCCAAAAAGAAACTGGAGCGTGACGCCGGCCCCCTCATCATCGATGCACTCAACGATCCGCAGACCGTTGAGCTGATGTGCAATGGCGACGGCAAACTCTGGCTGGAGCAGTTGGGCAAGCCGATGAGGCACATCGGCGACCTGCGCCCGGCCCAGGCCGAGTCCATCATCAAGACCGTGGCCGGCTTCCACGGCAAGGAAGTGACCCGCAGCAAGCCGTTGCTCGAGGGCGAGTGGCCGCTGGACGGTTCGCGCTTCGCCGGCCAACTGCCGCCCGTGGTGCGTGCGGCCACCTTTGCCATCCGCAAGAAGGCGGTGGCCATCTACACCCTGGACCAATATGTCGAATCGGGGATCATGACCCCGATCCAGTGCGACGCCATCAAGCGCGCCATCCGCGATCACCGCAACATCCTGGTCATCGGCGGTACCGGTACCGGCAAGACCACCCTGGTCAACGCCGTCATCAACGAAATGGTCGTGGAGTTTCCCAGCGAGCGGGTCTTCATCATCGAAGACACCGGCGAGATCCAGTGCGCGGCCAAGAACTTCGTGCAGTACCACACCACCGTCGATGTGAGCATGACCCACTTGCTCAAGACCTCCCTGCGCATGCGCCCGGATCGCATCCTGGTGGGCGAGGTGCGCGGTGAAGAAGCGCTCGACCTGATCGATGCCTGGAACACCGGCCACCCTGGCGGCGCGGCCACGTTGCACGCCAACAGCGCCAGCGAGGGGCTGACCCGCCTCAAATCCCTGGTTTCCCGCAATAAATCGGCCCCGGCCGAAATCGAACCGCTAATTGGCGAAGCGGTTCACGTCGTCATCTCCATCGCCAGAACCCCAGAAGGCCGCCGCATTCAGGAAATCCTCGAGGTTTCCGGGTACGACAACGGCCGCTACACCATGCGCAATCTTTAAGGAAAACACTGCACATGCACGCCAACACTTCGCTGTTCCGTTTCAATACCCAAACGTTTGGCTACCTGGCCTTCAGCTTCCTGCTGCTGGCAGTGATGGTTGCGCCGGAGAATGCCTTTGCGGCTGGCACCGGCGGCGGTTTGCCCTATGAAAGCTGGCTGGAAAACCTGCGTAAATCGGTGACCGGTCCGGTAGCGTTTGCCCTGTCGATCATTGGCATCGTGGTAGCCGGTGGTGTGCTGATCTTCGGCGGCGACCTCAACGGTTTCTTCCGTAGCCTGATCTTCCTCGTGCTGGTAATGGCGCTGATCGTGGGTGCCAACAACATCATGCAGAGCTTCTTCACCTCCAGCGCCGAGCTGGCACAGCTGCTGCCTCAGCACAGCCTGGTACAGGGTCAGGTCTGAAGTATGGCACTGCGCACGATTCCCATCCGGCGGGCCGGCAACCGGGACAACCTGTTCATGGGCGGGGATCGCGAGCTGGTGATGTTCTCCGGGTTGCTCGCCTTCGCGCTGATTTTCAGCGCCCAGGAAGTACGGGCAACCGTGGTGGGCCTGGTGCTCTGGTTCGGCTCGCTGTTCGTCTTCCGCGTAATGGCCAAGTCCGACTCCAAAATGCGCCACGTCTACCTTCGTCACCGCCGCTACAAGCCTTACTACCCGGCGCGTAGCACACCGTTCAGGGACAATCCTCCAAGTCAGGGAAGTCAATACAAATGATCGAAGGTATTGCGTACGCCATCGCAGCCCTCGGTGCTCTGCTGGTGCTGCTGCTGATCCAGCGTCTGCTGCAGGTGGATGCGGAGCTCAAGCTGAAGAAGCACCGTTCGACAGAGGCCGGGTTGTCCGACCTGCTGAACCACGCGGCGATGGTCGACGACGGGGTGATCGTGGGCAAGAACGGCGCCTTTATGGCCGCCTGGCTTTACCGGGGTGACGACAACGCCAGCAGCACCGACGCCCAGCGTGAACTGGTTTCGCTGCGGATCAACCAGGCCTTGGCTGGCTTGGGCAACGGTTGGATGATCCACGTGGATGCGGTTCGCCGCCCGGCGGCGAACTACTCCGCCCAAGGCGTCTCACACTTCGCTGACAGCCTGACCGAAGCCATGGACGAAGAGCGCCGCGCCTACTTCGAGTCGTTGGGGACCATGTACGAAGGCTACTTCGTGCTGAGCCTCACCTATTTCCCGCCGATGCTGGCCCAGCAGAAGTTCGTCGAACTGATGTTCGACGACGACACCGCGCCACCGGACGCCAAGCTGCGCACGCGCAACTTGATCGAGCAATTCAAGCGCGACTGCTTGAGCGTCGAGGGCAGCCTGGCCGCAGTGCTCAAGCTGACCCGCCTGAAGGGTAACCGTCAAATCACCGAGGAAGGCGCGCACATCACCCATGACGACTTGCTCAGCTGGGTGCAGTTCTGTGTCACCGGCGTGAGCCAGCCCGTCTTGCTGCCGAGCAACCCGATGTACCTGGATGCTGTCATCGGTGGCAAGGAGCTCTGGGGCGGCGTGGTGCCGAAGATCGGCCGCAACTTCATTCAGGTGGTGGCCATCGAAGGGTTCCCGCTGGAGTCGGCACCCGGCATTCTCTCGGCGCTGGCCGAGTTGCCCTGCGAGTACCGGTGGTCCAGCCGCTTTATTTTCATGGATACCCATGAAGCGGTGCAGCACCTGGAAAAGTACCGCAAGAAGTGGAAGCAGAAAGTCCGTGGCTTCTTCGACCAGGTATTCAACACCAACAACAGCAACATCGACCAGGATGCCCTGGCCATGGTGCAGGACGCGGCCGATGCCATCGCCGAGGTCAACAGCGGCCTGGTTGCACAGGGTTACTACACCAGCGTGGTGGTACTCATGGGCGAAGACCGTGTGCGTGTCGAAGAGTCTGCACGTAGTGTCGAGAAGGCCATCGAGCGCCTGGGCTTCGCCGCCCGCATCGAGACCATCAACACCCTCGACGCCTACCTGGGCAGCCTGCCGGGCCACGGCGTAGAGAACGTGCGTCGCCCGCTGATCAACACCTTGAACCTGGCCGACCTGCTGCCCACCAGCAGCATCTGGACCGGCAGCGCCGATGCGCCCTGCCCGCTCTACCCGCCGCTGTCGCCAGCCTTGATGCATTGCGTGACCAGTGGTGCCACGCCATTCCGCCTGAATCTGCATGTACGCGATCTGGGGCATACCTTCATGTTCGGCCCGACCGGTGCGGGCAAGTCGACCCACCTGGCGCTGATCGCCGCACAACTGCGCCGCTATCGGGGCATGTCGATCTTCGCCTTCGACAAGGGCATGTCGATGTACCCGCTGGCGGCCGGTATTCGCGCCGAAAGCAATGGCCGCTCCGGGCGCCACTTCACCGTGGCGGCAGACGACGAACAGTTGGCCTTCTGCCCGTTGCAGTTCCTCGAAACCAAAGGTGATCGCGCCTGGGCGATGGAGTGGCTGGATACCGTGCTGGCGCTCAATGGCCTTGAAACCACTGCCGCGCAGCGCAACGAAATTGGCCACGCGGTAATGACCATGTTCCGCGACGGCTCCCGCACCCTGTCTGAGTTCTGCATCATCGTGCAGGACGAAGCCGTGCGCGAGACCCTGCGCCAGTACACGGTCGACGGCACCATGGGGCACTTGCTCGATGCCGAGGAAGATGGCCTGTCGCTCTCCGACTTCACCGTGTTCGAGATCGAAGAGCTGATGAACCTGGGCGACAAGTACGCCCTGCCGGTACTGCTGTATCTGTTCCGCCGCATCGAATGCGCGCTCAAAGGCCAGCCGGCGGTGATCATCCTCGACGAAGCCTGGCTGATGCTCGGCCACCCGGTCTTCCGCGAGAAGATCCGTGAGTGGCTCAAGGTACTGCGTAAGGCCAACTGCCTGGTGCTGATGGCCACCCAGAGCCTGTCGGACGCGGCGAACTCGGGGATTCTCGACGTCATCGTCGAGTCCACCGCTACCAAGATCTTCCTGCCCAATGTCTATGCCCGCGACGAGGACACCGCTGCCCTTTATCGCCGCATGGGCCTCAACGCCCGGCAGATCGAGATTTTGGCCACCGCTATTCCCAAGCGCCAGTACTACTACGTGTCGGAAAACGGCCGACGCCTTTACGACCTGGCGCTGGGCCCACTGGCCCTGGCTTTCGTCGGCTCTTCCGACAAAGAGTCCGTGGCTGCCATCAAGCGCCTGGAAGCCAAATATGGCAATGCCTGGGTGGCGGAATGGCTGGCTGCCAGGGGCCTGAGACTGAATGATTATGGAGTCGCCGCATGAACCTCGCAGACAGCATCAAGGGACTCATTTTCAAGCGTCCCGCCAATGCTACCGCCAAAGCAGAGACGCCCCAGGGCGCCGTCCTCGACAACCCGTACCTGACGGCCCGCCGCACCTGGAATGACCATGTCGGCAGCTTGGTGACCTCCCGCCAGTCCTGGCAGGTGGTGGGTATCCTCTCGATGATGGTCGCCCTCGCCGGTGTCGGCGGCATCATTCACATCGGCAGCCAGTCGAAGTTCGTGCCCTACGTGGTGGAGGTCGACAAGCTTGGCCAGCCAATGGCTGTAGCGCCTGCGCAGGTCGCGGTGCCGGTCGACCTGCGGGTCATCAAGTCGCAGATAGCGTCCTTTATCGCCGATGCGCGCACGGTCACCCCCGACGTCGCACTGCTGCGCAAGTCCATTTTCCGGCTATACGCCCTGCTTGGGCCGAATGACCCGGCGACCCAGAAGATGAACGAGTGGCTCAACGGCAGCAAGGAGGCCAGCCCGTTCGTACGTGCCGCCGAAGAAACCGTCAGTGTCGATATCCGTTCGGTCATGCAGCAGACCCCGGAGACCTGGCAGGTGGATTGGGAAGAAGTCACCCGTGACCGCCAGGGCATGCTCAAGGGCAAGGCCACCTGGCGCGCCCTGGTCACCACCTACACCGCCGAACCCACTACCCAGACCAGCGAGGAGCAAGTACGGATGAACCCGATCGGGACCTACGTCCGTGACTTCTCTTGGTCCAAGCAACTCTGAAGGATCGACCATGAACCGTTACCTTTGCGCCATGCTCGCGGCGGCTTTGCCCGCGTTCGCGCAGGCTGCGCCGGGCACCAGCGCCGCCGATCTGTACTTTTCCGATGCCAACCCGACCCTGACCGCGCAGGAGAAGGCCGCACTGGCGATTTCCCAGCGCTGGCAGCAGGCCAGTGCCACCGGCATCAAGCCAGTGGATGGCGGTGACGGCACCGCACGTTTCATTTTCGGCGCCCAGCAGCCGAGCATCGTCTGCGCCGTGCTGCAGGTCTGCGACATCGCTTTGCAGGCGGGTGAGCAGGTCAACTCGATCAACCTCGGCGACACCGCGCGCTGGACAGTCGAGCCGGCGATTACCGGCGTGGGCGAGAGCGAAGTCCAGCACCTGATCATCAAACCGATGGATGTGGGCCTGGAGACCTCGTTGGTGGTCACCACCAACCGCCGCACCTACCACTTCAAGCTGCGTTCGCACCGTACCGAGTACATGCCGCAAGTCGCCTTCACCTACCCGGAAGAAGCGCTGGCGAAGTGGAACCTGATCAAGAACCGCGAAACCACCGAGCGCCGCAAGGCGACCATCCCGGAGACCGGCGAGTACCTGGGCAACCTGAACTTCGACTACAGCGTCAGCGGTGAAACCTCCTGGAAGCCGGTGCGTGTGTACAACGACGGCAGCAAGACCATCATCCAGATGCCACGCACCATGGGCCAGACCGAAGCGCCGGCCCTGGTGGTCGTGCGCAAGGACGGTGGCTGGTTCAAGGATGATGAGACCGTGATGGTCAACTACCGGGTTCAGGGCGACCGCTACATCGTCGACACCGTATTCGACAAGGCCATCCTGATTGCTGGCGTCGGCAAGTCGCAGGACCGCGTCACCATCCAGAGGGGTAAATAACGATGCGCGCATGGATCGCACCCTTCGTTTGCCTGTGGCTGGCGGGTTGTGCTCACGGGCCCTACGGCAACTTCGCCGACCGAACCACGCCGGCGATCAATCAGCAGCTGGCGAGCGCCACCGCGCGCCAACTGGCAGTCGTGCACGCGCCGGCCAGCACGCGCTTGCGTATCGCCCAGCAAACCACTGACGGCTACGGCGTATCCTTGGTCAGCGCATTGCGCGCCTCCGGTTTCTCGGTACAGGAATTTGACCCTAAGGCTCAGCCGGTACCCGCAACGGCGCGTGCGGCTGCGCCGCTGCAGGTCAACTACATCGTCGATGCGCCCAAGGACAGCGACCTCTATCGGGTCACCCTGCTGGTCGGGCGTGAGTCCTTGAGCCGTGTTTACGCGGTGCAGAACGGCCAGGTGCTGGCCGCCGGGGCCTGGGTACGCAAGGAGTGACGTGTGATGAGTAGCAAGAACGATGTCATGTCGCCGGACGCATCGCCCGGCAAACTGCATCGCAACAGCGGTGTGCGTCGGGTCAACAACTGGCCGATTTATCTGATTGGCGCCGCCGCCATGGTGTTTCTGCTGATCATGCTGCTGGTGGCGGCCGATCGTGCCGAAGAGCAGGACAAGCCTGAGGAAAAGAAAGCGGAAAAAGCCGGCAACAGCAGCATGTTTGCCCAGCAGATCAATGGCATGGACCAAGATGGGATCATCCCCAGCAAAGTTGAGCCGCCGGCCATGCCGACTCTGGACGACACGCCCGCACCGCAGCCCGCCAGCTTGCAGGTGGTACGCCCGAGCAACCTCGATGCCCCCCCTATGCCGCCGCGCGAGATGCCGCCGAGCGTCAACGGTGAAGAACTGGAACGCATCCGCCAAATGAAGATGCAGCAGTTCCAGGAGGCCGTCCGGGCGCAGAGTACCGTCCGGGTAGAGGCCCCGCGCAGCGCTGGCTCAAGCCTCGGCGCTGCCGGCGCCCCGTCCAGCCAGCAGGACGCCTTGGCCCGCATCGCTGCCGCACGCCAGCGTATGCAAGAGGCCTCGCGCAGTGACCCGACCGCAGCCTACAAGGCGCGCATGGCCGAGTTGAAGGCGATCAGCTCAGGCGGGGGCGGTGGCGGCGGTGCGCAGGGCGATTCGCCGTTCCTGGTGCAAGCCGCCAGCAACGCTGGCAAGGACTACAACCAGTTCGGCACCACGGAGAACAGCGACCGCTGGAAGATGGACGTGACCATGGAATCACCCCGTAGCCCTTACGAGCTGCGCGCGGGCTACGTGATCCCTGCCACGATGATTGCCGGTATCAACTCCGAGTTGCCTGGGCAGATCATCGCTCAGGTCGCGCAGGCTGTGTACGACACCGCTACCGGCAAGCACTTGCTGTTGCCACAGGGCTCGCGCCTGGTCGGTTCCTACTCCAGCAGCGTGGCCTATGGCCAGTCGCGGGTACTGGTCGCCTGGCAGCGCATCATCTTCCCGGATGGCAAGGCGATGGACATCGGTTCGATGCCGGGTAGCGACAGCGCCGGCTATTCCGGCTTCAACGATCAGGTCAACAACCACTATGTACGGATCTTTGGCTCGGCCTTGTTGATGTCCGGCATCGTCGCCGGCATCAGCCTCAGCCAGGACCGTGCCAGCAGTGACAGCAGTGACCGTGAGACCGCCAGCAGCGCCATGAGCGAGGCGCTCGGCCAGCAGTTGGGCGAGGTGACCGCGCAGATGATTTCGAAGAACCTGAACATCGCGCCAACCCTCGAAATCCGTCCGGGCTATCGCTTCAACGTGATGGTGACCAAGGACCTGACGTTCTCGAAGCCTTACCAGTCCTTCGATTACTGAACCATTTGCCAAGGAGAGCAACATGAAGCACACGGCCTTGTTGAAACCCACCATTGCGCTGCTGGCCGGTCTGGGGTTCACCCTGCAGGCGCATGCCGGTATCCCTGTTGTGGACGGGATACACGCGGGCATCAGCCAGCTGGGGGTAGCCGAGAACATTGCCCAGACGGCCAAGCAGATCCAAGAATACAAAACACAGATCGAGCAGTACACGACCCAGGCGTTGCAGTACAAGAAGCAGCTCGACCAGTACGAGAATATGTTGAAGAACACGGCGGCACCGGCTGCCTATATCTGGGACCAGGCCAATTCGACCATCAACAAGTTGATGGAAGCCCAGAGCATGATCAATTACTACACGACTCAGGCGGGGAGCCTTGATTCGTACCTGAGCAAGTACCGCGACACCAGTTACTACAAAAGCTCACCCTGCTTCGGCCTCGGCACCTGCACCGAGGAGGACCAGGCGGAGCTCGCCGAGCATGAAGCAATGGCCTCCGAATCGCAAAAAACGGCTAACGACGCGTTGTTCAAAAGCATCAAGCAGCAACAAGAGAACTTGCAGGCCGATTCCAGGCAGCTGGAGCGTCTTCAGCAAGCGGCCAGCACGGCAGATGGCCAGGTCAAGGCGATTCAGTATGCCAACCAGTTGGCCAGTCAACAGACCAACCAACTACTGCAGTTGCGCAGCCTGATGCTGGCTGAGCAGTCTGCGACTGCCAACCGCGCGGCGGCTGAGTTGGATGAAAAGGCCCGCGGTGAGGCCCAGGCAAGACGCGTCACGACGTGGGAATACGAAAAAAGCCCTGAAGGCAAATACTGAGGAAAGCACCATGAAGAGCAAAATTCTGCAACTCGCCATCGCCGTGGGCGTGCTGTTCAACCTGGCCGGTTGTTCCGAGGAAAAAGTCCCTGAGCCAACGGCCGAAAACTGCGCCAAAGGCACCTATGAAAAGAACCTGTCGAGCCTCTCTAAAGAGGCCAATCGAAACGAATTCATCGACGGGTGCAGAAGCTTCAACGCGGCGCAGGAAATGACCGAGTGGAAGTTTGAGAAAAGCCCGGAAGGCAAATACTAAGGTGGGATTACGCACATGATTGGCACGCGTCGGGAACTGTTCCTGAGTGTACTGCTGGTTGCTGTTTGCCTCGCAACTCCGACGCTTGCCCATGCGGCGACAGGGCAGTTAGGCAGCTCAGGTGTCATGGATGAGGTGCTTGAGAGGTTCCATAGCGCCACCAGCACCTGGTTGCCAGCGATCCAAGGCGCTGCAACGCGGCTGTTCTTTGCCCTGGCGTCCATCTCCATGGTCTGGACGTTCGGCATGTTGCTGATGAAAAAAGCCGACATCGGCGAGTTCTTTTCCGAACTCATCCGTTTCATGGTGGTGTTTGGGTTGTATTGGTGGTTGCTGCAGAACGCGATGGGCGGGCTGAAAATCGCCGACAGCATCGTCAAGTCGATGAGCCAACTCGGCGCCACTGCGGGGCACATCGGCAATACCGAGCTGAAGCCGTCCTCCATCGTCGACCTTGGGTTCGAGCTTTATGACAAGACCGTCAAGGCAACCAGCAAACTGAGCTGGCACCAAATGGGCCGCCAGCTGACGATGGAGTTCATGGCCATTGGTATTTTGCTGGTGCTGGCCATCGTGTCTATCAACCTGCTGGTGCTGTTGGCATCAAGCTGGTTCCTGCTGTACGCGGGGGTGTTCTTCTTGGGCTTTGGCGGCTCACGCTGGACGTCTGATATGGCGCTTAACTACTTCCGCGCAGTACTGGGGCTTGGCGCGCAACTGTTCGCCATGGTGCTGTTGGTTGCGATTGGCAAGAGCTTTATCCAGACCTTTGCCGCCCGTATCAGTGACAAAGTTGCCGTGCAGGAACTCGCGGTCATGATGGTGACCTCGGTGCTGCTGTTGATACTGGTGAACAAGATACCGCCGATGATTGCAGCCCTGGTGGGCGGCGCCGGAAGTGCTTCTACCGGCATCGGCAACTTCAGTGCTGGCGCCGTGGTGGGGGCTGCAACCACCGCTGCGTCGATGATGGGCAAGAGCGCCTCGGCGATGATGACGGGTGGGGCGAACCTGATGGGCGCCGCGCAGGCCTTGCATTCCGCTTTCAAGGGCGCGCAGTCGACGGCCTCCGCCGGTGGGGATATCGCGTCGCGTATGACGGGGATGCTGGGGTCACCCAGTAGCTCAAGTGGAGGGAGCACTGGCGGCGGCAGCTCCAACGGCGGTGCCAGCCCGCTCGGCTCGGTAATGGGCTTGGCCTCCTCGGCATCTTCGGCCTCATCAGGCCTTGCCCAGGCGGCCTCGTCTGCGGGAGGCGAATCGTCCTCTCGGGGTGGATCCTCTGAATCATCGTCAGGTGCTGAATCATCCGGCGCATCTTCCGGTGGCGGTTCGTCCGAGGGGGCATCCGGCGCATCCGGCGCATCTGGCGCGGGTGGGGCATCAGAGTCATCTTCAGCAGGGGGCTCCGGCTCTGGCGCTGCAGAGGCGGCATCAGCCGGCGGCGGCGGATCTGCCGAGGGCAGTTCGGGTTCACAGGGTGGCACGGGTGTCACCGGTGGCAAGGGTGGCGCTGCAGAGGGGGGCAGCAACGCAGCCTCCAGCAAGATGGCATCAGCAGGCCGCGTAGCCCTGCAAATGGGCGCCAACCTGGCCTCTGGCGTGGGGCGGGTTGCGCAGTCCCGCATCGACAAGTCGCTTGCCGGGCGCATTGCCAATGAAATCTCCGACCCCGGTTCCAGCAGCCGTTCGAACCTGGACACTCGATCGCCCAGCCGTGACTTCGAACCCGATGCTGAAGTGAAAAACTTCAGCGAAAGCAAACAGGACAGGACTTGAACAAGGAGTGCTCATGAAAATTGCAAAAGTTCTCCCAGCCGCCGTGCTGGCCGCCAGTTTCGCCGTCGCCCTGCCCGCCCAGGCCAAAGACCCCTGCGCCACTGTGCTGTGCATGTGGGGCAAGCTCAAGGGGGCGGGTGTGGTCGATAACTGCAGTGGCCCGGTCAATGACTACTTCAGCATCGTCAAAAAGAAGAAGGGCAAGATCAAGCTGAGCCAGACCTCGGACGCTCGCCAGTCCTTCCTCGACAAATGCGAGGCCGCCGACTCGGGAAAGACCAAGTCGATCAATAACAAGTTCGGCAAGGTCATCTGAGGCGCGCCACGATGCCATTCGTCGCTGACGTTCCGCCCCCGGCCCTGAGCGAACCCATCGCCTGCTCGATCATGGCGGCGGTCAAATACGAGCTGCCGGTGAACATCGTCCTGGCTGTGTCCGGCCAGGAAGGTGGCAAGCCTGGCCAGTGGGTGCGCAACCACAATGGCACCTACGACGTGGGCCCCATGCAGTTCAACACCGCCTACCTGCGCGAGCTCTCGCGCTACGGCATCACCCCTGAGGATGTCGAGCAAGGCGGCTGCTACTCCTACGAGCTGGCCGCCTGGCGCATCCGTGGCCACGTGCGCAATGACCGCGGCGACTTGTGGACGCGGGTGGCGAATTACCACTCGCGCACCCCCGCCATCAATGCGCGCTACCGCCAGCAGATCATGCGCCGCGCCGTCTACTGGGCCGATTGGCTGGATGCCCGCTTTGCCACGCAGCAGGTGGCGCAGAGCGCGGTATTCTCCGGCGCACCGGCCGAGGCGTCCGTGGCAGTGGTCGACACCGCGCAGGCGGTGAAGGCGGCTGTCGTGCAGCAGCCGGTCATGCCGCAACCCGCGGGCACGTCAGCCTATGTGCCCCGGGGGCTGGTGATGGGGAGCAAATGATGGATTCGCTGGTCACAGTAGCCGCATCTCGAAACGATACAGGGACCCGCCGCGAGGCGGATGCAAGGAGAGAAAGATTGACCCTACCCACTCTCGGTATGGGCACCGCCGTTACCGACAAGGCATCGCGCCGCCCCATCCGCCCCAGCCGCCTCTGGCCGCGGCTGCGCCTTGTCGCGCTCGTACCCCTCGTGCTGGGAGCCTGCATGCTCCTGCCTGCGACCTCTTCTGAAGTTCAAGCCAAGGAGCTTTCCATGCAAGGCAATCAAGGCCAGTACCAGCCCTACACCCCAGGCATGAAACTGCCCGAAGGCGTGTTCCCGCCGATGAAGGGTTATACCCATGAGGACTTGATTGGCGCTGCTGCCCTACCCGCAGAAGCGGTGCTGAAGGCTGAGGGAATAGACCCCACCCTGATCAGGGAATCGCTCTTCGCGCTGGCCAAACACCTCAATGAGGCACTGGAGGCGCAGAACGTCGAGTATCAGATTTCGACCTGGTACCAGAAGCCTTACGACAATCCCACTGACCGCACCAAGAGTGTTGCCGCCATGGGCGAGAGCTTTGGTGCTTTGGCGATCCGTGCTGCCGGGCAGTCGCTGCGAGGGTCCCCACTCTTGAACAAGGGCGAAGCATTCTTCGAACGCTACACCCGAAGCGCCGGTGATGGTGTCCACGATCTGATCGTGACATTGAACAAGCCGAGCGCCTGAAAGCGACGTCTCGCCAACTAGGGACATGAGCAGGATGATGCCTTGGTGAACCCATCATCAGTAGCTTTGAATTGAAACAAGGAACCGTCGTATGGCGGGTGCAAGGAGAGATTGATTGAAACGACCAAACCACGCAGTCATGAGGGCTTATTGATGCGACTTCGCCTAAGCGCGCTCGTCCCTCTCGTGCTGGGAGCCTGTGTGCTCCTGCCTGCCACCTCTTCTGCAGTTCAAACCAAGGAGCTTTCCATGCAAGACAATCAAGGCCAGTACCAACCTTACACCCCTGGCATGAAACTGCCTGAAGGTGTGTTTCCTCCCATGCCGGGCTATACCCACGAGGATTTGATCGAGGCGGCGTGCAAGCGGGTCGAGGGCGTACTGAAAGCCAATGATGTCGATCCTACGCTGGCCAAAGAAACGCTCTTTGCCCTGGCCGACCATCTGAACCGTGCGTTCCAGTCGCAAAACGTCGAATACCAGATTGCAACTTGGTTCAAGAAACCCTACGACGACCCTGCTGCCCGCGCCCAAAGTGTATCTGCCATGGGCGAAACCTTTGGCTCGCTGGCCATTCGGGCTGCAGGTGACTCGCTGAAGGGCTCTCCATTGCTGCACAAGAGTGACGCGTTTCTGGGCAGCTTCATTGATGGCGCCGGTGATGGTGTGCACGATTTGATCGTGTCGCTGAACAAGCAGGGTTCCTGATACGAATTGGTTTGGAGAGGTGATCCCGCCCAAGGGGGGGATTATCCATAGGGATATGGCATGAGCGATGCTAAGCGCTTTACGGTGTACTTCGATGGCACCGGTAACAACAAAGACCTGGATGTACCTGAAGGCAAGCAGACCAACGTCGCTCGCCTATATGAACTGGATACGGCCCAGGGCACCAACCTGGCCCGTAACTCTGGGCAGCCTCCCCAGCAGTACGATGCCAATGAGCGCTCCGGGCAATCGGAAAAAATCTACTTCGATGGCGTTGGCAGCCAAGCCAACACCACGGGGCGTTCCTTGCTCGAGGGCGGTACCGGGCTGGGTGGCCAGGAGCGTATCGATCAGGCCTACGACGCTATCGTGGCCTTTCATAACAAGTACCCGGACGAAAAAGTCGACGTCAACATCGTCGGTTTCAGCCGTGGCGCGGCGCAGTCCCGTGCATTGGCCAACGAGTTCATCGAGCGCGGTGTGCCAAAGCTGGATGGTCAGGGGCAACCCACTGGCGATTTCCTGATCCCCCCCGGCGAGGCCCATGTGAATAAACTGGGCATCTTTGACACCGTCGCCTCGTATGGCAACGCGAAGTCCGATACCCATTTGGGCAAGAACCTGGAAATCGGCAAGAACGTCGACTCGACCACTCACCTGGTCGCGATGAACGAATACCGCGATACGTTCCGCCTGACCAGTGCGTTGCGCAATGACGACAACTCGCGTATCGAAGAGCTGAAATTCGCTGGCGCGCACTCGCAAGTCGGCGGCGGCTATCAAGACGACGTGCTGGCAGCAGGGCCGCTGGCAGTGATGCACGACCGCCTGCAGTCCGCTGGCATCGAGATGAAGCCGATGCAGCAGGAAGACGTGCAGCGCATCGAGCAGTACAACGACGTGGTCAAGAGCCCCGAAAAGGTCCAGGAAGCCCTGATCGATTCGCGTCTGAAGGAAGGTAACAAAGCGTTCAGTCGTGGCGAGGACGGTTCGTACCAGGCTGTAAACAACACGCCCTTCGCGATGGAACGCGGCACGTTCAACCCCTTTGATCGCCAGGCACGCCCCTTCGATCACGAGACCAATGGTCGGGGTGTCATCTTCGAGAATGATGACAGCCTTAGCCGCAGTGCACTGGTGCGCGGATTTGAGGGTGTGGGCGGCAAGATTGCGGATATCGGGCGTCAGGCGCTATCGGCGTCGGCGCAGTTCTTGGGCTTGGAAGAGCGCACGCACGCGAAGTCCGAGACCCTGGATAGCTTGAAGCAGGCACGTGCACAATTGAATGCCGCTTCGCAGGAACAGGTTGCGACACTATCCGGCGAGCTCAAGGCTTCGCGGCCCAGCACGGACTACATCGAGGGCCTGAAGCTGCAAGCCGTACCGGTTCCACAAGGGATAACGGCGGGCCCGCAGGTCGACCCCCAAGCCCAGCAACGCAGTGACTCATTCAAGTCGATGGAAGACAAAGCCCGCGGCCTGAACCCCTCAGCCAGTATCGGCGAAGCTTCAGAGAGCGGGCGCAAGGCGGTCAGCGGGATGGTCGTCGACATGGACGAGCACCACATCCTGCAGAAGGTCGGCCAGACCGATCAGTTCGTCATTCATGACCGCCGTGACGTCGACCCGAGCCGCAACTTCCAGGTAGGCAAGAGCACGGCGATTGTCCACGAGAAAGGCATCGGCGACCTGGCCCGTGATGTGGCGCCGAAGCTGGAGCTCGATACAGGGCTTTCCCAGGCCATGCGTCGGTGATTTCGATGCCGCGCCTGCAACTCGCCGACGGTACGGTAGAAGCGCTGAAGTGGCTGGCGCTGTTGCTGATGACCGGCGACCACGTGAACAAGTACCTGTTCAACGAGACCCTGCCTTACCTGTTCGAGGCAGGGCGCTTGGCGATGCCGCTGTTCGTGGTCGTGCTGGCGTACAACCTGGCGCGGCCTGGAACAGTGGAAAACGGTGCTTACCGGCGCACTGCGCTGCGCCTGTTTCTGTTCGGGGTGTTGGCGACGCCGCCGTTCATTGCCCTTGGGGGGCTGCTGTACGGCGGCTACCCGCTGAACATCCTCTTCACGTTGCTGGTGGTTACCCTGGCGACCGAGGCCTGCGACCGTGCTGCGCAAGGGCGGCCGCTGTTCTGGGGGCTGGCGTTACTGGTGGTGGTCGTGGGCGGTGCCTGGGTCGAGTTCTGGTGGCCGGCCGTGCTGTTGGGGCTGTGTGTGGGTTGGTACGTGCGGCGGCCGAACCTGCTGGCTGCCGTGGGGGCCGTGCTTGCGCTTGCGGCGTTAACGCCGATCAACGGCAATGCCTGGGCGCTGGCCGCGTTGCCGGTGCTGCTGGCCGCCCGCTGGGTCAGGCCTGACCTGCCGCGCTGGCGCTGGCTGTTCTACGCCTATTACCCGCTGCACCTGCTGGCGCTGTGGCTGATTCGCATCCCGATGGCCAAGGCTGGATACCTCTTCCTGATATGAAGCAGATGCCCATGAACGAGCCTAAACCGCCCAAGCCGCCGCTCGACGATGCCGGGCAGGCATTGGAGGCGCAGGCTCAGGCGCTGGCCGCCGAGCAGACCGCGCTGCTGGACGCCAGCCCAGTGCAAGCACGCTACAACCAGGCACTTGGCGAGTGCGTCGAGCAGAAGGCCGAGCAGGCCGGGGCCCTGGAGCAGCGCCTGGAGGCCATGCTGGACCGCCAACAGGCGCAATTGCAGCAGAACCAGGCCTCGCGCCCGGGCTGGCTGGCCCTGCCCTCCACCCGCGCCGCCTGGGAGCAGGGCAATCAGCGTTGCCAGGCGCGGCTGCAGCAACTGCAAGGCCGCCTGGAGCGGGTGCAGGAGCTGCACCACGGCATGGGCCTGTACACCCCACGCATCGAGGAGTTGGCGGTGCGCCAACTGCGCGCCGAGCAGCCAGAGCTGGTCGAGCAATGGAGCTTGCAACGTCAGGCCGAGCGCACGCTTTCTGAGGCGCAGCGGCGTACCCAGGCCCAGGACATCGGGCGTTCGCGCACAACCTCGCCATGAACCAGCACCTTCCCTATCCCATCCTTTCGTTCACGGAGCGAACCCATGAAACATAACAACGCTGTGGGCCCGCAGATCCGCGGGGGCCAGCGCAGTGGCGGCAACACGGGGCAGGCCATCCTGGCCATTTTCTGCCTGCTGGCCGGCCTGGCTACTGCCACCCAGTACTTCGCCTACCTGTTCAATAACCATGCGGCGTTGGGGGCGAACCTGAATGGCGTCTACGCCCCATGGATGATTCTGGTGTGGGCCGCCAACTGGTCCGATCAGTACCAAGACACCTTGCTGCGCGCCGGGTCCCTGGGGGTTCTGGTCAGCGGCGTCGGCATGATGGCGATGGTCGTGATCCGCATGATCAGCAGCAACAGCTCCAAGGCCAATCAGTTCCTTCATGGCTCTGCGCGTTGGGGCGAGCGCAAGGATATCGAGAGCGCCGGCCTGTTGGCTGATGATGGCGTGTACGTAGGCGCCTGGCTGGACAAGCGCAACAAGCTGCATTACCTGCGGCACAACGGCCCGGAGCACATCCTCACCTTCGCCCCGACGCGCAGCGGTAAGGGCGTTGGCCTGGTGATCCCGACGTTGCTGTCGTGGAAGCACAGCGCGGTGATCACCGACCTCAAGGGCGAACTCTGGGCGCTCACCGCTGGCTGGCGTCAGCAGCATGCCGGCAACCGGGTATTGCGTTTCGAACCGGCCACCGCCAATGGCTGCGTGGGCTGGAACCCGCTGGAAGAGATCCGCCTGGGCACCGAGTTCGAAGTGGGCGATGTGCAGAACCTGGCCACGCTGATCGTCGACCCGGACGGCAAGGGCCTCAACGACCACTGGCAGAAGACCTCCCAGGCGATGCTGGTGGGTTGCATCCTGCACCTGTGCTACCGCTCGCAGGACGAGGGCGGTGTCGCCAGCCTGCCGGCGCTGGACGCCATGCTTGCCGACCCGTCGCGGCCAATCAGCGAGCTGTGGGCGGAAATGACCCACTACGGCCACCTCGATGGCGAAAACCACCCGCTGGTGGGGTCGGCTGCACGTGACATGCTCGACCGGCCTGCCGAAGAGGCCGGCTCGGTGCTGTCGACCGCCAAATCGTACCTGTCGCTGTTCCGCGACCCGATCGTGGCGCGTAACGTGAGCCGCTCGGAGTTCAAGATCCGCGACCTGATGAACCACGACGACCCGGTCAGCCTGTTCATCATCACCCAGCCCAACGACAAGGCGCGCTTGCGCCCCTTGGTGCGCATCCTGGTGAACATGATCGTGCGCTTGCTGGCCGACAAGATGGACTTCGAGGACGGCCGGCCCAAGGCGCACTACAAGCACCGGCTGCTGATGATGCTCGACGAGTTCCCGAGCCTGGGCAAGCTGGACATCATGCAGGAGTCGCTGGCCTTCGTGGCCGGTTATGGCATCAAGTGCTACCTGATCATCCAAGATTTGTCGCAGTTGCAGGAGTTCTACGGGCAGAACGAGAGCATCACCTCCAACTGCCACATCCAGAACGCCTACCCGCCAAACCGGGTGGAAACGGCGGAACACCTGTCCAAGCTCACCGGGCAGACCACCATCGTCAAAGAGCAGGTGACCACCAGCGGGCGACGTTCCAGCGCATTGCTGGGCCAGGTGTCGCGCACTATTCAGGAAGTGCAGCGGCCGCTGCTGACCACCGACGAGGCCCTGCGCATGCCAGGCCCACGCAAGGATGGCCAGGGCAATATCCAGGAAGCCGGCGACATGGTGGTGTATTGCGCAGGCTACCCGGCGTTTTATGGCAAGCAACCGCTGTATTTCCAGGACCCGGTATTCCTGGCCCGCGCCAAGGTGCCGGCACCGCGTGAAAGCGACCGCACCATCGAGTTGCCGGCATGAAACGGCCGTTGAGCGTGGCCGCTGTCGTGGCCATTCTGGCGTTTTGCGCAGTGCCGCTGGTGCTGTGGGGTGGTGCGCGGCTTAACGTCACCAGCAGTTTTCCGCCGGGCATTTACTGGGTGGTCGACAAGGCACCGGAAAAAGGCGACCTGGTGATGTTTTGCCCGCCGCAGGAGGCTGTGTTTCAGCTAGCGCACGCGCGCGGCTACCTGGCTGGGGGAACCTGCCCTGGAGGATACATGCACCTGCTCAAGCGGCTGGTCGCGGTATCGGGTGACGACGTGCAGATCACTGCCGAGGGGGTCAGCGTCAACGGGCAGTTGCAGGTGCGTAGCCAGCCGTTGCAGCAAGACCCCAGTGGCCGCCCCATGCCGCAGCCACCGTTGGCGCACTTTCGCTTGGGCAGCGACGAGGTGCTGATGCTCTCCGATTACAGCCGCTTGTCGTTCGATGGCCGCTATTTCGGTGCCGTGCCGCAAGGGCAATTGGGCGAAGTGGTCGAGCCTTGGCTGGTGTGGCGAAAAACGCCGTTGTAACCCAGCCGCTCGATCGAGCCGTTGTAGGAGCAGCCTTGCGCTGCGAAGAGGCCGGTAGCCTGCAATCGATGTTTGGTGCGGCTAGCGGCCTCTTCGCAGCACAAGGCTGCTCCTACAGGTAACCCTAGTACCACTAATCCAAGTGAATAATTACAGTAATGGTACTAGGCAATTGATGTTTTTTTGCTATTATTCAAATCCCGCCTTACCTATCTGGAACGCCTGTTCTAGAGCCTCCGAATTAAGTTTCAGTTAAGTTTTCCCCGCTAGCGTAGGCAATCAGTCAACGAAGACTGTGATCTGTGGCCTGTGCGCGTCATCTAAATCCCTGCATAGCCTGAATCTTTCACCGGTAAAATGGACTTACCTTCACACCGTCAAGAGGATGAATCATGCCCGTCAAGGACCCATCCAAGGTCGTTCCGGATGTACCCGCCGAGAGCGCCGATGCCGCCCTGAAGCACATCGTCGACGGCTTTCTGCGCTTTCACCATGACGTCTTCCCCGAGCAGCAACAGCTGTTCAAGAAGCTCGCCACCGCGCAAACGCCACGCGCCATGTTCATCACCTGTGCCGACTCGCGCATCGTCCCCGAGCTGATTACCCAAAGCTCGCCAGGCGACCTGTTCGTGACCCGTAACGTCGGCAACGTGGTGCCCCCGTATGGCCAGATGAACGGCGGCGTGTCCAGCGCCATCGAATACGCGGTACTGGCACTGGGTGTACACCACATCATCGTCTGCGGCCACTCGGACTGCGGCGCGATGCGTGCGGTACTCAACCCGCAATCGCTGACCAAGATGCCGACGGTTTCCGCCTGGCTGCGCCACGCCGAAGTGGCACGCACCGTGGTCGAGAACAACTGCTCCTGCGGCAGCGAGCACGAGACCATGCAGGTGCTGACCAAAGAAAACGTCATCGCCCAGCTGCATCACCTGCGCACTCACCCCTCGGTCGCCTCGCGCCTGGCGGCGGGCGAGTTGTATATCCATGGTTGGGTCTACGACATCGAGACCAGCAAGATCGAAGCCTATGACGCTGCCAGCGACAGCTTCCTGCCCCTGGCTGCGGGCGAGCCGGTCCCCTGCGCTACCCCGAGAGGCCGCTACTAAGCGACCCTTCCACCGCTAGAACCTTGATAGCCGGCTGCACCCTGTAGGGGTGTGGCGCGGCCTTCGGCTGCCTTGAATTCCCTGATTGCCTTGCCGGCATGCTCGCTGGCGGCCCGCGCCTGCGCGTTTTTCAGGGGCCAACGTGCTCACGGCCAGAGGAATGGCCGTGCAACAGATAAATGGAGAAACACGGTGAACATGACACAGTTGAAAGCGGCCTTGCCGCGAGAGTTGTTGGCGTCGGTGGTGGTATTTCTGGTCGCCCTGCCCTTGTGCATGGGCATCGCCATCGCCTCGGGGATGCCGCCTGCCAAGGGCCTGCTCACCGGCATTATCGGTGGCGTCGTGGTGGGCTTCCTGGCGGGTTCGCCGCTGCAGGTCAGTGGCCCTGCCGCCGGCTTGGCGGTGCTGGTGTTCGAGTTGGTGCGCCAGCACGGCGTGGCCATGCTCGGGCCGATCCTGCTGCTGGCCGGGCTGTTGCAATTGCTGGCGGGGCGCTTGCGCCTGGGCTGCTGGTTCCGCGTCACGGCACCGGCCGTGGTGTACGGCATGCTGGCGGGTATTGGTGTGCTGATCGTGCTGTCGCAGGTGCATGTGATGTTCGACACGGCGCCGCAGCCTTCGGGCATGCAGAACCTGCTGGCGTTTCCGGCAACCCTGGCCGCAGCCCTGCCGTTGGAAAGCGCAGGGGCCGGCTGGCAAGCCGGTGCACTTGGGCTGGGTACCATCGCCATCATGTGGGGCTGGGAGCGCTTGCGGCCGCAACAGCTGCGGTTCGTGCCCGGTGCCTTGCTGGGCGTAGCAGCGATGACCGCCATCAGCCTGTGGCTGGCGCTGCCGGTGAACCGGGTGCAGGTGCCGGCAGACCTTTCCGAGGCCATCGACTGGATCCGCCTGGATGACCTGATGAACCTGGCCGACCCGACCTTGCTGGTGGCGGCATTCGCCCTGGCGTTCATTGCCAGTGCCGAGACCCTGTTGTCGGCTGCCGCGGTGGACCGTATGCACAGCGGCCAGCGCTCGGACTTCGACCGCGAACTGTCCGCCCAGGGCATCGGCAACATGCTGTGCGGTGTGCTCGGCGCCCTGCCGATGACCGGGGTGATCGTGCGCAGCTCGGCGAATGTCCAGGCCGGCGCGCAGACCCGAGCCTCGGCGATTTTCCATGGCTTGTGGCTGTTGGCGTTTGTCGTGGTGTTGAGCAGTGTGCTGCAGCAAATCCCGGTGGCGAGCTTGGCGGGTGTGCTGGTGTTTACCGGCATCAAGCTGGTGGACTTCAAGGCGTTTCGTGGGTTGGGCCGGTATGGCCGCATGCCGATGTTCACCTATGCGGCGACGGCCCTGGCGATCATCTTCACCGACCTGCTGACCGGCGTACTGCTGGGCTTTGCGTTGACCTTGCTCAAGCTGGCCTTCAAGGCGGCGCGGTTGAAAATCAACCTGGTGAGCTTGGGCAAGCCTGGGCACATGGAACTGCGCCTGAGTGGCGCTGCGACCTTCCTCAAGGTGCCGGCGTTGACCCATGTGCTGGACACGGTGCCGGCGGGGACCACCTTGCATGTGCCGTTGGGCAACCTCAGCTATATCGACCACTCATGCCTGGAACTGCTTGAGGACTGGGGCCGGAGCAATGCAGCCAATGGGTCGCGCTTGTTGATCGAGCAGCGGCGCTTGAAGCGGCGCATCGAGGGGCGGCTGCGGACGACGGCGGGGGTTGGGGCTTAGTGTTTAGCTGTTGTGTTGACTGATCTGGCCTCTTCGCGGGCAAGCCCGCTCCTACAGTGGGTATGCAATCCACTTTGTGGGAGCGGGCTTGCCCCGCGAAGAGGCCGGGACAGGGGTATCAGGCAGGCTGGCCCAGCTCAACACCCAGCTGACGCGACAGGCACGGCCAACGCTTCCAGGCGTTGCCGGTTTCCGGGCTGCTCAGTTTCTCGCGATAAGCCTCCACCGATTCCACCGCAAAGCTCTCGTCATTGAGCATCTCGTCGACCGAATGATGCACCACTTCATCGAGCTGGTTGGCGAAGGTCTCGCCGATCAGCTGATGGGCAATCAGGTTGGCCATCGTGGTGTCGAACGGAATCAACGGCTGCTTGAAGTGGCGGATGTACAGGTCGTTGACCTCCTCCACCAGGCGATGCGCCAGGTAGGCCTCGTCCAGCAGGCAATCCAGCCCGACATGCCCTTGCATTACCGTGGGCGGCTGCTGGAAATAAGCTTCGGCAATTTTCAGTACCGGTTTGATCTGCGACTCGATCCCCGCTTCACGGGCTACCTCGTGGGCAGCCTCCAGCAGCTCTGGAACCTGGTCGATGTAGGCGCTGACGAAACGCGCCAAACTACCCTGGGCGTCCTGCTCAGGTAGCTGGATCGAGGGGTGCAAATGCGGCAGTTGTAGCTCTAGACGTTCTTTCAGTTGGCCGGTTTCAAGTTCGTGTTGATGGGCTTGGCTAATCTGCTCGCGTACAGCAGCGATGTTCATGACAACTCCAGGGACATTACGTGTCAAACGGAAGACACTAAATTAGCTCGGTATACAGAATACCTAAGACGTATTTGTTATAAACCGCGCAAACGTGTGCTTGCTCTGGCATATCGGTATGCCACTATTGCGCCATATCCTATCAAGCGCGCGGTTTTCAGGGCATTGGGCAATTTCGTGAAGTTCATTTCACAGGCTGCATTGCGTGCCATTGGTCGCTGTCTATACTCCCGTTGAACGTGATTCGTTGATGAGGCCCGTCTGCTTTTGCAGGGGCTCGGTCGTCGAAGCCAGGCAGTCTTGACCGCCGTTCCCTCTTGCCGCAGGCCACGCCTTCGGGACTACAAGAATTAGAAGGGGAACCCGCAATGATGCGACATCCACATGTCTGGATGGGCCTCCTGTTGTGGACGGTTTTCGGACAGGCCAACGCCGCCTGGACCGTCAACATGCACCCGGGGGCGACGGAAGTCTCCAACGCCGTCTTCGACCTGCACATGACCATCTTCTGGATCTGCGTGATCATCGGCATCGTGGTGTTCGGCGCGATGTTCTGGTCGATGGTCGTCCACCGCCGTTCCACAGGCCAACAGGCAGCGCATTTTCACGAGCACACCTGGGTCGAAATCATGTGGACCGTGGTGCCGTTTCTGATCCTGGTGGCCATGGCCATCCCCGCGACCAAGACACTGATCGACATCTACGACGCCAGTGAGTCGGACATCGACATCCAGGTCACCGGCTACCAGTGGAAGTGGCACTACAAGTACCTGGGCCAGGACGTGGAGTTCTTCAGCAACCTGGCCACCCCCGCCGATCAGATTCACAACAAGGCCCCCAAGGACGAGCACTACCTGCTCGAAGTCGACCAGCCGCTGGTGCTGCCGGTGGGTGCGAAAGTGCGCTTTCTGGTAACTGCGGCCGACGTGATCCATTCCTGGTGGGTGCCGGCGTTCGCGGTCAAGCGTGATGCCATCCCAGGCTTCGTCAATGAGGCCTGGACGCGCATCGAGAAGCCCGGCATCTACCGCGGCCAGTGCACCGAGCTGTGCGGCAAGGACCACGGCTTCATGCCGGTGGTGGTCGAGGTCAAGTCCAAGGCCGATTACGACACCTGGCTGGGCGAACGCAAGGCCGAGGCGGCCAAGCTCAAGGAGCTGACCAGCAAAGAGTGGACCCTCGAAGAGCTGGTCGAGCGCGGCGACAAGGTCTACCACACCACCTGCGTGGCCTGTCACCAGGCCGAAGGCCAGGGCCTGCCGCCGATGTTCCCGGCCCTCAAGGGCTCGAAGATTGCCACCGGGCCGAAGGAAGGCCACCTGAGCATCGTCTTCCACGGCAAGCCCGGCACGGCCATGGCCGCGTTCGGCAAGCAGCTCTCGGAAGTCGACATTGCCGCCGTGGTCACTTACGAGCGCAACGCCTGGGGCAACAACAAGGGCGACATGGTCACGCCGAAGGATGTGCTGGCGCTCAAGCAGGCAGAAGCGCAATGAACCGGGTTACTCGCGGCAATCAATGGATTGCAGGAGACAGGACATGAGTGCAGTGATCGACGACCACGCCCACGGCCATGAGCATGCCCACGGCCCGGCCAAGGGCCTGATGCGCTGGGTGCTGACCACCAACCACAAGGACATCGGCACGATGTACCTGTGGTTCGCCTTCATGATGTTCCTGCTCGGTGGCTCGTTCGCCATGGTGATCCGCGCCGAGCTGTTCCAGCCGGGGCTGCAGATCGTCGAGCCAGCGTTCTTCAACCAGATGACCACCATGCACGGGCTGATCATGGTGTTCGGCGCGGTGATGCCAGCCTTCGTCGGCCTGGCCAACTGGATGATCCCGCTGATGATTGGCGCGCCGGACATGGCCCTGCCGCGGATGAACAACTTCAGCTTCTGGCTGTTGCCTGCGGCCTTCCTGCTGCTGGTCTCGACCTTGTTCAGCCCCGGCGGCGGGCCTAACTTCGGCTGGACCTTCTACGCGCCACTGTCGACCACCTATGCCCCGGCCAGCGTGACCTTCTTCATCTTTGCCATCCACCTGATGGGCATCAGCTCGATCATGGGCGCGATCAACGTCATTGCCACCATCCTCAACCTGCGCGCCCCCGGCATGACCTTGATGAAAATGCCGCTGTTCGTCTGGACCTGGCTGATCACCGCGTTCCTGCTGATTGCCGTGATGCCGGTGCTGGCCGGTGTGGTGACCATGATGCTGATGGACATCCACTTCGGCACCAGCTTCTTCAGCGCCGCGGGTGGCGGTGACCCGGTGCTGTTCCAGCACGTGTTCTGGTTCTTCGGCCACCCCGAGGTGTACATCATGATCCTGCCGGCGTTCGGCGCGGTCAGCTCGATCATCCCGGCGTTCTCGCGCAAGCCGCTGTTCGGCTACACCTCGATGGTCTATGCCACGGGGGCGATCGCCTTCCTGTCGTTCATCGTCTGGGCGCACCACATGTTCGTGGTTGGCATCCCGGTGGTGGGCGAGCTGTTCTTCATGTACGCCACCATGCTCATTGCCGTGCCGACCGGGGTGAAGGTGTTCAACTGGGTCAGCACCATGTGGGAAGGGTCGCTGACCTTCGAGACGCCGATGCTGTTCGCCATCGCCTTCGTCATCCTGTTCACCATCGGCGGGTTCTCCGGGTTGATGCTGGCCATCGCCCCTGCCGACTTCCAGTACCACGACACGTACTTCGTGGTCGCGCACTTCCACTACGTGCTGGTGCCTGGGGCGATCTTTGGCATCTTCGCCTCGGCCTACTACTGGCTGCCGAAATGGACCGGGCACATGTATGACGAAACCCTCGGCAAGCTGCACTTCTGGCTGTCGTTCGTCGGCATGAACATGGCCTTCTTCCCCATGCACTTCGTGGGCTTGGCGGGCATGCCGCGGCGTATTCCGGACTACAACCTGCAGTTCGCCGACTTCAACATGGTCTCCTCGATCGGCGCGTTCATGTTCGGTGCCACGCAGATCTTCTTCCTGTTCATCGTCATCAAGTGCATCCGCGGCGGCGCCCCGGCGCCGGCCAAACCTTGGGACGGTGCCGAGGGCCTGGAGTGGTCGATCCCCTCGCCTGCGCCTTACCACACCTTCCAGACGCCACCGGACGTGAAATAGCCATGAACGGCCTGTCGCTCAAACGCCTGGTCATGCGCCTGCTGATGCTGACGGTGGTGATGTTCGCCTTCGGTTTCGCCCTGGTGCCGATCTACGACGTGATGTGCAAGGCCTTTGGCATCAATGGCAAGACCGGCGGCCAGTACGAAGGCAGCCAGGTCAGCGACCCGTCGCGCTCGGTACGGGTGCAGTTCATGTCGACCAACGCCAGCGACATGGTCTGGGATTTCTACTCCACGGCCGACCAGATCGACGTGAACCCAGGTGCGGTCAACCAGATGATCTTCGTCGCGCGCAACCCGACCGACCGGCCGATGAGCGCCCAGGCGATACCCAGCATCACCCCGGCCGAGGCCGCGGCGTACTTCCACAAGACCGAGTGCTTCTGCTTTACCCAGCAGGTGCTGCAGCCCGGCGAACGCATCGAGATGCCGGTGCGCTTCATCGTCGACCGCGATCTGCCGGCCAGCGTGAAGCACCTGACACTGGCTTACACCTTGTTCGACATCACCGCTCGCCACCCGCCGGTCGCGCATGTTGCGGCCCAGGACGTCCAGGGCGCCCGTTAAGGGAAGGAGAACAGCAATGGCAAGTCATGAGCACTACTACGTTCCGGCGCAGAGCAAGTGGCCGATCATCGCGACGGTCGGCATGTTCATCACGGTGTTCGGCCTTGGCACCTGGTTCAACGACATGAAAGCCGGGCACCCCGACTCCCATGGGCCGTTGATTTTCTTCGTCGGCGCGCTGTGCCTGGCCTACATGCTGTTCGGCTGGTTCGGGGCGGTGGTGAAAGAAAGCCGTGGCGGGCTGTACAGCCCGCAGCTGGACCGTTCGTTCCGCTGGGGCATGAGCTGGTTCATCTTTTCCGAGGTGATGTTCTTCCTGGCCTTTTTTGGCGCGCTGTTCTACGTCCGCGTACTGGCCGGGCCGTGGCTGGGCGGTGAAGGGGCCAAAGGCGTTGCGCACATGCTGTGGCCCAGCTTCGAGTTTGCCTGGCCGCTGCTGCACACGCCTGACCCGAAACTGTTCCCGCCGCCCAAGGAAGTCATCGACCCTTGGCACTTGCCGTTGATCAACACCATTTTGCTGGTCAGCTCGAGTGTGACCATCACCATTGCCCACCATGCCTTGCGGCGTGACCACCGGGGTGCGCTGAAACTGTGGATGGCGCTGACCATCGCGCTGGGCATCAGCTTCATCACGCTGCAGGCCTACGAGTACCACGAGGCCTATACCAAGCTGGGGCTGACGCTGGGCTCGGGGATCTACGGCGCGACCTTCTTCATGCTCACCGGCTTCCACGGCGCCCACGTGACGCTGGGCACGATCATCTTGATCGTGATGTTCGTGCGCATCCTGCGCGGGCACTTCAACCCCGATAAACACTTCGGCTTCGAGGCAGCCAGCTGGTACTGGCACTTCGTCGATGTGGTGTGGGTGGGGCTGTTCATCTTTGTGTATGTGCTTTGACACATGTGCAGGCCAGTCAAGGCGATACAGGTTCAGAAGGGGGCGTGTGACACCAGCTGGCCACTGATGAAGCCGTAGGCCACCAGGCCGATGGTCAGGGCCGCCAGGGTCACGCGCACGGTCAGTGCCTTCAGCAAGCGGGTCGAGTTTTCGTCGTCCTTGACCAGGAACACCAGGCCACTGAACAGGCTGGCAACCGTGGCCAACAGCATCAGGACAATCGCGGCCTTGAGCATGGCGCTTCTCCGGGGGGATGCGGTGATGTGGATAAGTATAGCGAGGCGCCTGTGAGGCCGTTTCGCCCAGGTTGGGTCCCGACCCTGGTGGTGCTTGCGCTGCTACCGGGGTTGATCGCGCTTGGCTGCTGGCAATTGGGCCGCGCCGACGAAAAGCGCGCGCTGCTGGCGACCTATGCCGAGCGCAGCCTCGACACGCCGCTCTCCACTGCCCAGTTGCAGCAACGCGACGATGCCGCCTACCGCCGTGTGCACCTGTACGGCCGTTTCGATGGTGAACACAGCCTGCTGCTGGATAACCGAATGCGCGACGGCGAGGCCGGCGTCGAGCTGTTGCAGCCCTTCCATGACCAGGCCAGTGGGCTGTGGTTGCTGGTCAACCGCGGCTGGTTGCCGTGGCCGGACCGCCGCGTGCCGGTGCACTTCACAACCCCGGCGCAGCCGCTGGCGCTGGACGCGTCGGTGTATGTGGCGCCTGGCAGCACCTTCCAGCTGCACCCGGACCCCGCCGGCGGCCAATGGCCGCACTTGCTGACGGCCATCGATGCCGCCCAGCTGTGGCAGCAATTGGGCCGTGAAGGCTACACCCATGAGCTGCGCCTGGAGCCCGGGCCGGCCAGCTATCGCCTGGGTTGGCCGGTCGTCGCACTGGGGCCGGAAAAGCACCTGGGCTATGCGGTGCAGTGGTTTGCCCTGGCCACCGCGCTGGTGCTGCTTTACCTCTACTTTGGCTGGCACAACGATAAAAAGGAGAACCACCATGGCCGCCGCCACCCGTCCACTGGACGTGCCTGAACGCAGCAAGCCCAGAACCCGCGGGCGTTTGCAGCTGATTCTGATTCTGCTGGTAGTGCTCGGCCCGATGATCCTGGCCACCAGCATGTACAAGCTCAAGTTCTGGGTGCCAGACGGCCGCAGCTACCACGGCGCGATGATCGGCAACGGCGAGAGCCGCAGCGATATCGGCATCGATGGCCAGGACGCGCGCTGGCAAGTGTTGGTCAGCACGCCCGAGGCCTGCGCCGAAGATTGCCAGCGCCTGGTGTACCTGGCCCGGCAGATACAAGTTGGCCTGGGCCGTGATGCCGGCCGTGCCAGCCATGCGCTGGCTGCCGCGCAGCCGTTGAGCGCTGACTACCAGGCGCTGCTCGGCCGTGAGTACCCGCAGTTGCAACGCTACCCGCTGGATGCCCAGCGCTACCTGAACAAGGTCGGTGAGCTTGGCCCGCAACTGTGGATCGTCGACCCGCACGGCAACCTGGTGTTGCGTTACGACGCCAAGGTCAACGGCAAGCACGTGCTGGACGACCTGCGCCACCTGCTCAAGTTGTCCAACATCGGCTAGGAGCCTGTCATGGCCAGACCCGGATTCCGCCTCGCTGTGTTCGCCACCCTGCTGGCACTGCTGGTCGTGCTGCTGGGCGCCTATACCCGCCTGACCCATGCAGGCCTGGGCTGCCCCGATTGGCCCGGCTGCTATGGCTTTATCAGTGTGCCGAAGACCGACGCCCAGCTGGCCCATGCCGAAATGCACTTCCCCGAACACCCGGTGGAAGCCGCCAAGGGCTGGGCCGAGATGGTCCATCGCTACTTCGCCGGCACCCTGGCGCTGGTGATTGCCTGGCTGGCGTTGCAGGCCGTGCGCCGGCATGCACGTGATGGCCAGCCCTACCGCTTGCCGGTGCTGTTGCTGGGAGTAGTGTTGGCCCAGGCGGCGTTTGGCATGTGGACAGTAACCCTCAAGCTGTGGCCGCAAGTGGTCACCGCGCACCTGCTGGGTGGGTTCACCACCTTGAGCCTGCTGTTTCTGCTGTCTCTGCGTCTATCCCGGGCCTTTGCGCCATTGCCAAAACTGCCGTTAAGCCTGCGCCGCATCGCGGCCCTGGCGCTGTTGGTGGTGATCGGCCAGGTCGCCCTGGGGGGCTGGGTCAGCGCCAACTATGCAGCGGTCGCCTGTATCGACTTGCCGACCTGCCACGGCCAATGGTGGCCGGCAGCGGATTTCAGCAACGGCTTTCACCTGACCCAGCACGTCGGCCCCAACTACCTGGGCGGACAACTGGACAGCGATGCGCGCACGGCCATCCACATCAGCCACCGGCTGGGTGCCTTGCTGGTCAGTGCCGTGCTGCTGATGCTGAGCTTCAAGCTGTACCGCTGCGGCCTTTCTGGCCTGGCCCGGCTGGTGTTGCTGGCCTTGGCCGTGCAGGTCGGCCTGGGCATCAGCAACGTGCTGTTCCACCTGCCGCTTGGCGTGGCAGTGGCCCACAACGCAGGCGGGGCCATGCTGTTGATGAGCATGGTGCTGGTCAATTACCGCATCCGCGTGGTCGACAAAGTGCGCGTCGGCCATGGCTGGCGCCTGACGCCGGTGGTGGGCGTGGATATCTCCCACCCTATGAGGAACGATTCGTGGCGACGCTTCTAAGCGTACGACGGGCAGGTTGGCGCGATTATCTGGAGCTGACCAAGCCCAAGGTGGTGGTGCTGATGTTGATCACCTCCCTGGCAGGCATGTTCCTCGCCAGCCGCGCAGGCGTTGCCTGGAGCGTGCTGCTGTTCGGCAACCTGGGCATTGGCCTGTGTGCGGGCGCCGCGGCGGTGGTCAACCACGTGGTAGACCGGCGCATCGACGCCTTGATGGCGCGTACCCACAAACGGCCGTTGGCCACAGGCCGGGTCGCGCCGCTACCGGCGCTGGCCTTTGCGTTGGCACTGGCGGTGCTGGGCATGGCGCTGTTGCTGGTGTTCACCAACAGCCTGACCGCCTGGCTGACCCTGGCGTCGTTGCTGGGCTATGCGGTGCTCTACACCGGCTTCTTGAAGCGTGCCACGCCGCAGAACATCGTGATTGGTGGCCTGGCCGGCGCGGCGCCGCCACTGCTTGGCTGGGTGGCGGTCAGCGGCCATGTCAGTGCCGAGCCGCTGTTGCTGGTGCTGATTATCTTCGCCTGGACCCCGCCGCACTTCTGGGCCTTGGCCATCCACCGCAAAGCGGAGTACGCCAAGGCCGATATCCCGATGCTGCCGGTGACCCATGGCGAGCGCTACACCACGCTGCATATCCTGCTCTACACCCTGATTTTGCTGGCGGTGAGCCTGCTGCCCTATGCCATCCACATGAGCGGCCCGTTGTACCTCGCTTGTGCCCTCGCCTTGGGCCTGCGCTTCCTGCAGTGGGCCTGGGTGTTGTACCGTGGCAGCCGGCCGCACGCGGCGATTGGCACCTTCAAGTACTCTATCGGCTACTTGTTCGCGCTGTTCATCGCGTTGCTCATTGACCACTACCTGTTGTTGAACCTATGACCCGAACCCAGAAAACCGTCTTCATCCTCGTCGCCCTGGTCGCGTTGATCCTGGGCCTGACCGTCAACAAGGTGCTCAATGGCCGCGATCAGCCGAACCCCACCGAGCTGATCGACGCCGGCATCATCCTCTTGCCGCAGAGCCGTACGGTGGCGGATGTGACCATGACCAACCAGGATGGCCAGCCCGTGCAGCTGGATGACCTCAAGGGGAAATGGTCGCTGCTGTTCTTCGGCTACACCTATTGCCCAGACATCTGCCCCACCACCCTGGCCCAGTTGCGCCAGGTGAAGAGCGAATTGCCCAAGGAAGCCGTGGACCGGTTGCAGGTGGTGCTGGTGAGCGTGGACCCGAACCGCGACACGCCGAACCAGCTCAAGCAGTACCTGGGCTACTTCGACAAAGATTTTGTGGGGGTGGCGGGGTCGGTCGAAGACACCCAGAAGCTGGCCAATGCCTTGAGCATTCCGTTCATTCCGGCCGATACCAGTAAGCCTGGGTACACCGTGGATCACAGCGGCAACCTGGCGATCGTTGGGCCGGATGGGCGTCAGCGCGGGTTCATTCGTGCGCCGTTCAACAACCAGAAGCTGGTGGCGCAACTGCCGGGGCTGGTTACGCGGGACTAAACAGGCTTTAAAAGCTTCGCGGGGCAAGCCCGCTCCCACAGCATTATCCCAAAGCCTGAGGCTAGCGATGTACCTGTGGGAGCGGGCTTGCCCCGCGAAGAATCCAGCCTGATCTAGAGGCTTAGAACGCCGGTACGACAGCGCCCTTGTACTTCTCGTTGATGAACTGCTTCACCTCTGGCGAGTGCAGCGCGGCCGCCAGTTTCTTCATGTCTTCGGAGTCTTTGTTGTCCGGACGGGCAACCAGGATGTTCACGTAAGGCGAGTCGCTGCCTTCGATGGCCAGCGCGTCTTTCTCAGGGTTCAGCTTGGCTTCCAGCGCATAGTTGGTGTTGATCAGGGCCGCATCGACCTGGGTCAGCACGCGCGGGATGGTGGCCGCTTCCAGCTCACGGAACTTCACGTTTTTCGGGTTTTGTGCAACATCCTTAACGGTCGACAGGATGTTCTTGTTGTCCTTGAGCTTGATCACGCCGGCCTTGTCCAGCAGCAGCAGCGCGCGGCCGCCGTTGGTGGCGTCGTTGGGGATGACCACGGTAGCGTCGGAGGGCAGCTCGTCGAGCTTCTTGATCTTGGTCGAGTAAACGCCCAGCGGCTCGATGTGCACGCCGGTCACGCTGACCAGGTCGGTGCCCTTGGCCTTGTTGAACTCATCCAGGTACGGCTGGTGCTGGAAGAAGTTGGCGTCCAGGCGCTTCTCGGCCACCTGCACGTTCGGCTGGATGTAGTCGGTGAATTCCTTGACCTTCAGCTCCACGCCTTCTTTCGCCAGTTGCGGTTTGACGAAGTTGAGGATCTCGGCGTGCGGCACCGGGGTGGCGGCGACGGTCAGGGTATCGGCGTGGGCCGAGAAGGCCGCGACAGCGGCAGCAACAGCAAGCAGCTTCTTCATTGATCACTCCTTGTGAGGGCCGCGACGGCCCCCGAACGGGTCGGCCAGGCCGACCCCATTGGGGTTACTTACGGGAAAAATGCACGACCAGTTTGTCGCCCACGCTCTGCAGGACTTGAACCAGCACCAGCAACAGCACCACGGTCACGACCATGACATCGGTCTGGAAGCGCTGGTAGCCGAAGCGGATGGCGAGGTCGCCCAGGCCGCCCGCGCCGACCACACCGGCCATGGCGGTGTACGACACCAGGGTAATGGCGGTCACGGTAATGGCCGCGAAGATGCCGGGACGGGCTTCGGGCAGCAGCGCGCTGGTGATGATCTGGCGCGTTGTGGCGCCCATCGACTGGGTGGCTTCGATGATGCCGCGGTCCACTTCACGCAGGGCGGTTTCGACCAGGCGTGCGAAGAACGGCGTGGCCCCGACCACCAGAGGCGGAATGGCGCCGGCGACGCCCAGCGAGGTGCCGGTGATCAGCACGGTGATCGGGATCATCACGATCAGCAAAATGATGAACGGCAGCGAACGCAGGATGTTGACGACCAGCGACAGCAGCGCGTACACGCCTTTTTGCTCGAACATCTGGCGCGGGCCGCAAAGGAACAGCAGCACGCCCAACGGCAGGCCCAGCAGCACGGTGAAGAACAGCGAGCCGAACAGCATGATCATGGTGTCGATGGTGGCCAGCCAGATTTCGGCCCAGTCGACGTTGGCAAAGAAATTCAGGGCGTCCATCAACGCAGTACCTCCATATGTACGTCAGCTGCCTTGAAGCGGTCGAACGCCGCTTCCATGTCGCCGCCGGTGACGGCCAGGGTCAGCTGCCCATAGGGGACATCCTTGATGCGGTCGATACGCCCGGCCAGGATGCTGTAGTCAACGCCCGTCTCGCGGGCGACGGTGCCCAGCAGCGGTGCGTAGGTGGCCTCGCCCTGGAAGGTCAGGCGCACGATGCGGCCGGGTACGTGGGCGAAGTCATCACGCTGCTCGCCTTCATCGACCTGCTCGTCCTCCTGGACGAAACGCTTGGTAGTCGCGTGCTGCGGGTGCAGGAACACATCGGCCACCGGCCCTTGTTCGACGATCTGCCCGGCGTCCATCACGGCCACGCGGTCGCAGACCCGGCGGATCACGTCCATTTCGTGGGTGATCAGGACGATGGTCAGCTTCAGCTCACGGTTGATCTCGGCCAGCAGTTGCAGCACCGACGCAGTGGTCTGCGGGTCAAGCGCGCTGGTGGCTTCGTCGCACAGCAGGATCTTCGGGTTGGTAGACAGGGCGCGGGCGATGCCGACGCGCTGCTTCTGGCCGCCCGACAACTGCGCGGGGTACTTCTTGGCGTGGTCTTGCAAGCCGACGCGGGCCAGCAGCTCGGTGACGCGCTTGTCGATGTCGCTGCGCGACAGCTCGCCGGCCAGGGTCAATGGCAGGGCCACGTTATCGGCCACGGTCTTGGAGGCCAGCAGGTTGAAGTGTTGGAAAATCATCCCGACCTGCTGGCGGAAGCCGCGCAGCTGGTTGGCGTTGAACGCGGTGACGTCCTCGCCATCGACGATGATCTTGCCGCCCGAGGGCTCTTCGAGGCGGTTGATCAGGCGCAGCAGGGTGCTTTTGCCAGCGCCGGAGTGGCCGATCAGGCCGAACACCTGGCCATCTTCGATGGTCAGGCTGGTCGGGTTGAGGGCGGGGATTTCCCTACCGGCGACGCGGTAGGTCTTGTGCACATGTTGGAACTCGATCACGTAGCGAACCTTGTGGGGCGCATGGAATTTGGGGCAGCGGTTAGCTGGGGTGGCGCATTTTAGCCTTTTCCCATAGCTGTTCTTAGCATTTATTTCGTAATGCACCAACCCGGCGGGCATAACGCGACAACCGGTAAAGCTTATTGAACGTAGCCAATCGGGCTCCAGTCACTAATAGAACAAGCCCTCACGGGCAATGCCTGATGACTGATGAGGAAAGCCGACCATGCCCAGCAAGAAAGTTGATGCACCCAAAGAAAGCCAGGCCGCCGGGGTCAACAGCCCTGATCATGCCAATACCAATACCAAGCTGCAGAGCCTTGAAAATGTGCGCAGCGATGCCACAGGCCAGGCCCTGCGCACCAATCAAGGCGTGAAGATCGCCGATAACCAGAACACCCTCAAGGCCGGGCCACGCGGGCCGTCGCTGCTCGAAGACTTCATCATGCGCGAGAAGATCACCCACTTCGATCATGAGCGCATCCCTGAACGCATCGTCCATGCCCGAGGCACCGGCGCCCATGGTTACTTCCAGAGCTACGGCAACCACGCCGAGCTGACCAAGGCCGGTTTCCTGCAGGACCCTGAGAAGATCACCCCGGTGTTCGTGCGCTTTTCCACCGTGCAGGGCCCACGTGGGTCGGGTGACACAGTGCGCGACGTGCGTGGTTTTGCCGTCAAGTTCTACACCGATGAAGGCAATTTCGACCTGGTTGGCAACAACATGCCGGTGTTCTTCATCCAGGATGCGATCAAGTTCCCCGACTTTGTGCATGCGGTGAAGCCCGAGCCGCACAACGAGATGCCCACCGGCGGTTCGGCCCACGACACGTTCTGGGACTTCGTTTCGCTGGTCCCCGAGTCGGCGCACATGGTCATGTGGGCCATGTCTGACCGTGCCATTCCGCGCAGCCTGCGGATGATGGAGGGCTTTGGCATCCACACCTTCCGCCTGATCAATGCCGAAGGCGTGGCCAGCTTCGTCAAGTTCCACTGGAAGCCGCGCCAAGGCGTGCACTCCGTGCTGTGGGACGAAGCGCAAAAGCTTGCGGGCAAGGACACCGACTTCCACCGCCGCGACCTGAGCGAGGCCATCGAGACCGGCGACTACCCTGAGTGGGAGCTGGGCGTACAGATCGTGCCGGAAGCCGATGAGCACACATTCGAGTTCGACCTGCTCGACCCCACCAAGATCATCCCCGAAGAACTGGTGCCGGTTACACCGTTGGGCAAGATGGTGCTTAACCGTAACCCCGACAATTTCTTTGCTGAAGTGGAGCAGGTTGCGTTTTGCCCTGGGCATATCGTGCCGGGCATCGACTTTTCCAATGACCCACTGCTGCAAGGCCGGTTGTTCTCCTATACCGACACGCAACTGAGCCGGCTGGGTGGGCCGAACTTCCATGAGATTCCGATCAACCGCCCGGTCGCGCCGAACCATAACAACCAGCGTGACGCGCTACACCGGCAGACTATCCACAAGGGCCGCGCGTCCTACGAACCCAACTCGATTGACGGCGGCTGGCCGAAAGAAACCCCGGCCGCGGCCCAGGATGGCGGCTTTGAGAGCTATCAGGAGCGCATCGACGCGGTGAAGATTCGCCAGCGCAGCGAGTCGTTCGGCGATCACTTCTCGCAGGCGCGTCTGTTCTTCCACAGCATGAGCCCCAATGAGCAGCAGCACATCATCAAGGCGTACAGCTTCGAGCTGGGCAAGGTGGAGCGCGAGCACATCCGCGTGCGTGAGGTGAACGAGATTCTGGCCAACATCGACCTGAAGCTGGCAGCAGCGGTGGCGGCCAACCTGGGCTTGCCTGCGCCCAAGGCTGGCACGGTGCAAGTCAAAGGCAGCAAGTTGGCGCAATCACCGGCCTTGAGCCAGATGAATCACCCGGGCAGTGTCGGTATCAAAGGCCGCAAGATCGCCGTGCTGGTGGCCGATGGGGTGGATGGGGCGAGTGTCGATCAGTTGGTCAAGGCGCTGGAGGCGCACAGTGCGCGCATTCTGGTGCTGGGGCCAAGTTCGGCGCCGGTTAAAACCGCCCAAGGCAAGCCGCTGCCGGTGGATGCGTCGATGGAGGGCATGCCTTCGATCATGTTCGACGGCATTCTGGTGCCGGCTGGCAAGGCGTCGCTGGATGCGTTGGGCGCCAGTGGCTTGGCCAAGCACTTCCTGCTGGAAGGCTACAAGCACCTGAAGGCGATCGCGTTGGCCAAGGAAGGCAAGGCATTGCTGGGCAGCTTGGGGCTCAAGGAGGACAAGGGCTTGCTGCTGGGGGATGACCAGAAAACCGTGGATGCCTTTGTGAAAGCGGTAGAGGGGCATCGGGTTTGGGAGCGGGAGGCGGCTGCTGAGGCGGTGCCGGCCTAAGGGGGGCTGCTTTGCAGCCCATCGCCGGCAAGCCAGCTCCTACAAGTGCACCACAGTTCCTGAGGGCAGTGGTGGCATTTGTGGGAGCGGGCTTGCCCCGCGAAGCTGTTCAGCGCTGATGCGGGACCAGTACTGGCCTAAGGGGGGCTGCTTTGCAGCCCATCGCCGGCAAGCCAGCTCCTACAAGTGCACCACAGTTCCCGAGGGCAGTGGTGGCATTTGTGGGAGCGGGCTTGACCCGCGAAGCTGTTCAGCGCTGATGCGGGACCAGTACTGGCCTAAGGGGGGCTGCTTTGCAGCCCATCGCCGGCAAGCCAGCTCCTACAAGTGCACCACAGTTCCCGAGGGCAGTGGTGGCCTTGTGGGAGCGGGCTTGCCCCGCGAAGCTGTTCAGCGCTGATGCGGGACCAGTACCACCTGGGCGGGCAGCTTGCGCTGAATTTCGTGCTTCTGGTTTAGCTTGAACCCGCTGTCAATCTTGTGCACCCGCTTTTCCAGCAGTGTCTTCAACCAAGGCGCATCCTCGGTGCGCGGCACTTGGAACACCACGTCGCACTGGTAACTCACCACATCGGCAGCAATCTCATCGAGCTGGCGGCGCATGGCGGCAATGTCCGTGGTCTTCAGCGCAATCACGGTGCTCGGTGCCGTTGGGTCGATCACGCGCGCCTGGGGCTTGGCCTCGGCCGCCTTCAGCGCAGCCTCGGCCTTTTCCAGCTCGGCCTTGCGGGCCTGGCTGACGGCATCGCCGCCGGTGACCGCCGGGGCCTGGGGCATCAGCGCGCGGGCACGTGCCAAGGCGGTGGCTGCAGCGTTGACGTCGCCCTTCTGCAGGACGATCTGGCTACGCTGCAAGTACGCTTCGGCCAGCTGCCGCTGGTACTGCTCCAGGCGCGGGTCAACGGGTGACTGGGCCTGCAAGGCAGCCAACTGGTCTTCGGCGGTAGCCAGCTCATTGCTGGCGATGTTCTGTTGCAACTGCTGCCAGGCATCGGCTTGGGCAGGTGCATCGGCCTGTTCGACCGGGGCACTGGAACAGGCAGCCAGGAACAGGGAAAACGCGGCAACAAGCAGATAACGGGAGGCGAACGGCTTCATTCCTGCGACTCTCTATTTGCGCAAAAAGCGAGCAAGTCTACACCCAGGTGCGCACGCTCGAAAACAAGTCTTACAGACCTTTTACCCGCGAAAAGGTTGCAGGGTGCGCTGTTGCGCACCCCGGTTTTCAGCGTTTTGGCAGGGCCAGGCTCAGCAAGAATAGCACTGCCGCGCAGACCACGATGGAGGGCCCGGCCGGGGTGTCCTTGAACCAGGACATGGCCAAGCCGCCACACACCGCCGTCACCCCCAGCAGGCTGGCGCCCAAGGCCATCTGCTCGGGCGAGCGGGCGTGGCGTTGCGCGGCGGCGGCGGGGATGATCAGCAGCGAGGTAATCAACAGCACACCGACGATCTTCATCGCCACGGCGATCACCACGGCAATCAACAGCATCAAGGCCAGGCGCAGGCCCGCCACTGGCAGGCCCTCGACCATGGCCAATTCTTCATGCACGGTCACGGCCAGCAACGGCCGCCACAGCGCGGCGAGCAGCAGCAATACCAACACGCTGCCGCCGAGGATCCAGGCAAGGTCAGTGGTGCTGATGGCCAGCAGGTCGCCGAACAGGTAGGCCATCAGGTCGATGCGTACATCGTGCATGAAGCTCAGGACCACCAGGCCCAGGGACAGCGTGCTGGGGGCGAGGATGCCAAGCAGGGTGTCGGAGGCCAGCGGTTGGCGTTGCTGCAAGGTCACCAGCAAGATCGCCAGGAGCAGGCAGCCCACGGTTACTGCCAGTGCTGGGCTGACGTCCAGGGCAAAACCCAGGGCTACCCCGAGCAGCGCGGCGTGGGACAGGGTATCGCCGAAATAGGCCATGCGCCGCCACACCACGAACGACCCCAGAGGGCCGGCCACCAACGCCAGGGACAGACCGGCAAGCAGGGCATAAAGAAGAAAATCAGCCATGCTTGCAGTGCTCTCCGTGAACATGGGTGCCAGGGGCGACCACCGAGCCGTGCAGGTCGTGGCTGTGGTCGTGATGGTGGTGATAGATCGCCAGGCTTGGCGCGTTCTGGCCGAACAGCTCGACGAAGGCCGGGTCGTTGCTGACCTGCTCGGGGTGGCCGGAGCAGCACACATGCCGGTTGAGGCAGACCACCTGGTCGGTGGCGCTCATCACCAGGTGCAGGTCGTGTGAAACCATCAGCACGCCGCAACCGTGGCGGTCGCGCAGGCGGGTGATGAGGTTGTACAGCTCGGTCTGGCCGACCACGTCGACCCCTTGCACCGGCTCATCGAGCACCAGCAGTTGCGGCTCGCGCAGCAGCGCCCGGGCGAGCAGCACGCGCTGCATCTCGCCGCCTGAAATGGTCTGGATCGGGTTGTCGATGACCTGCTCGGCCCCCACTTCCTGCAGCGCCGACAAGGCAGCTGCGCGGTCTACGCCGGGTACCAGGCGCAAAAAGCGCAGCACCGACAGCGGGAGCGTGGCATCCACCTGAATTTTTTGCGGCATGTAGCCAATGCGCAGCTTCGGCTTGCGCCAGACTTTGCCCCGGTGCGGCTTGAGCAGCCCCAGCACGGCGCGTACCAAGGTGGTCTTGCCTGCCCCGTTGGGGCCGATCAGGGTCACGATCTGGCCCGGTGCCACTGACAGGTCGATGCTGTCGAGCACCGCCTCGCCGGCGAAGGTGACACCGACCTGCTCCAGGCGGATCAGTGCGTCGCTCATGCCGCGCTCCGGCAGTTGCTGCACAGGCCGACCACTTCCACGGTCTGGGTTTCGACGCTGAAGCCGACGCCCTTGGCGCTGCTGATGATGGCGTCGCTGATGCTCTCCTGCTCCAGCTCGATGGCCACATGGCAGGCGCGGCAGATCAGGAACTGGCCCTGGTGCACATGCTCTGGGTGGCTGCAGCCGATGAACGCGTTGAGCGAGGCGATGCGGTGCACCAGGCCGTTGTCGAGGAGAAAATCCAGGGCGCGGTACACGGTCGGCGGTGCGGCGCGGCGGCCGTCCTGCTCGCTGAGCACGGCGAGGATGTCGTAGGCCCCCAGCGGCTTGTGGCTTTGCCAGACCAGCTCCAGCACACGGCGGCGCAGTGCGGTCAGGCGCAACCCCTGGCGGGTGCACAAGGCATCGGCTTCGGCCAGTGCGCTGTGTACGCAATGGGAGTGATCGTGGGGGCGGTTGGCCAGCGGCGTGATGGACATGGGCAGCGACGGTTCTGGATGGAGACGTTATTATGTTACCTGTTTCTGTCGAGCCGAGTATTCACCGTGTCCCGATTCCTAGCCCTTTTTGTCGCTTTCATCGCATTTTCAGCCCAGGCCGACGTGCGTGTGCTGACCAGTATCAAACCGCTGCAGCAGATTGCCGCCGCCGTTCAGGACGGGGTTGGCAGCCCGGATGTGCTGTTGCCGCCTGGCGCTTCACCGCACCATTACGCCCTGCGCCCCTCCGACGTACGGCGCGTCGCGGATGCCGACCTGCTGTACTGGATCGGGCCGGACATGGAGAACTTTCTGCCGCGCGTGCTGAAAGGGCGGGACAAGGCCACCGTTGCGGTCCAGTCGCTGACGGGCATGCAGTTGCGCCATTTTGGCGAAGACAGCCACTCGCATGATGAAGACGACCACGACGACCATGACCACGATCACCGCCCAGGCAGCCTCGACGCGCACCTGTGGCTGTCGTCGGTCAATGCCCGGGTGATCGCAGCGAAGATGGCGGCGGACCTGGCCGAGGTCGACCCGTCCAATGCACCGCGTTACCAGGCCAACCTGAAGGCCTTCGTCGAGCGTCTTGATGCCCTGGATGGGCGTATCAAGGCGCGGGTGGCGGGTATCGCCGACAAGCCGTACTTCGTGTTTCACGAGGCGTTCGATTACTTCGAGGCCAATTATGGTCTGAAGCACACCGGGGTATTCAGTGTGGCTTCCGAGGTGCAGCCGGGCGCGCAGCATGTGGCCGCCATGCGCAAGCGCCTGCAGGAAGTGGGCAAGACCTGCGTGTTCAGCGAGCCGCCGCTGCGGCCGCGCCTGGCGGAGACGCTGACGGCGGGGTTGCCGGTGCGGTTGGCCGAACTGGATGCCTTGGGTGGCACGGACCCGGTAGATGCCAAGGGCTATGAGCGCCTGCTGGAGAAGCTGGGTAGCGACCTGGCGGGGTGCCTGGAACAGCTCTAAGGCGCGCGGCCTTTTGGCAGGGTTGCGCCCGGCCTGCGGCCATGCGCGACCCTGGTAGGAGCAGCCTTGTGCTGCGAAGAGGCCGGTAAAAACACAGAGGATCTTTGCTGTTATTACCGGCCTCTTCGCAGCGCAAGGCTGCTCCTACAGGTTCATCATCGCCCTTGGTGGGTTCAGAGGGCGAACGGCAGGTGTAATGCCACCTGCTGGCGCTGCGCCAGGCGCACCTCGAACTCGCTCGGGTCGTGGATCATCACGTCCATCCCGGCAAACGATTCCGCCGCAATCAGGCGCGACAGCCAGAAACGCACACACCCGACCCGCAACATCTCGGGCCACAGTTCGGCCTCGGCGGCGGTGAACGGGCGCAGCGCCGCGTAGGCCGCCAGCAGCGCCTGGGCGCGTGGCACATCGAGGGCCCCGTGCTCATCGATACACCAGTCGTTCACGGTGATGGCGATGTCATACAGCATCGGCCCCGAGCAGGCGTTGTAGAAGTCGATCACACCGGTCAGGTGGGTGCCTTCGAACATCACGTTGTCGCGGAACAGGTCGGCGTGCAGGTTGGCCCGTGGCAAGGCCAGGATCTGCGCCTTGTGTGCATTGATTTCGTCCAGCGCTGGCTGCAGCAGCGCAACCTGTTCGGCACTCAGGCGCGGCATCAGCTCGGCGCCAGACGCCAGCATCCAGTCCAGGCCGCGGTCGGTCTTGCGCTCGATGACGTGGTTGCGGGTGGCCAGGTGGATGTGCGCGAGCAACTCGCCAACCTGGGCGCAGTGCTGGTTGTTGGGTACCTTGATGTGCTTGCCCGACAGCCGCGGCTGCAGCAACGCAGGCTTGCCACACAGTTCGCGCAGGCCATTGCCATCACGGTCACGCAGGGCGTACGGCACGGGCATGTCGGCGTCATGCAGCACGTCGAGCAGCTCGATGAAGAACGGCATGTCTTCGCTCGGGCCGCGCTCGATCAGCGTCAGGACGAACTCACCCTGTTCCAGGCTGACGAAGAAGTTGCTGTTTTCGGTACCGGCGGCGATGCCCTGGAAGTCGAGCAGACGGCCCAGCTGGTACGGCGCCAGAAAGGTTTCCAGCTCAGGCCGGGTCACGGGGGTGAAAACTGACATGATGAAAAATGCCCATACGGGCACTTCCGCCGGGAAGTGCCAGGTTAATGTGAACGATACGCGTCAGCTTACCACTCGAAGATCTTCCAGGACGGAATCAGCATGTCCGGCTGGTCGGAACGAATGAAATTGGCATCAGTGCCGTCGGCGCGTACCAGGAAATAAGGCTTGCCGTTTTTTGGCGTGATCTTGATCGCATACAGGAAGCCGTTCTGACGGTATTCCTGGATGGTTTTATCGCCTTCCGTGCGAATGGTCACCTCGGGATCGGCCGAGGGGGCGTCGTCCGCCGCCAGGGTGACGACTGGCATGGTTGCCAACAGACCGAGCAGTAACAGGCGATTGAGTGTACGCATGATAACCTTGTCCCTTTGTCGTCATTGATCCGGCTATTCTAGCTCCGGACCCGCCGAAAAGGTTGATTCTGCTCATGAGCCAAGCGCCCCTCGTCCTGGTGGACGGTTCCTCCTACCTCTACCGCGCTTTCCACGCATTGCCGCCGCTGACCACCTCCAAAGGCATGCCTACCGGCGCGGTCAAGGGTGTGCTGAACATGCTCAAGAGCCTGCGCAAGCAATACCCTGACAGCCTGTTCGCAGTGGTGTTCGACGCCAAGGGCGGTACCTTCCGCGATGCGATGTTCGCCGAGTACAAGGCCAACCGCCCGAGCATGCCCGATGACCTGCGGGTGCAGATCGAACCCCTGCATGCCAGCGTCAAGGCCTTGGGCTACCCCTTGCTATGCGTCGAAGGCGTGGAGGCCGACGATGTGATCGGAACCCTGGCGCGCAGCAGCGCGGCGCAAGGCCGGCCGGTGATCATTTCGACTGGTGACAAGGACATGGCGCAGTTGGTGGACGGCCACGTCACCTTGGTCAACACCATGACCGGTAGCGTGATGGATGTTGCCGGCGTGCACGAAAAGTTCGGCGTCGGCCCCGAGCACATCATCGATTTCCTGGCCCTGATGGGCGACAAGGTCGACAACATTCCGGGCGTGCCGGGTGTGGGCGAGAAGACCGCTGCCGGCCTGCTGACCGGTATCGGTGGCGGCCTGCGTGATGTCTACGACAACCTCGACAAGGTCCCGAGCCTGAGCATCCGTGGCGCCAAGACCTTGCCGGCCAAGCTTGAGGAACACCGTGAGGCGGCGTTCCTGTCCTATGAGCTGGCCACCATCAAGATCGATGTGCCGCTGGATATCGAAGTCGAGGCGCTGGTCTGCGGCGAGCCAGACCGCGATGCGCTGCTGGCGTTGTACACCGAGATGGAGTTCAAGAGCTGGGTCGCCGACGTTCAGCGTGAAGCTGCCAGGGCCGGGGCAACCGTGGCCGTGCCTGAAGAAGCGGCACCGGCGGCCAAGGTCGAACCGAAGTACGAGACGGTCCTCGACCAGGCCCGTTTCGACGCCTGGCTGGACAAACTGCGCCAGGCCCCGCTGTTTGCGTTCGACACCGAAACCACCGGCCTGGACGCGCAGCAGGCGCAACTGGTCGGCCTGTCGTTCGCGGTCGAGCCGTTCGAAGCCGCCTATGTGCCGCTGACCCATGACTACGAAGGCGCGCCGGTTCAGCTGGACCGCGAGGCTGTGCTGCTGGCGCTCAAACCCCTGCTCGAAGACGCAGCCAAAGCCAAGGTCGGGCAAAACGCCAAGTACGATATCAACATCCTGGCCAATGGCGCCCCGGCTATCCACATGCGCGGCGTGGCCTACGACACCATGCTCGAGTCCTATGTGCTGGACTCCACGGCCACCCGCCACGACATGGACAGCCTGGCGCAGAAGTACCTCGACCACACCACCATCACCTTCGAGCAGATTGCCGGCAAGGGCGCGAAACAGCTGACCTTCAACCAGATCCCGTTGGACAAGGCCGGCCCGTACGCCGCCGAGGACGCCGACATCACCCTGCGCCTGCACCAGGCGCTGCAGGCGCGCCTGGCCAAAACCCCAAGCGTGCAGCCGGTGTTGATGGACATCGAGATGCCGCTGGTGCCGGTGCTGGCCAAGATCGAGCGCCAGGGTGCGCTGGTGGATGCCGAGCTGCTGCACGTGCAGAGCGGCGAACTGGGCGTGAAGATGGCCGAACTGGAGCGCCGCGCCTACGAACTGGCTGGCGAGACATTCAACCTGGGCTCGCCCAAGCAGTTGGGTGCGATCCTCTATGACAAACTGGGCATGCCGGTGCTGAGCAAGACCGCCAAGGGCCAGCCGTCTACCGCCGAGGCGGTACTCGACGAACTGGCCGAGCAAGGCTACCCGCTGCCTGAGGTACTGATGCAGTACCGCAGCCTGAGCAAGCTCAAGAGCACCTACACCGACAAACTGCCAGGGCAGATCAACCCACGCACCGGGCGCATTCACACCTCTTACCAACAGGCGGTGGCGGCCACCGGGCGCCTGTCATCGAGCGACCCGAACCTGCAGAACATCCCGATTCGCACCGCCGAAGGGCGGCGTATCCGCCAGGCCTTCGTGGCCAGCCCTGGCTACAAGCTGCTGGCGGCGGACTATTCGCAGATCGAGCTGCGCATCATGGCTCACCTGGCCAAGGACGAAGGTTTGCTGCACGCCTTCCGCAACAACCTCGACGTGCACCGCGCCACTGCAGCTGAAGTGTTCGGCGTGCCGCTTGAGGCGGTAACCACCGACCAGCGCCGCAGCGCCAAGGCCATCAACTTCGGCCTGATCTACGGCATGAGCGCCTTTGGCCTGGCCAAGCAGATCGGCGTCGACCGCAAGCAGTCCCAGGACTACATCGACCGCTACTTCGCCCGCTACCCGGGCGTACTGGCCTACATGGAGCGCACCCGCGCCCAGGCCGCCGAGCAAGGCTTTGTCGAAACGCTCTTCGGCCGTCGCCTGTACCTGCCAGACATCAACGCCAAGAACCCGGCCCTGCGCAAAGGCGCTGAGCGGACGGCGATCAACGCACCGATGCAGGGTACGGCTGCCGATATCATCAAGCGGGCGATGGTCAATGTGGACAACTGGCTGACCGAGAGCGGCCTGGATGCCCGCGTGATCCTGCAGGTGCACGACGAATTGGTGCTGGAGGTGCGTGAGGAGCTGGTCGAGCAGGTAAAAGATGAAATTCGTCTGCACATGAGCCGTGCCGCGCAACTGGATGTACCGTTGCTGGTGGAGGCAGGCATTGGCGCGAATTGGGACGAAGCTCACTGATTGAGCCGACAAAGCTGTGTAGGATCTGCGACGTGGTGACGCGGATCCTGGCATGGCTAGATGCCATTAGTGCTGGAGTTTCATGAAACTATCGCAAATAGTTTTCAGGGCTTCGGAACTAAACCGGTGAAGCGGAACTCAGAGTAACTGAATGGCTGGTGAAGCCCTTCGATGCTCCTATGTTGTGTTAAGTGTTGGCAGATATCTGGACCCCGCCCTAGCGGTCCGGACTTGGACCCCGAACTTCCCCCTCCCCATACGAAGTCCGGGGTTTTTTTTGCCCGGAATTTGACCTCAAGCACTGCCCACCCCCTGTAGGAGCGGCCTTGTGTCGCGATAGGGCCGCGCAGCGGCCCCAGGATTCCAGCTTCTTAGCAAATATTGCCGGGGCTGCTGCGCACCCCATCGCGACACAAGGCCGCTCCTACAAGCGCTTCTTCAGGCGACGGGCTTGTCTTCCAGCTCCATCCAGTCCGCTAGCACGCGGTAGGCTTCGTCCAGCCCCAGGCGCTTCGGTGCCGAGAACAGCTGGATGGTCACTGCGTCGCCCCAGCCCTTGCGGATCTCCGACTGCACCTTGAGCAAGGTGTTCTTACCGGCGCCGTGGGTGAGTTTGTCGGCCTTGGTCAGCAGGATGTGCATCGGCATGCCGCTGGCCTTGGCCCAGTCGAGCATCATCTTGTCGAAGTCGGTCATCGGATGGCGCACGTCCATCATCAGAATTACACCGCGCAGGCACTCACGGCTGCCCAGGTAGGCTTCCAGGTGGCGCTGCCAGTGCTGCTTGAGTGGAATCGGTACTTTTGCATAACCGTAGCCCGGCAGGTCGACCAAACGCCGTTCATCGTCCAGACTGAAGAAATTCAACAGCTGGGTGCGCCCCGGGGTTTTCGAGGTACGCGCCAGGCTGGCATGAGTCAGGGTATTGAGGGCGCTGGATTTGCCGGCGTTGGAACGGCCGGCGAAAGCCACCTCGTAACCCTGGTCGTCCGGGCATTGTTCGACCTTGGCTGCGCTGAGGGCGAATGTGGCTTTCTGGCAGAGGCCGAGGATGGGGTTCTTGACTTGCATGGGATATCCGATGTGGGTGTTGCCTGACTCTGAAGGCTCGAGCCTGGCAAGCGGTGTCGTTTCCGTTTGGATGGCGGAAGTATATAATGCCCCAGTTTTTGTGTGCTCATTCTCCCAGCGAAGGAGAGCGAGCATGGGGTGTCGAACAATAGCTCGCGCATCAGAACGCAGCGCGGCCCCCAACCCTGAAGGTCGTTCCGCATGGCGAAATGGCTGCTTGCTGTCGGTATGTTCCTGCCGTTTTTCAGCGCACAGGCTACACAGGATCCCGAGGTGTTGTACAACCGCACGTGTGCGGCCTGTCACGCCGGTCAGTTGCCACAGGCCCCCCAGCGGGGTGAACGGGCAGCTTGGGAGCCAAGGCTGGCGCAAGGTGTGGATGTACTCGTGAGGCATGTGACCCAGGGTTTCAAGGCTATGCCGCCGCGTGGATTGTGCATGGACTGCAGTGCCGAGGACTACCGTTTGGTCATCCTTTGGATGAGCGGCAGTCCCGATACATAACATTTCACCCTTAGCCGTGTTGGATTAGCTGATGAACAAACTAGTCGTGAGTCTGCTGTTGACCATGGGTGTCGCAGGTGCGGCCATTGCTGCGGAACCTATCAAAGGCGATGCCGCCGCCGGCCAGGCCAAGACGGCCGTCTGTGGTGCCTGCCACAACCCCGACGGCAATAGCCTGGCACCGAACTTCCCGAAACTGGCAGGCCAGGGCCAGCGTTACCTCGAAAAACAACTGCACGATATCAAGTCCGGCAAGCGCACCGTGCTGGAGATGACCGGCATGCTGGCGGCCTTCAGTGACCAGGACCTGGCCGATATCGCGGCGTACTTCGCCAGCCAAAAAGGTAGCGTCGGGGCGGCCGACCCCAAGCTCGTCGAACGCGGCCGCGCCTTGTTCAATGGCGGCGACCTGGAAAAAGGCATGCCAGCCTGTACCGGCTGCCACTCACCGAACGGCGCAGGTATCGCCCTGGCCGGCTTCCCGCACCTGAGCGGGCAGCACTCGCAATACGTGACCAAGCAACTGACCGAGTTCCGTGAAGGCGTGCGTACCAACGATGGCGATGCCATGACCATGCGTACCATCGCGGGCAAGCTGAGCAACCACGATATCGAAGCGTTGGCCAGCTACATCCAGGGCCTGCACTGAGGTAAATGGCGAGTTCTTCGCGGGCAAACCCGCGAAGAAGCTGGCGTATTAACATTCGGTTAATGTTGTAAGCCAAAGATGAAAGGGCGGCCGGACCGCCCTTTTTTACGTCCGCAGCCGTTACACTACAGAACTCGGGCCTGGCCCGGCCTGTCTCAACACAGGTCGCGTCGAGGCGACCCATGAATGCTCAGGAGTAAAGCATGCGTAAACTGATTCTCAGCGCTGCGCTGGTCGCCGCCAGCGTATTCGGTATGACCGCCGTACAGGCCGCCGAGCCTCTTGCCGGCAAGGAATATCTCGAGCTGAGCAACCCTGTTCCGGTTTCCGTGCCTGGCAAGATCGAAGTGGTCGAGCTGTTCTGGTACGGCTGCCCTCACTGCTACCACTTCGAGCCGGTAATCAACCCGTGGGCTGAAAAACTGCCGAAAGACGTCAACTTCAAGCGCGTACCGGCCATGTTCGGTGGCCCGTGGGACGCTCACGGCCAGATGTTCCTGACCCTCGAAGCCATGGGCGTCGAGCACAAGGTGCATGCCGCTGTCTTCGACGCCATCCAGAACCAGAAAAAGCGCCTGACCGACCCTCAGGACATGGCCGACTTCCTCGCCACCCAAGGCGTGGACAAGGACAAATTCCTCGCCACCTTCAACTCCTTCGCCATCAAAGGCCAGGTCAACCAGGCCAAGGAACTGGCGAAGAAGTACGAAATCACCGGCGTACCGAGCATGGTCGTCAACGGCAAGTACCGCTTCGACCTGGGCACCGCAGGCGGGCCAGAGGGCGTGCTGAATGTTGCCGACCAGCTGATCGCCAAGGAGCGCGCCGCTAAGTAAGCGGCGTACCCATGCCCCGCTTCCGAAGCACGCGTGGCATTGGCCTGCACCAGCCGCAGGTCAACGAACATCACCTGCAGGCGCCCGGCCTGCCAGAGGATGGGCGCCTGCGGCTGCTCAGTTTCAATATTCAGGTCGGCATCAGCACTGAGCGCTACCGGCATTACCTGACCCGCAGCTGGCAGCACCTGCTGCCGCACACCGGGCGTGCCAGCAACCTGCAAAAAATCGGCAAGCTGCTCAGTGACTTCGACCTGGTGGCCTTGCAGGAAGCCGATGGCGGCAGCCTGCGTTCGGGCTACATCAACCAGGTCGAACACCTGGCCCAACTGGGTGCCTTCCCTTACTGGTACCAGCAGCTCAACCGTAACCTCGGGCGCTTCGCCCAGCACAGCAACGGCGTGCTCAGCCGCCTCAAGCCGCAACACCTTGAAGACCACCCCCTGCCCGGCCCGGCCGGCCGCGGTGCCATTCTGGTGCGCTTCGGCGAGGGTGAAGATGCGCTGATCGTGGTGATGATGCACCTGGCGCTCGGCGCCAAAACCCGCGCCCTGCAGCTTGGCTACATTCGCGAGCTGATTGGCGGCTACCGCCATCAGGTGTTGATGGGTGACATGAACACCCATGCCACCGACCTGCTGGAGCATTCCCCCCTGCGCGACCTGGGCCTGGTCGCCCCGCAAGTCGAGGCCACCTTCCCCAGTTGGCGACCGCAGCGTTGCCTGGACCATATCCTGCTCAGCCCAAGCCTCACCCTTGAGCGCGTCGAGGTGTTGGCGCAGCCAATTTCCGATCACCTTCCCGTTGCCGTCGAGATTCGATTGCCTGATGCATTGACTGTGGATACGCTGCCGGTTTTGAGCTAATTGCCATCACCGTTTGCGGGCCCGGGCATGACTGACGACGCTGAGCGCTGGAAAGAGAAATACCTTAAGAGCATCGAGCAGCAAGAGAAGCTTGAACGCCGTTGGGACGCGCGTCTCGACCTGTTGCGTCGTGGGCTGGTGCGCAGCACCCTGGCTGCCGAAGGCAGTGACAAGGTGGTGGACCAGTGCATGAAGGAAATGCGCGAGGTCATCCGCAGCGACAACATGGACGCAGGCCTTGCCGGGCTGATTCCGCGCCTGGAAAAAGCCGTGCTGGATTCCGAGCAACGCCGGGAAACCCGCATGAACCAGGTCAGCGATGCGCTGACGGCGCTGGTCACCCAGCTGCAAGGCTTGCCGCTGCCAAGCGACATTTCGCGGCCGCTGAAAAAACTGGCGAAAAAACTCGACGGCGGGGTTGCCCAGTCGCGTGAGCTGCCCCCGTTGCTGGGGGAGCTGAGTGGCCTGCAAGGTCGCGCGCTGGATGCGTTGGGCAAGCCTGAAGAAGAGCGGCCAGGCTTTTTGCAGCGCTTGTTTGGTGGTCGTGACAGCGAGCAGCCCGACGAAGCAGAGGTTGCACTGGCGGCAGCGCCTGTTGTGGCAATGGCTGAGGCCGTGGCGCCGCCCGTTGCCGCCCCCGTTCAGCACGTTGCCGAAGACCCGCAGCCCGAGGATGTAGACGCACTGCTGCCCTTGGCACCCCCAGCACTGGCTGAGCCAGCCTTGGTAGCGGAGCTGGAAGGGCCGGCACTGATCGAAACCGCAGACGTGCCGAGCGCGCCACAACCCGAGCCTGTGCCGGATGAGGCGCCAGCGCCAGAGCCAGCCCTCAGCCAACCCACGCCAGAGGCCGTACCGCCGCAGACGCTGGAAGAAACGTTCGGTGAAGATGGCCCCTATGCCCTGCCCTACGCGGTAGAGCCGCCCTACAGCCAAGTGGCCGCCCATATCGAGCAGACCCTGATCGGCCTGCTCGACGACCTCAGCCTGCCCGAGCGGCACAAGGCCCAGGCCCTGGAAATGCGCGAGCGGGTGGCGCGGGGGCTGAATTGGTACGAACTGATCCCGGTGCTCGACGACTTGGCGGTGCTGATGCTGGCGATCACCGACAGCGGCCAGCACGAATTCGAGACCTACCTGCAACAGCTCAACGAGCGCCTGGAAGGCTTCCAGAGCCACCTGCACGAAGCCAGTGCCGGGCATGCCGACAACAGCACCGCCGCCGAGGCACTGGATACCCAGTTGCGTCAGCAGGTCGATGGGCTGCAGAGCAGTGTGAAAGGCGCCGCCGACGTGGACAGCCTCAAGCACATCCTGGAAAACCGGCTCGAGGGCTTGCTGGTGACCATGGACGAGCACAAGCATGAGCGTGATCGCCGCGAGCAGGAACTTGCCGGTCGCCTGCAGGGCCTGTCCGAGCGCGTGGCGAACATGGAGCACGAGGCGCTTGGCTATCGCGAGCACCTTGAAGAGCAGCGGCAAAAGGCCTTGCTCGACCCGCTGACCGGCCTGCCCAATCGCGCGGCCTGGAGCGAGCACCTGGAACGCGAGATGCTCGACTGGCATGAAAACGGCGGCCACTTGGCCATGGCGATTCTCGACCTGGACCACTTCAAGCGCATCAACGACAACTATGGGCACCTGGCGGGTGACAAGGTGCTGAAGATCGTCGCTGACCAGCTGCGCAAGCGCCTGCGCGGGCGCGACTTCATCGCCCGCTTTGGCGGTGAGGAATTCGTCCTGCTGTTCCCGCAGACTTCACCCGCCGCGGCCGCACAGATGGCTGAGCTACTGCGTGCGACCATCGAAGCCTGCCCGTTCCATTTCAAAGGCGAGCGCGTGGTGATCACCGCCTCCATTGGCTTGGGTGCATTCCGCTCCGGCGAGCGCGGTGACCAGGTGCTCAAGCGCGCCGACACCGCGCTGTACCGTGCCAAGGACTTGGGGCGCAACCGTGTCGAGCAGGGGTAAGGGGCGGCACTGACTCACGGCGAGCACAGGCCATTCAGAGCACGTTATACTGTAGCGCTTTCACGCTGAGGCCGCCGACGTGCTTTCCACCGTTAAAAAAACACTGCTCACCTGCTTGCTGGTTGCTGTTGCGGGTTGCTCGACGGGCCTGCGCATCGACCGCAGCCACCCGTCGGCCAACCAGGACGAGCGTATCCAGTTTGTCGTCCTGCACTACACCAATGCCTCGCTCGAGCGCTCATTGGCGCTACTGACCCATGGCGAGGTCAGCAGCCACTACCTGATCGGCGATGGCCCGGCCACGGTCTATCAACTGGTGGATGAAAGCCGCCGCGCCTGGCACGCCGGTGATAGCCAATGGCAAGGGCGCACCTGGTTGAATTCGACCTCGATCGGGATCGAAATCGTCAACCCGGGGTTCACCGACACGCCGAATGGCCGAGTCTGGCACCCCTACAGCGAAGCCCAGGTTCAGGCCTTGATCGCGCTGCTCAAAGACATCGTCAAACGCAACAACATCGACCCCCGGCATATCGTTGGCCACAGCGATATCGCGCCGTTGCGCAAGCTCGACCCAGGCCCGTTGTTCCCGTGGAAGCGCCTGGCCGACGCGGGTATCGGTATCTGGCCGGAGCCTAACGCAGTGGCGCGGCAACAAGCCTTCTTCAGCGTCAACCCGCCGAGCGTGAGCTGGTACCAGCAGGAGTTGGCGCGGTTTGGTTATGCCATCGCGCAAACTGGCGAACTCGACGTGGCCACCCGGCATGTGATCGCGGCGTTCCAGATGCGCTTCCGCCCACAACGCTTCGATGGCATGCCCGATGCCCAGACGGCCGCCATGCTGCAAGTGCTCAACCGCATGCGTTGATGCAGGGGGAATGGGCTGCGCAGCAGCCCTTGACCCGTTAATCGCCCAACGGCGAGGATGATTCTCGATTCAGTTGCTATACCTTGGTAATCAACTGGATGCCCTTGATGTCAGCCCTCATCGCCACGCTGCGCCAAATTTTTTACCGTCCCTGGATGCTGGCCTCACTGGCAGCACTGGCCAGCGCCGCACTGTTGCTCACCGCCAGCATCGGTATTGCCCTGCAGCAGATGAAACAAAGCGAGAGCGAACAGATGAATGCGCAGGGCGAGCGCTTTCTCGATCGCCTTGAGCAGGTATTCGGCCAGCTTCGTGAAGGGGTCGACACCCTGCAGGCACAGCCCTTGCGCGGCTGCAGCCCAGAGATGCTGGCGGCATTGCAGCAGGTGGGCCTGAGTTCACGCTTCATTTATGAAGCCGCGTACGTCGATGCCCATGTCGCCTGTTCCAACCGGGGGGATGAACGGGCCTTCGAGCCACTGCGCGCGCCTGACATCAAGGGGCCGACCTACAGCTACTGGTTGAACACCACGATCGAGCCCGACGAAAACCTGGCGGCCCTGATGCTGGGGCGTGGCAATTTCGTGGTGTCCACGTCGCGCGGGCACCTGACCGATGTTGTCGACCTGCCGCCCGGTGGCAGCCTGGTGGTGGTGCTGGACAACGGTACCCGGGCCATCCCGGTACTAGGCCCGCCGCAGGTGTGGCCACCGCCCTCGGCCTGGTCGGCCAGCCACAAGTCGCTGCTCGAATTGAGCGACCGCCTCATCTACCGCATGCCGACCAAATCGCCGGATTACCAACTGGTGCTGATTGCGCCACGCGCCAGCCTGCCCCTGCGCATGAACGGCATGCTCTGGCTGCTGTTCCCTGGCAGCGTGCTGGCCGCCTGCTGCATTGGCTGGCTGGTGTTGCAGCTGATTCTGCAGCGCCGCTCGATGAGCTCGGAGCTGCAGAACGCACTGCGCCGGGGCGAACTGCAGGTGCTTTACCAGCCAATCATCGAGCTCGACACACGGCGTTGTGTCGGTGCCGAGGCCCTGGTGCGCTGGCGCCGCCCGGATGGCACCTTGACCAGCCCGGACCTGTTCATTCCGTTGGCCGAAAATACCGGGCAGATCCGCCAGATCACTGACTTTGTCTTGCAGCGGGTGCTTGAGCAGTTGGGCCAGTTGCTGCGTTCGCACCGCAACCTGTATATCTCGGTAAACCTTGCGGCGTGTGATGTGATGGTCCCGCGCATTGGCCGGGTGGCGGCGCGGCTGCTGGCCTTGCATCGGGTGGCGGCCAGCCAGATCGCCTTCGAGGTGACCGAACGCGGCCTGATCGACGTGGTGGTAGCGCGCGACAACCTGCAGGCCCTGCGTGCGGTGGGCCACCAAGTATTGATCGACGATTTTGGCACGGGTTACTGTAGCCTCGCCTACCTGCAGACGCTGCCCGTGGACTGCCTGAAGATCGACAAGGCCTTCATTGATGCCTTGGGGCACGATGCCGCCAGCAGTGGTGTGGCCCCGCACATCATCCGCATGGCCCACGACCTGCACCTGCGGGTGATTGCCGAAGGCATCGAATGCGAAGACCAGGCGGTGTTGCTCAACAGTGAAGGGGTCAATTACGGCCAGGGCTGGTTATTCGCCCGGCCGTTGAACGCCCGCCAGTTTGCGGAACTGGTGACCCGTGGGTGGCGGGCGGTGCCGGCGCGGCGGGGTACCGATGAGTCTTGAGGGCAAACCCTGTCGTCAGACCGGCAGCGCCATGTAGAACTGAGTACCCTGCCCCGGCCGGGAAAACACGCCCATTCTGCCGCCGTGCAGTTGCACGATTTCTTTGCACAACGCCAGGCCAAGCCCCGCGCCACCTTTTTTGCGCCCGACCTGCACAAAGGGCTCGAAGATGCGCCCTTGCTGTCCATAGGCGATACCCTCGCCATTGTCTTCGACACTGATGATCACCCGCTCCGCATGCCGCCTGGCGTGAAGCCGTATACGGCCACCGCTGGGGGTATGGCGGACGGCGTTGTGCAGCAGGTTGTCCAGCACCCGGTCGAGCTGGGCGATGTCGGCCTGAATACGTGGCAGCGGCAGTTCCAGCTCCTTGATCAACTCGATCTGTTTGTGCGCGGCCTGCTCGTTAAAACGCAGCTGCGCGCGCTCCAGCAGTTCATCGATGGCACAGGGGGCGAGGTCGAGCTTCTGCAGGCCGCTCTGGTAGCGGGAGAAATTGAGCAGGTCGTTGATCAGTTGGGTCAGCCGCTGCATTTCCTCGCCGATGGTCTCGAGCAGGTCGTACTCGCGCGCCTCGGGCGGGAACTTCACCCGCTCACGCAGCAGGCCGAACGCCATGTGCATGCCCGTGACCGGGGTGCGCAGCTCGTGCGAGGCACGCAGCACGAACTCGCTGCGTACGCGCTCGAAGGCCCGTTGCTCGGTGACATCGTGCAGCACCATCACCGCACCCAGGATCGGCCCCTGGGGGTGGCTGACCGGTGTCAGGCTGTAGGTCAGCAGGCGGGTTTCTTCATCGACGTCGATGTTCAGGTCGTCGGGTGGGCGATCTAGGCTGCCACCGCGCAGCACCTGGCGTAGCTGTTGCTCCAGCTCCGGGCGTTGCAAGGCTTCGGCCAGGGTGTTGCCCAGGCGGCTGTCGCTCCAGCCCAGCTGGCGCTGCGCCACAGGGTTGAGGTGTTCCAGGCGGCCTTGGCGGTCAATGATCAGCAGGCCATCGTCGATGCTGTCGAGCACGGCCTGCAGGCGTTGCTGGCCGGCCAGCAGTTCATCGACGTTGGTTGCCTGGTGCTTGCGCAAGGCGTCGGCCATGAGCCCGAAGCGGCGGGTCAGCTGGTTCAGCTCGATGGCCTGGGTGACTGGCAGCGTCACATCGAAGTCGCCCTTGCCGAGTTGATCGGCCGCCTTGGCCAAGGCTTCGATCGGTTGGCCGAAGCGTCGCGCGATGTTGTGCGCCGTGATGAAACCCAGCACGAGGATCACCAAGCCCATCAGGCCAAGGACGCCGCTGACCATCAAGGCGCGATCGCGGGTATGTTCCTCGCTGCGGGTAATGTGATCCAGTGCTTGCTTGTGGGCGTCGATGAGGTCGGTGCGCACTTGGTTGAAGGCAGCCCCCAGGGGCTGGTCCATACCCATGCTGCGCGCCGGTGCGGGGCTGTCGCGGTAGGCCTCGAGGAAGGTCTGGTAATTGCTGCTGGCCTTGCTGAAGCCGGTGCGTTCGCCGCCTTGTTCAAGCCCTTGGTTGAGCAGGGACTGGAAGTTGTCTTGCAGCACTTGCAGGCTTTGCGGCGCGGTGTCCTCGTCAAGGATCAGGGTCAGCTGTTCGCCGAGGTTCTGCCGCAATTTAAGCCCCACTTCCAGGGCGTGGGTGGTGTCTCGCACGAGCTGCTGTTGCACCGAGGCCATCTGCAGCACGCTCACCAGGCCCAGCATCAGGCCGAGCAAGGCCACCGTGACCAGCGCCGAAATGCTGAGGAAAAGCCGCGTGCGCAGCTTCATCTGCCACTTCATAGGTTGTACTGCTTACGTTTGCGATACAGGGTCGAGGCATCGATGCCCAGGGTTTTGGCGGCCTGGTCAAGGGTATCGCTGGCAGCCAGCACCGCGCCGATGTGGGCGCGCTCCAGTTCATCCAGGCTCAAGGCTGCGCCAACCCGTGGTGCGTTGCTGGCCGGTTGTTCGCCCATGCCCAGGTGGCTGATCTCGACGCGCTCCTGCGGGCAGATGATGCTGGCGCGTTCGACCACGTTGCGCAGTTCACGGATGTTGCCAGGCCAGCGGTAGTTGAGCAGGGCTGCACGGGCTTCGTCGCTGAAGCCGCGGGCGGGCCGGGAATATTCCTTGACGAAGCGGGCCAGAAAACGGTCGGCCAGGGTCAGGATGTCTTCGCTGCGCTCGCGCAGGGGCGGCAGGTGCAAGGTGATCACGTTCAGGCGGTACAGCAGGTCTTCGCGGAAGCGGCTTTCGCGCACCATCTCCTCGAGGTTGAGGTTGGTGGCAGCCAGAATGCGCACATCGGCGCGTCGGGTGACCGGGTCACCCACGCGCTCGTACTCCTTGTCCTGGATAAAGCGCAGCAGCTTAGGCTGCAAGGTCAGTGGGAAATCACCGATTTCATCCAGGAACAACGTGCCTCCGTCGGCCTGGCTGACCCGGCCAAGGGTGCTCTCGCTGGCACCGGTGAAGGCGCCGCGGGTATGGCCGAACAGCTCGCTTTCCATGAGCTCGGCATTCAGCGAGGGGCAGTTGATGGTGACGCAGGCTTTGCGCGCACGCTTGCTCCAGCCATGAATGGCGCGGGCCAGCTCGCCCTTACCGGTGCCGGACTCGCCCAGGATGAGGATGTTGGCATCGGTGGTTGCAACCTGACGCGCCGTTTCCAGCACCACCATCATGGCCGGGCTGTGCGAGTCGAGGCCGTCCTTGGGTTTGCGCACCTCGCCTTCAAGGGCTTCGAGGCGTGCCGACAGTTGGCGCACTTCCAGCTGTTTGGCGGTGGCCAGGCGCAGCTGGTCTGGGCTGCAGGGCTTGACCAAGTAATCGGCCGCCCCTGCCTGGATGGCATCCACCGCGGTGTCGATCGCCGAATGCGCGGTCACGATCACCACCCGCATCCAGGGGGCCTGGATGCGCATCTGCGCCAGCACGTCGAGGCCGTTGTCCTCGCCCAGGCGCAGGTCGAGGAAGCACAGGTCGAACACCTGGCGTTGCAGCAAGGTTTCGGCTTGGGCGGCACTGTTGGCGGTGGCCACGCTATAGCCTTCGTCTTCGAGGCAGTAGCGGAAGGTGCGCAGGATCGCGGACTCGTCATCCACCAGCAGAATGCGGCCTTGGTTGTCCTGGGCTGATTCCATTTCCTGCGCTCCTTAGGATAGATCTTCAATTAGTGTGGGAAAAATCGGGCAAGTTGCATGGTCAATTCTGAAGGATTCTGTCCTTTGCATGCTAGCCAATGGCCAAAGTAAGCCCGAAAACCGCGATATCTCGATGATTTGCTTAGAGCTACGCGCTGGCACATTGGTTGCGACTATTTTCTGTTTTTGCCAACAAAGGAGGCACAGCCATGCCCTTTTCCCCACGACTGGCCGTGTTGGCGGCCACCTTGCTGCCGGTATTGACCCCGGCATTCGCTGACCCTGTGCAGGACGCCCGCCTGGAGGGCTCGCTGCAAACCGCGTTATCGCTCAACAGGATGCTCAACCCGTTTCGCATCGATGTCGAGGTGGACGGCCAGCAGGCGCGGCTGACCGGTGAGGTCGAGAACGATGTCGAGCGCCAGTTGGCCGAGCATGTCGCCCTGGCTACCCGCGGTATCGAAAAGGTGGACAACCAGTTGAAGGTCAATGCGCAGCTGGTGGAGCGCCCGCTGGAATTGCGGGCTTATGCACAGCGGCTGGAAGATGCAACGTTGGCTGCCGTGATCAGGGCACGGCTGCTGTGGAGCCGCACGACCGAGAAAGCGCCTATCGAGGTGCAAAGCAGCGATGGCGTGGTGACGCTTCGCGGCAGGGTCGACAGCGCAGAGGCCAAGGAGCTGGCCGGGGTGGTGGCGCGGACCACCGACGGCGTGCACCTGGTCAACAACCTGGTCAGCCTGGACACCGCCGCCATGGCCAAGGCTCGCGAGAACCCGGTGGGTGCCCCGACCGGGCCGCAACCCAGCGATAGCTGGATCGTCGACAAGATCCAGAACAGCTTCCGTTTCAGCCGCAACCTCGATGGCCTGAACCTCAAGGTGGCCAGCCAAGAGGGCCTGGTGCGGCTGTCGGGAGAGGTGGTCAGCAGCGAGCAGAAAACCATCGCCGTGGAGATCGCCCGGCAGATCATCGGCGTGCGTGGTGTGGACGCCGACCTGCTCAAGGTCGCGACCAAGGTCGAGGGCTGATCGTGCAATTCGCACGACGCCAAGGACGGCATCGTGCAGGATACGTCCTTCGGTGCCATGTGTGATTATCTTAAGTATCTGATTTTAAAGCAATTTTATTGAATTCAAAGGCTGGCATGCAGGCTGCAATTACCTGTTCAGGTTTGAACAACAATTACAGCAGGAGGAGCCGGCATGAACCGCCAATCCGTCAACCGCTCGCAGAACGCCGCACTGCCTTTGCGCCAGTTCCTGTTTCTCGGCATGGCGCTGCTGATGACTTTGGCCGCCGGCCTCTTCTACTACAGCTGGCAGACCGCGCGTCTGGCGGATCAAGTGGCGGCGCAGACCGCGCTGTTGACGCAGATTCAGGCAACCCGTGCCAGCACCCTGGTCAGGGCGGCTGACCCGCTGCCTTCGCCTAAGGCCAATGCTTCGCCGGCCACCGTAGAAACTGTCGTACCCCAGGATCGCTGGGTGTTCTGAGCCTGTCCTGGACCCCTAGGGCCGGATTGATTTCAAAAAAGAAAGGAGAACCACCATGCTGAGTTGGGCTATCACTTTCCTCATCATCGCCATTGTCGCCGCCGTACTGGGCTTCGGTGGTATCGCTGGCGCCGCCACGGGTATCGCGAAGATCCTGTTCATCGTCTTCCTGGTCCTGTTCGTAGCCTCCTTCTTCTTTGGACGTGGTCGAGGTTGACGATGAGCAGGAAGCTTTGCACTGCCCTGGCTGCCGCCTTGTTGCTGGGCGGCAGTGCAGGGGCGATGGCGGCCAATGACGGCCAGGTCCGGGTCGACCAGTTGCTCGGCTCGGACCCTGAATACCGGGAAGCCTGGGAGGACACGATCAAGGGCGAGGAACGGCTGCCCGATTGGGTAGTCAACCTCACCGGCAGTGCCCAGGAGCAGATGTCGGCAGTCACCGAGGACGGCGACCAGTACCTGGTCGGCCCCCTGTGCGAAACGGCGGACAACTGCACCTACAAACGCCTGATCGTGGCGTTCAGTTGGGACAAGGACGATGCCTACGGGATGCTCGTGGAGGTACCCGAAGGCTTGCCGAGCGACAAGTCGCCTACCCGTCATGCGCAGTACCGCTGGCTTGGTAAGCCGGATGACGGCATGAAGGCGATGTTGCGCGAGCAACTCAAGCGTGACCCGAAATGGTACTGAGCGTTTAGTCAGCGCTGATGAACGGTAACGCACTGTCACGTAATAGAAGCTGAACCTTTTTATAGTTCAGGCTTCTATGATGCGCCGCCCCGAGGAGGGGCAGCACATGACCATGGGGCCGGGCTGTTCTGATTGTTGCAAGATCGGAGTGGCCTAGGGGTACAGGGAGTGCCTCCAGTATTGGGCCGGGTCAGGAAAGGCGGAATCGGAAGCCTCAGGTCGGGGGTGTCATCGGGGACACCGCACCGACCTGACTTCCGAGGAGCCATCAGCCATTTCATCAATGCCATCGTCCAATGGCCCCTCTTGCGTGTTTTTCGCTTCGGGACACATTTTGTCTCGACCGTACATCACATTTTTTTTCCGTTCGATGCCGCTGCCGCAAGTGTCATTTCGGCCATTCGGATTGTCGAACAAGCCATTCATCCCCCTCCCTATGCACTGCCATATCGGCCCAAAAATGGCGCTTTGGTCTTGTTCGGGTTTCCGAACGTTATAAATCAAGCACTTGCGACATGCCATTTTCAGCGTAAACCGTTATGCAGTATCGGCATGGGGTATGCGTTTCCGGCATTAGATTTCCCCCTTCCCCATCGCAATAGTTGCCGCCTTTTCGCTGGCCCGAGCGCCCTGTCGCTCGCTCGCGGTGTCCTTACATGAGGTCGCCGGACGGAAGCTTTTTCGCTCACCGTGACGTTGCCAACGGCTCTGTTACGCGCGTTTTCGTTCGACGCCCATGACCACTAGAACAAAGGGTAAAGACATGAAGAAGGCAAAACTGAGCCTCGCCTGGCAGATCGTTATCGGTCTGGTCCTGGGCGTTGCAATCGGCGCGCTACTGAATCATTTCAGTGCGGAAAAGGCATGGTGGATCAGCAACGTCCTCCAGCCCGCTGGTGACATCTTCATTCGCCTGATCAAGATGATCGTCGTCCCGATCGTGATTTCGTCGCTGATCGTGGGCATCGCCGGAGTTGGCGACGCGAAGAAACTGGGCAGCATCGGCCTCAAGACCATCATCTACTTCGAAGTGGTGACCACCATCGCCATCGTCGTCGGTCTGGTGTTGGCCAACCTGTTCCACCCGGGCGCCGGCATCGACATGAGCACCCTGGGTACCGTGGACATCTCCAAGTACCAGGCCACCGCGGCCGAAGTGCAGCATGAGCACGCGTTCATCGAAACCCTGCTGAACCTGATCCCGTCGAACATCTTCGCAGCGCTGATGCGTGGCGAAATGCTGCCGATCATCTTCTTCTCGGTAATGTTCGGCCTGGGCCTGTCGAGCCTGCAGGCAGAACTGCGCGACCCGCTGGTGCGTACCTTCCAGGCTGTGTCGGAGACCATGTTCAAGGTCACCCACATGATCATGAACTACGCCCCGATCGGCGTATTCGCCCTGATCGCCGTCACCGTCGCCAACTTCGGCTTCAGCTCGCTGCTGCCGCTGGCCAAGCTGGTGTTGCTGGTGTACTTCGCCATCGCCTTCTTCGCCTTCATGGTGCTGGGCCTGGTGGCGCGCGTGTTCGGCTTCTCGGTGATCAAGATCATGCGCATCATGAAAGATGAGCTGATCCTGGCCTATTCCACCTCCAGCTCCGAAACCGTGCTGCCACGGGTGATCGAGAAGATGGAGAAGTACGGTGCGCCGAAGTCGATCTGCTCGTTCGTGGTACCGACTGGCTACTCGTTCAACCTCGATGGTTCGACCCTGTACCAGAGCATCGCGGCAATCTTCATTGCCCAGCTGTACGGCATTGACCTGTCGTGGAGCCAGCAGCTGCTGCTGGTCCTGACCCTGATGGTCACCTCCAAAGGCATTGCCGGTGTACCGGGCGTATCCTTCGTGGTACTGCTGGCGACCCTGGGCAGCGTAGGCATCCCGCTGGAAGGCCTGGCCTTCATCGCCGGTGTCGACCGCATCATGGACATGGCCCGTACCGCACTGAACGTGGTCGGCAATGCCCTGGCCGCGCTGGTTATCGCACGCTGGGAAGGCATGTACGACGCTGCCAAGGGCGAGCAGTACTACGCTTCGCTGATGGCCGACAAGCAGGAAGCTGCAGTGGTTGGCCAGACCGCCAAACGCTGAAGCTAACGCGTTGAACAAAAAGCCCCGACTTGTCGGGGCTTTTTGCTATCTGTTGTAAAGCACACCGGCCTATTAGGAGCAGCCTTGTGCTGCGAAGAGGCCGGGGCAGGCGCTGAGAACAGAACAGTTGTCACCGGCCTCTTCGCAGCACAAGGCTGCTCCTACAGGGGGGTGGGCTACGTTTGGCGCTAATGAACAGCTCGATACGCTATCATTCGGGCATTTTTCAGGGGGAATACACGGATGCTCAACGGCCTTTGGCTCGGCTTTTTCCTGGTGGCGGCCGTGTCCGCCCTGGCCCAATGGCTGATCGGCGGTAACGCCGGCATCTTCGCGGCGATGGTCGAGAGCATCTTTGCCATGGCCAAGCTGTCGGTGGAGGTGATGGTCCTGCTGTTCGGCACCCTGACCCTGTGGCTGGGCTTTCTGAAAATCGCCGAGAAGGCCGGCATCGTCGAATGGCTGGCCAAGGTGCTTGGCCCGCTTTTCGCCAGGCTGATGCCAGAGGTACCCAAGGGCCACCCTGCCCTGGGCCTGATCACCATGAACTTCGCCGCCAATGGCCTGGGCCTGGACAACGCGGCCACGCCGATCGGCCTGAAGGCCATGCGGGCGCTGCAGGAGCTGAACCCCAGCAGCACCACCGCGAGCAACGCGCAGATCCTGTTTCTGGTACTCAACGCGTCGTCGCTGACCCTGTTGCCGGTGACCATCTTCATGTACCGCGCGCAACAAGGCGCGGCCGACCCGACGATGGTGTTTCTGCCGATCCTGCTGGCCACCAGCGTGTCGACCCTGGTCGGCCTGCTGTCGGTGGCCGTCATGCAGCGCCTGCGTTTGTGGGACCCGGTGGTACTGGCGTATCTGATCCCCGGTGCGCTGCTGTTGGGCTGCTTCATGGCCTTTCTCGGCACCTTGTCGGCGGCCGCGCTGTCGAGCCTGTCGTCGCTTCTGGGCAACCTCACGCTGTTTGGCGTGATCATGCTGTTTCTAGTGATCGGCGCGCTGAAGCGGGTCAAGGTGTACGAAGCCTTTGTCGAAGGGGCCAAGGAAGGCTTCGACGTGGCCAAGAACCTGCTGCCTTACCTTGTGGCCATGCTGGTGGCGGTGGGTGTGCTGCGCGCCTCGGGCGCCCTGGAGCTGGCGCTGGATGGCATTCGCCATGCGGTGAACTGGATGGGCCTGGATACACGCTTCGTTGAAGGCCTGCCCACCGCGCTGGTCAAGCCGTTCTCCGGCAGTGCCGCGCGGGCGATGTTGATCGAGACCATGCAGACGCAAGGCGTGGACAGCTTCCCGGCGCTGGTCGCAGCGACCATCCAGGGCAGTACCGAGACCACGTTCTATGTGCTGGCGGTGTACTTCGGTGCGGTGGGCATCCAGCGGGTGCGCCACGCGGTCGGTTGCGCACTGCTGGCGGAGTTCTCCGGGGTGGTCGCGGCGATCTTCGTCTGCTACTGGTTCTTCGGCTGAGCCTGCGCGGCCTGGGCGACTGTCCAGGCCACCACCTGCCCTGCCAGCTGGTCGCTGGCCGCGCCGAAGCCTGCGACGACAGCCGCGACCTGCTTGTCGGCCAACGGCCGGCGGATTTCGAACCGTTTGCTGGCCAGGATGCGCTGGCTACGGCCCTGGACCAGCCGGGCATCGTAACGAATCACCACCTCCACTGCCCCGTCCGGGCGGTACTCGCTCTGAAACGCCTGCAGTTCGCCGGCCAGCTCGTAGTCAGCCTGCAGGTTGCTGTCGTCGGCGCTCAGGCGCTGCACCTGGCCGTCACGCTGGAACCCGTCGAGCAAGCGGTTGCGCAGCAGTACCGGCACAGCGTCGCTCCAGCGTGCGCCCTTGTAGCTGCTGACCACGTCCCCTTGTGGAATCACCGTGATCCGGGGGCCGGCCAGCACTTCGCTGGCCAGCGGTTTGTTCAGCCGCAGCGACCAGTCCAGCGGCGTGGCAACGCGGCTTGGCTGGTTCACGGGCAGGCGATAGAGGTCCACAGGTTCGCTTGGCGGCAGGATCGAGCAGGCACTGGCCAGGCTCATCGCGGCCGCCAGGGCCAACAGGCGCAGCGAAGGTTTCATGGCTGGAACTCCTTGTTGTTGTCGCGGCCGAGCAGGTAGCCGCTCGGGTCGGCCTCCAGTTGCCGGGAAATGCCCTTCAGTGCGTTGAGGGTCTCGCGCAGCTCGCGGATTGCGGGGGTTAGCTGGTTCAGGCCCTGGGCACCGTCGCCAATGGCCTCACTGTTGTTCTTGAGCAGTTGGTTGATGGTTGCCGTGCTGTCGGCCAGCGACTGCATGGCCTGCCCGGCATTGCCGATGGCTTGCTTGCCTTCGCTGCCGAGCAGGCCGTTGGCGTTGCGCATCAGTGCCTGGGTTTCGGCCAGGGTGGCGCTGGCCTGTTTGCCAACCTGCACCAGTTGCTCGATGGCCTGGGCAATGCCGCCGTTCTGGCCGGCGAAGGCACTGGTGGTCTTGTCGAGGTTGGCCAGGGTGCTGCTGAGGTGGCCAATGTTGTCGTCAGAGAACATCTGGTTGGCGTTGTGCAGCAGCAGGTTGATGTTGGTCACCAGGTCGCTGCTGTCGTTGAGCAGGCGTGAGATCGGCGAAGGCGAAGCGATGATCACGGGCAACTTGCCGTCCTTGCCCTTGAGCTCCGGGCTGTGGGGCGTGCCGCCGCTGAGCTGGATGAACGAGTTGCCGGTGACCCCGGCCAGGGTCAGCTTGGCCTGGGTGTCTTCCTTGACCGGTGTGTCGCCGCTCAGCCGTACGCGGGCGAGCACGCGGCGCGGGTCTTTGGGGTCCAGGCGCAGGGTCGACACGTCGCCGACCTTGATGCCGTTGTACTGCACCGGGCTACCCCGGGACAGGCCCGAGACGGCTTCGTTGAACACCACTTCGTAATCCTTGAAGGCATCGTCGACACTGGACTTGGTCAGCCACAGGCCGAACAGCATGGCACCGGCCACCACCAGGACGGTGACCAGGCCAATGAGGACATGATGTGCTCGGGTTTCCATCGTTCAGCGCTCCTGCCTCGGGCGGGCGGCGGCCTGTTCGGCTGCACGCCCGCGGGGGCCGTGAAAGTATTCTTGAATCCAGGGGTCGTTGGCTTGCTCGACCTCGGCCAGGGGGCCGGCCACCAGCACCTTCTTCTGCGACAGCACCGCGATGCGGTCGGTGATGGTGTAGAGGGTGTCCAGGTCGTGGGTGATGAGGAACACCGAGAGGCCCAGTGCGTCGCGCAGGGTCAGGATCAACTGGTCGAACGCGGCAGCGCCGATCGGGTCGAGGCCCGCGGTGGGTTCATCGAGGAACAGGATGTCCGGGTCCAGGGCCAAGGCGCGTGCCAGCGCCGCGCGCTTGATCATGCCGCCGGACAGCGAGGCCGGGTATTTGTCGGCGGCCGAAATCGGCAGCCCGGCCAGGGCCAGCTTTACCCCGGCCAGGTGCTCGGCATCCGCGCGGGACAAGCCAGCATGCTCGATCAGCGGCAAGGCGACGTTTTCGGTGATGGTCAGCGACGAGAACAGCGCACCCTTCTGGAACAGCACGCCGAAGCGCCGCTCAACCAATGAACGCTGCTCTTCGCGCAGCTCGGCCAGGTCTTGGCCGAATACCTTGATCTGCCCTTCGTTGGGCCGGCGCAGGCCAATGATGCTGCGCAGCAGCACCGATTTGCCGCTACCCGAGCCGCCGACCACGGCCAGGATCTCGCCCCGGTACAGGTCCAGGTCGAGGTTTTCATGCACGCTCTGGCTGCCGAAGCGGTTACAGATGCCCCGGGCCTCGATGACTGTTTCGCGCCCGCTCACCAGCCCATCTCCATGAAGAACAGTGCCGCCACCGCGTCCAGCACGATGACCACGAAAATCGACTGCACCACTGCCGAGGTGGTGTGTGCCCCTACGGATTCTGCGCTGCCACTGACCTTGAAGCCTTCAAGGCAGCCGATGGCCGCGATCAGGAAGGCAAAAAACGGCGCCTTGGCGAGGCCGACGAGGAAGTGCTGCACACCGATGTCGGTTTGCAGCAGCGACAGGAACATGGCCGGCGAGATATCCAGCGACAGCGCGCAGACCACCGCGCCGCCGACGATGCCACAGATCATCGCGAGGAAGGTCAGCAGTGGCAACGAGATCAGCAGGGCCAACACCCGGGGCACGACCAGCAACTCCATCGGGTTCAGGCCCAGGGTGCGGATGGCGTCGATTTCTTCGTTGGCCTTCATCGAGCCGATCTGCGCGGTGAAGGCACTGGCCGTGCGGCCGGCCATGAGGATGGCAGTCAGCAGCACGGCGAATTCACGCAGGAACGAGAACGCCACCAGGTCGACGGTAAAGATGGTCGCGCCGAAGGCAGCCAGCACCGTGGCGCCAAGAAACGCCACCACCGCGCCTACCAGGAAGGTCAGCAAGGCCACGATGGGGGCGGCGTCCAGGCCGGTCTGCTCGATGTGAGCGACCACCGGGGTAAGCCGCCAGCGGTGCGGCTGGAAGGCCCTTCGCAGCAGGGTTTCCAAAATCAGGCCGACGAAGCCGAGCAATTGCCGGGTGTCTTGCCAAAGGGTATTGACGGCACGGCCGATACGCTCCAGCAGCAACAGCAGCACCGGGCGTTCTGCTTCCTTGACCGGGATGCAGTAGTCCTGGACGGAGCAGTAGACGTTCTTGAGCAGGGCGCGGCTGGCGTCGGGCAGGCTGTCGGTGCAATGGGACAGGCGCTCGGAACCGAGCAGTTCGGCCAGCAGCGAGGCGCCGGCGGTGTCGAGGCGGCCCAGTTGGCTGAGGTCGGCAACGGTGTCGCTGCTGCATTGCGTGCGCAACTGGTCGCTTTCGCGCTTGAGGCTGGCGTAGTGGGCCAGGGTCCAATCACCGGTTATGCGCAGGCAGGCGGGGTGTTGATTGGTGTCCAGGGTGGCACTGGGGGGGGTCATAGGCTCCATGCAACTGACTCGGCGCTAAGGCTTAGGGGCTGATCATAGCGCAGAGGGCATGGGCTGGTTTGTTGATTATGTGCTGAGTGGGGGCGCTTGGGGCCGCTTTGCGGCCCATCGCAGCGGTTCAGCGCCCCGGCAAGCCCCAACCATCACTTCGTCGCAGTGTCGTCGACCACCTTGAAGCGCAGCACACCAATCACCTGCCCGTCTTCGGTCAGCACCCTCACCTGCCATTTGCCCACCGGGTTAGGCGGGAAGTTCTGCTTGTGGGTCCAGGCGCGGTAGCCTTCCTTGCGCCCACCGTGGATGTCCAGGGCAATACGGTCGACTTCCGTGCCGTCCTTTTGCCACACGTGATAGATCCGCTCGTTCAGGCCTCGTGGTGCGTTGATCGAGGTGTACGCATACAACCCGCTGCTCTTGATGCGGCTGGCAGCGATCTCGTCCAGCGACTCGCCGGGCTGGCGGTTGAGCACTTCGGTACTGACGGCCACTTCGGTCATCCACAGCGTCGCCGGTGGTACCCAGGAGCGTAGCAACCAGCCTCCGGCACCGACCGACAGCGTCACCAGCACCAGGGCCACGCCGCGCCGCCAGGTGTTCACCGGGAAGCTGCTGGCCAGGCTGGGGAACGACAGGGCCATGGCGATGATCAACGCCAGCTTGAAGCTCTGGGCGGTGGTCAGGTGCAAAATGATGGGCAGCGCGGTCAGCAATGCTGCGAACAACGTCAGGGTGTGCAGCGCGAGGAACAGCCAGCGCCGTGGGGCCAGCCACTTGTAGTACAGCGGGTCGACGATCGAAATCAGCCCGGCAGCGCCCAGCAAGCCGGTAAACACCAGCTGGCCGCTGTTCCAGGTGGTGGTGATGAAGAAGAACGGCAGGACGAAGAACAGGGTTTCCTGGTGGATCATCTGCGTCGCGTAGCGCAGCAAGGGCTGCGGGATTTCGCGGTTGAAGGTGCGGGCGAACAGGCCGGTAAGGGTGTTTTCCAGCATCAGCCAGACCCAACTGACCAGCATCAGGACGGCTACCCAGCTGGCAAGGCCGGCTTGGCGGTCGACCAGGATGAAGCTGCCGATGCCAGAGAGGAAACCCCCGAGCGCAATGATGCCGGGGTAGCGTTTAAGCAGTTCGATGACGCGCTGGACGAAGCGGGGAATTGGGGGCATGGGTCTACAACAGGAGAGATAGGGTGGCTGTGCCGGCCGCTTCGCGGACAAGCCCGCGCCCACAGGGGCAATGTCTACCGTTGTGGGAGCGGGGCCGCGAACAGGCCGGTACTGGCTAAAGGATACCGCCGAATCACTTCTGCCGTGTAGCACCGCTCGGTGGTTGCGGGGTGTGCCGGCGCCAGCGCAGCAACCCTGCCGCCAGGATCAGCCCCAGCAGCAGGGCGAGCAGCCCGTACAGCTCGTCGTAACCCAGCAGCGGTTTCTCGATGCGCAGGTAACCCGGGTCCTTGAGCAATTCCTTCAGTGCCTCATTGGCCTGTGCCAGGCTGACCTGGCGCAACTTGCGCGCAGGGTTGGCAAAGCGGCCGTCGGTGTAGTCGTTCAACGCGCCCCAGTAATAGTCGGCCAAGGCACTGTTGCCTTGGGTACTCCAGCTTTCCCGGGCAACGCTGGCGTCCTTGATGCGGGCGAAGGTATCCGGGTCGAGGCCTTCCTTGCGCAGGTGGTCGAACAAGCCCTGCATCACCTTGACCGCCTTGTCGATGTCGTCGCGTTCCAGGTCGGCGTTAAGGCTGAGCATGCCACTGTCGCCGAAGCTTTCGCGCTGCACCGATGGGCCGTAGGACAGCCCATTGCGCAGGCGCAACTGGTCGTACAGTGCCCAGTCCAGGTAGCGTGACAGCAGGTCGAGGGTCGGCTGGTGGTCGTTGTCCAGCACCGGCTCGATGAACAGCCAGTGCAACTTGACGCTGTCGCCCAGCCAGCCGCGGGTCAGGTCGCGGCGTTGTTCGGCCTGCTGGCTGATGCTCTCGAGGTTGCGGCGCTCTTCCGGTTCGGTGGCAGGCAGCTCGCCAAAGGTCCGCTCCAGGTAGGCCGGCAGCAGGCGGTCGAGGCCACCGACCAGGATCAGGGTCATGTTGTTGGCCGCGTACCAGCGGTCGCGCAGGGCCTGCACCTGTTCCAGGGTCATGTCGTCGATGTTCGAGCGCTCGGCGCACTTGAGGCCCAGCTCGGTGGCCAACTGGTCACTGGCGGGGTGGCCGATGTCCTGGCGGTCGAGCCAGCGCTGCAGGTGGCCATAGTGGCCGCCATCTTCGCGCTCGATGATTCTTTTCGCCGTGGCCAGGGCCTTGGCGTCGATCGGGGTGTCGCGGATTATCGCCAGCAGCAGGTCGAGGACTTTTCGCTGGTTGCGCGCCGGCGCTTCGATCACGAAGGTGGTATCGGCGCTGCTGGTGTAGGCATTCCACTCGCCGCCCAGGGCTTGCAGGCGCTCTTCCAGGCCGCCCTCGCCCGTTTCGTCGATGCCGCTGAACAGCAAGTGCTCGAGCAAGTGCGGCAGCTCTTTCTGCTCGCAACTGAAGTCATCCAGGCCGACCCCCACCACCAGGCGGATGGCCACGTGGTCGCGTTCATAGCCGTTCTTGAGGATGACCTGCAGGCCGTTGGGCAGCAGGTAGCCTTCAACCCGCGAGCGGTCGAGGGCGAGCGTGGGCAGGCTGCAGATCAGTAGGCAAACGAACATCAGGCAACGCATGGGCGAGCTTGGATCTCCTGGTTGGCGAAATCACGGCAAGCGGGCTTCGTCCGGCACGCTGTCGAGCATTAGCCCGCCCGTGTCCGAGCCACCGAGTACCACATAGGCACTGCTGCAGAACAAAGAGTTCAACCGCTTCATGTCTGCGATCAGCTCCAAGTGTAGCGAACTGGTCTCGATACTTTGCACCACCTTGCGTTGCAGGCGGCTGACATGGGCGTGAGCAAGGCGCCGTTCCTGTGCACGAAACCGGCGTTTTTCACGCAGCAACAGCTGCGCGCTTTCGGGGTCGGCGCTGAGGAATACGGACAGGCCTAGGCGCAGATTCGACAGCAACTGCTCCTGCAGGCCGGTCAGTTCCTCCAGGCCGACCTGGGAAAACTCGCGGCGCTGGCTGGTTTTCTGCTGCTGGACTTTGCGCAGCATGCGTTCGACCAGGTCGCAGGCCAGCTTGAGGTTGATCGCCAACTCGATGATTTCGGCCCAGCGCCGGTTATCGCGCTCGCTGAGGTCCTCCCGCGTCATCTGCGCCAGGTACAGTTTGATGGCGCTGTACAGGGCCTCGGCATCCTCGGCCAACGCGCGCACCTGCTGTGGCAGTGCGGCTTGCGTGCCGCGCAGGGCCCCGAGCATGGCTTCGAGCAGGCTGTCGACGATGTCGCCCAGGCGCAGGGTTTCGCGGGCCGCGTTGGCCAGTGCCAGGCTGGGCGTTTCCAGCGCTGAGGCATCAAGGTGGCGCGGGCGTACTTGGCCATTGCCGTTTTCGCGCTCGGGCAGCAAGAAGTTGCACAGCCGGCCCATGGGTTTGACGGTTGGCAGCATGAGCAAGCAGCGCAGGGTGTTGTAGAGCAGGTGGAACCCGATCACTAGCTCCTGAGGGCTGAAGCTCAAGGTGTCCATCCACTCCACCAGTGGGTGCAGCACCGGAATGATCAGCAACAGGCCGAACAGCTTGTACAGCAAGCTGCCCAGCGCGACGCGCCGCCCGGCGGCGTTCTGCATGCTGGTGCTGATGAAGGCCAGCAAGCCGCTGCCGATGTTGGCACCCACCACCAGGCCGATGGCCACCGGCAGGCTGATCACTTCAGCGCCGGCCAGGGTCGCGGTGAGCAAGACCGCCGCCAGGCTGGAATAGGAGATCATGGCGAACAGCGCGCCGACCAAGGCGTCGAGCAAGATGTCGCCGGTCAACGACGCGAACAGGACTTTCACGCCCTGGGCATGGGTGATGGGCGCAGCGGCCTGCACGATCAGCTCCAGGGCCAGGATGATCAAGCCAAGGCCAATCCCTACCCGCCCCAGCTGGCCGACGCGGGTTTGTTTGCGCGAGAGGAAGAAGATCACACCCAGGAAGATCAGCAGGGGCGACAGCCACGACAGGTCGAAAGTCAGTACCCGGGCCATGAGCGCGGTACCGACATCGGCGCCAAGCATGATCGCCAAGGCCGGTGTCATGGCCATCAGGCCTTGGCCGACGAAGGATGTGACCAGCATCGCGGTGGCGTTGCTGCTCTGCACCATGGCGGTTACCAGAATCCCGGCGATGAACGCCAGGGGGCGTTTGTTCATGTTCTGGCTGATGATGCGGCGCAGGTCAGAGCCGAAAACCCGGAGGATGCCGGTACGCACGATGTGTGTGCCCCAGACCAATAGCGTCACGGCCGAGAGCAGGTTGAGCAGGGTCAGCATGGCGAAGCCCCCTGTTGCCAATGGCCCATGTGGGCCAATAAGTGGAGCGTGGGCGTTTTGGAAAATTTCAGTGCCCACTCAAAGCTTTAGTTGTTTTGTGCAGCGCTTGCCAGCTTCGCATGGCTGTCGGCGATTTGAAACAACCGGTCATGAATGATTGCCCTGCTGGCCTCTTCGCGGGTAAACCCGCTCCCACAGGGATCGTTGGCGGCCTGTGGGAGCGGGTTTTACCCGCGAAGAGGCCGGCAGGCACGAAAAAGGGCCCCGAAGGGCCCTTGCTTGAAACGCGCTTCCTGGGTTTATTGACCCGGAATGTCCTTGCGCAGTTTCACCGGATCATGCTCTTTGCCATCTTTGCGCGACAGGGCAGTGCGCATACGGATGTTGATCGCTTCGACCGCCAGCGAGAACGCCATGGCGAAGTAGACGTAGCCTTTTGGCACATGCACGTCGAACGATTCGGCGATCAGCACGGTACCGACCACGATCAGGAACGACAGCGCGAGCATCTTCAGCGAAGGGTGCTTGTCGATGAAGTTACTGATGGCACCGGCACACAGCATCATCACCAGCACGGCGACGACGATGGCGGCGATCATCACCGGCACATGGGAGACCATGCCCACAGCGGTGATCACCGAGTCCAGCGAGAACACGATGTCGATGATGGCGATCTGGATGATGGTGTAGAAGAACTTGCCGCCCGCGCCTTTCGGTTCGTCCGAGCTTTCGTCTTCGCCTTCCAGGCCGTGGTAGATCTCCTGGGAGCTCTTCCACAACAGGAACAGGCCGCCGAAGAACAGGATCAGGTCGCGGCCGGAGATGCCTTGGCCGAAGACCACGAACAGATCGGCGGTCAGGCGCATGACCCAGGTGATCGACAGCAACAGCATGATACGCGTGACCATGGCCAGGGCCAGGCCGAAGATCCGGGTACGTGGCTGCATGTGCTTGGGCATGCGGCTGACCAGGATCGAGATCATGATGATGTTGTCGATCCCGAGAACGATCTCAAGCGCGGTGAGGGTGAAAAAGGCAACCCAGATTTCCGGGCTGGTCAGCCATTCCATGTGTATTCCTTCGAACGGTAAAGGCGACGCGCCCCAATTTGGGGCGCATCGCGGGAGGGGTAATACGTGTTTATTAAAGACTACTGAACAGCGGGAAAATCCCCATCAGCAGCGCGGCGAGCATTATGCACAGGCACACCAGAACTGCCCACTTCAGGGTGAAGCGCTGGTGGTCACCGAACTCGATGCCGGCCAGGGCCACCAGCAGGTAGGTGGAGGGTACCAAGGGGCTGAGCAGATGTACCGGCTGGCCGACGATCGACGCGCGGGCCATCTCGACCGGGCTGATGCCGTAGTGGCTGGCGGCCTCGGCGAGTACCGGCAACACGCCGTAGTAGAAGGCGTCGTTGGACATGAAGAACGTGAACGGCATGCTCACGATCGCGGTGATCACCGCCAGGTACGGGCCCAGGGCCTCGGGGATGACCGCCAGCAGGCTCTTGGACATGGCATCGACCATGCCGGTGCCGGACAGGATGCCGGTGAAGATACCGGCGGCGAAGATCAGCCCGGTTACCGCCAGAACGCTGCCGGCGTGGGCGGCAATGCGGTCTTTTTGCTGCTGCAGGCAGGGATAGTTGACGATCATGGCGATGCTGAAGGCGATCATGAACAGCACCGGCAGTGGCAGCACGCCTGCGATCAGGGCAACCATCAGGGCCGCGGTCAGGGCACCGTTGAAGTACAGCAGTTTCGGCCGGCGCGCCTCCGGGAACTGCGACACGGTGATTTCGCTGTGGTCGATGTCGTCGGTCGGCAGGTGCAGTTCGCCCAGGCGGGCACGTTCACGCTTGCCGTACATATAGGCGATGGCCAGGATCGCCAGTACGCCGAACAGCATGGCTGGGATCATGGGCACGAAAATGTCCGACGGGTCTACGTGCAGTGCGCTGGCGGCGCGTGCGGTCGGGCCACCCCAGGGGGTCATGTTCATCACCCCGCCGGCCAGGATGATCAGGCCGGCCATGATCCGCGGGCTCATGCCCAAGCGGCTGTACATGGGCAGCATGGCGGCGCAGCAGATCATGTAGGTGGTGGCGCCGTCACCGTCGAGCGAGACCACCAGGGCCAGCACGGCGGTGCCGACCGAGACTTTCAGCGGGTCGCCTTTGACCAGCTTGAGGATCTTGCGCACGGCCGGGTCGAACAGGCCGGAGTCGATCATCAGGGCAAAGTAGAGGATGGCGAACATCAACATCACGCCGGTTGGCGCGAGCTTGCTGATGCCCTCAAGCATCATGGGGCCGATCTTGGCGGAGAAACCGCCGAACAGGGCGAACAGGATCGGTACCAGGATCAGCGCGATCAAGGCCGACAGGCGCTTGGTCATGATCAGGTACATGAAGGTGATGACCATGGCAAAGCCGAGGAAGGTCAGCATGGCAATACTCCAGGCGTGGCGCGGCGAAAGGACAGTCGATTCGGGCGGATCAGCGCGTCAGGCGCTGTGCAGGGAGCATGCGGAGGGGGACGACATGAAGGCGGGCACAGGAATACATCAGAATCACCATTGTTGTTGTTGATTGGGCCGGGCGCGGAAGATTCCGGGTGCCCTGGCTGACCGGTCTTGTGCCGGTAGTGGGCGCTATCCTAAGAGGGCAAGCTTTCAGCCAGCTTTCGCTGTGACAAAGGCGACGGGAGGTAGGTGATGCAGAATGTGACCGAAGGTGGCTGCCACTGTGGTGGCTTGCGGTATCGGCTGGAGGGGGCGCTGACGGATGTCGCCCACTGCCATTGTTCGATCTGTCGGCGCGTCAGTGGCGGGTTGGTGGTGACTTGGCTGACGGTGCCGCGTTCCGCATTCCAGTGGTTGGCGGGCGAGCCGCGCTGCTATGTGGCGCCGGCCAGTTGCAGCCGGTATTTTTGCGGGCAGTGTGGGGCGCATGTGGCATTGGTCACTTCGCACAGCCCGGACAGCATCGACGTGACGGTGGCGACGCTGGACCACCCGGAGCGGGTGCGGGCCAACCGGCATATCTGGACGGGTAGCCGGTTGCCTTGGTTGCACCTGGATGAGGATCTGCCTGGGGAGGTTGGGGAAAGCCTGTAGGTTATCTGTTTGGTCACATGGCCTTCGCGGGCAAGCCCGCTCCCACAGGTACCCCGCTGCGCCAAGGGCAGTGATAACCCTGTGGGAGCGGGCTTGCCCGCGATGAGGCCGGTGCTGTGATGACTACAACTGCAACCCGCCTGCGGCCTTGTGCAGCGTTCGCAGATGCTCACCCACCTGCTTCACGTTGGTCTCGATCGCGGCAATCTCCTTGGCCCGCGAGGGGTCCAGCAGCGCCCTCACCTCTTTGTCCAGGTCGGTGCTTAGGCGCAGCAACTGGGCCTGCCGCTCGCTGCTGACTTTCTCCAGGTGCTTGCGCTCATCGGGCTGCGGTAGACCATAGCCTTTGGCGTCCAGCAGTTCTGCCGGGCGGCTGAGGAAGCCGCTGTTGGCGAGCATCTGCTGCAGCGTCTGGTTGGCCTTGTCGATGCTGCCATCCTTCAGCGCAGCCGCGTTCAGGTAGCGCTGCTTGACCTCGTCCTGGGCCAGCAACAGCTGGCGGCGCAGGCTGGCCTGCTCGAGCAGCAGCAAGGCAGCGCTGGTGCGCAGGTCGGCCTGGGCGAACCAGCCGCGGCGCTGTTCGGCATCCAGGGCCAGCCAGTCCTCGACCTTGTCCTGCTTGATCGGCAGCTGCTTTTTCAGCACGTCGAACATGGCCTGGTAGCGGTCACGGTAGGAGTCGAAGCGGTAACCCAGGCGCAGGGCTTCGCGGGGGTCATCGAGCACACTGGTATCGGCAATGCCGCGCCCTTTGAGCACTTCCAGCAGGCCGTTGGGCATGATGCTGTCGAGGTCGTTCAGGCGCGGGTTGGCGGTGCCACTGCGCAGCAGTTTCAGCGATTCGACCGCGCAATTGTTGGACAGGAAGTAGTAATTGCCGTCGTAGCTCCAGTGCATTTCCGCCGCTTGGCGCACCAGGTTCTCGACTTCCTGGCGGTCGAGCTTGAGGGGGATCGACGCCAGGCTGCGCAGCTCGGTCTTGGTGTACTCGTCGATGACCTGGCCCAACGGCAACACGAACAGCCGCGATGGATAAGCGCCGACCAGGCCGTCCCAGCTGGACAACTGCACATCGTTGACGAAGGCGCGGTACGACAGCACCAGGTGTTGGTCGAGGTCCAGGCGGCAATCCGGGCCGCGCGGTCGCCCAGGTTTGCAGATGACCAGGCGCAGCATGCTGTGGCCCCAGCGGCTGACCCAGTTCTGATTGGCCTCGGCCAGCAGGTAGTCGACTTCATAAACGCGTTCGGGGTCGATTTCCCCCAGTGGCTGGCGAGCGAAGTCGCTGCCCGCGTTGAGGAATGGCAAGCCCTTGGCGCAGCTCTCTTGCGCGGGTGCCCAGCCAAAGTGGTCGCGCAGGTACTGGTTCAAGGCGGGGCGCCGGCAGGCATAGCTCGGGTCGAGGAGGAAGTACTCCATGTTGACCGCGATGAATTCCTTGGGGCTGCTCAGCTCATAGGTGTCTGGGCTGCGCACGAACTGGCCGTTGTGCTGCTCACGCTCACCGCGGCGGCCGACATATTGCTGCCAGCCCGCAAGGTCGAGCAGGCGTGGGTCATCGCTCAAGGTGAAGCGCCGCTCGGCCTGGCCGCGGCACGCCTCTGGCAAGCCGATTTTGCCCACGGTGCCCTGCTGGCGCTTGCAACGGGCGATCAGCGAGCGCTCGGTGGACGGCCACAACCGGGCCCGGTCGTAAATATGGGTCAGCTCATGCAGGACAGTCGCCAGCAGCTCTTCGCGCACGGTGCCGTGTGGGCGGTGGGTGCGTTCGCGGGCGGCGCTGCCATCGACCAGCCCGGGCAGCAGGCGGCTGTTGAGCTCCAGGGTAGAAACCAGCGACGCCTGGCCATAGGCGTCGGCGGGCATGCGCGCAGTCCAGCTGACCTGCACACGCCGGTCCAGTTGCTGCTTGAAGCGCGGCGGCAGCTTGCCCAGTGCTTCGTCGAGCAGTGCCTGGCTGGCTTGGCGTTGTTGAGGGTCGAGGCCGGAGGCCTGCAGCTCAAGCTGCAGGTCGGCCAGGGCGGGTGTGCCGAGCAGCGTCAGGGCGCAGCCGAGCAGCCAGGCACGCACCTGGTTCACAGCGCGAGAATGGCTTCAGCCAGCACTTGGTCGCTGGCGCCTCGCGCTTCAGGCAGGCGCTCGCGCAGGGTATTGAACGCAGCTTCAAGCTGGGCGCCACGTATATCACCGTTGCTGGCGACGAAGCTGGCGGCATCGTCGTGCGCTTCACGCACGACTTTGGAGTCACGGATCGAGGTGGTGGTGTCGGACGTGAAATCGATCGAACGGCCAAAGGCACGCACGATGATGTTGCTGGTGGCCACCAGCGTCTGTGCCTGGGCCAGGTCGGCCAGCAGCAGCATGCCGAGGGTAGCGGCAATCAGCGGTTTACGCATGGAGCATCTCCGAAAAATACAGGGAGTCAGGTGTAGTCATTGGACGAGAATTGCCTGCGCCAGTTCCAGGTCGCCGACAGCCTGTGCGGCACCGTGCTGGCGCAGCGAGGCGAACGCCGCTTCCAGGCGCGCACCGAGGATCAGGCCATCGCTGGCGACGAATACCGCAGCATCGTCACGGGCCTGGCTGACCAGCTTGCGGTCGAACGGCGCTGTGGTGACTTGGCTGGTGACATAGCCTGTGATGACCAGGCTTTGCGTGGTGGTGTCCAACGCATGGGCAGGTGCCATGCTTAGGGGAATGCCAACGGCGACTAACAACAACGGCAACAGATAACGCATGGGCTTCTGACGGCTGGGAACGAGGGGGTGAAGACACCTGCGGCTGTGCGGGCGAGCACCCGTACAGTCGCAGGGCTCAGTGCAGGTCAGATGGCCAGGATGGCCTGTGCCAGCTGTGCGTCGCTAGCCTGCAGGGTCGGCATTTGCGCGCGAATGTGCAGGAAGGCGCTTTCCAGCTTGGCGCCGCGAATGTCGCCTTGGCTGCCAACGAAGCTGGCGGCATCGTCACGGGCGGCTTGGACGATCTTGTCGTCGCGGAACGACGACGATACGTCGGAGGTGGCGTCGGTGGATGCAGCGACAGCGCCCACGACTGCGTCAGTGGTGACGACGAAGCTGGTGGCGCTGGCGGTGCCGGCCAGGCTCAGCATCAGGGCGGCGCCAATCAGGTGTTTAAGGGACATGATCGTGGACTCCTAGGGGATTCTGCTAATCGGACGCTCGCACTGCGCGTCTCGGTACTTTTCAACATCTGGTTTCTACCAGACTGTTAAGCCAAGCGTATCACGCGTCGATGTTTCTGGATGTTAATGAACACCCCTTCCCAGTACTGTACTGGTGTGTTTTTGAATTATAAGAAACTGTACCTGTAGAGCTGTGAGCCGCTCTGGTACGTGGCTTACAAACAAAAAACCCGCTGCAGTCACCTGCAACGGGTTTAGGAATTCGCGGTGCCGGGCGTAGCCGGCAAGCCGGAGCTTAGCGCCAGAAAGGCTTGCTCAGCTCTTCGTAACGCTGCGACTCGCTGATACCGGCGTCGGCCAGCAGGCGGGAGTCCAGGCGAGCCAATTGACGGCGGCTGGCCATGCGACGCTGCCACAACAGCAGGGTGGACAGGGCGCGCAGAGGCATCGAAGCGTTGGTTTGTTGGGCGTTGCTTTCAAAAACCAGACCGGAACTGAGTGTACGTTCCATGATGTTTCATCCTTCCGCTTATGGCGGGATTAGGTAGTGATTTAACTGATGCCAATGATCCTCCTCTCTTGTCCATAACAGTAGATACAGTTCTGCGGCATTACGATGGTTCAGTTAACTGTGTAACCCTACTGTTGCACTCTAAATAGGCGCAACTGTACTGGTCTGCACTTATATGGTGCAAAATGGTCGGGGATGAGAGGTGGTCAGCAGAAGGTAAGCTAAGAATACCAGTACAGTAGTACAGTTTCTGTAGCTTGATTGGCGGTCGTTTCGAGCGAGGGGTTTGACTGTACCGGCCCTATAGCCGGCAAGCCGCCTTCATCCGGCACGGCGCTGACGACGAATCGCGCGCTGTACCGGCTAAAGGCGGCTTGTTTGGAGCGGTGTAACTAAAGGCGTGTGGGAATCAGCTGGCGAGCATGCGCCCGGTCTCTTCCAGGTTTTCGTGCCAGCTCAACGCTTCGCGCAGAATGTGCGGCGTATGGCCACCGCGCTGGCAGGCGCGATCGAAGTAGTCGTTCAGCGCTGCGCGGTAATCCGGGTGCACACAGTTGTCGATGATCGCCCGGGCACGCTCGCGTGGCGCCAGGCCGCGCAAGTCTGCAAGCCCCTGCTCAGTGACCAGGATGTCGACGTCGTGCTCGGTGTGGTCGACGTGGCTGACCATCGGCACCACGCTGGAAATCGCGCCACCCTTGGCAATCGACTTGGTGACGAACACGGCCAGGTGCGCGTTACGGGCGAAATCGCCAGAACCACCGATGCCGTTCATCATCCGCGTGCCGCACACGTGGGTGGAGTTGACGTTGCCGTAGATATCGAACTCCAGCGCGGTGTTGATACCAATGATGCCCAGGCGACGGACCACCTCTGGGTGGTTGGAGATCTCCTGTGGGCGCAGCACCAGCTTGTCCTTGTAGCGCTCCAGGTTGCCGAACACATCGGCATTGCGACGGGTCGACAGGGTGATCGAGCTGCCGGAGGCGAAGCTCAGCTTGCCGGCGTCGATCAGGTCGAAGGTCGAATCCTGCAGTACTTCGGAGTACATGGTCAGGTCTTCGAACGGCGAATCGATCAAGCCGCACATCACCGCGTTGGCGATGCTGCCGATACCGGCCTGCAGTGGGCCGAGCTTGTTGGTCATGCGGCCAGCGTCGACTTCCTTCTTGAGGAAGTTGATCAGGTGGTCGGCGATGCCCTGGGTTTCGTCGTCCGGCGGCAATACAGTGGATGGCGAGTCCGGCTGGTCGCTGATGACGATACCGACGATCTTGGCCGGGTCGATCGGGATGGCGGTGCTGCCGATGCGATCTTCGACCTTGACCAGCGGGATCGGTGTGCGGGTTGGGCGGTAGGTCGGGATATAGATGTCGTGCAGGCCTTCGAGGTTGGCGTTGTGCGACAGGTTGATCTCGACGATCACTTGCTTGGCGAAGATCGCGAAGCTGGCCGAGTTGCCTACCGAAGTGGTCGGCACGATATGGCCTTGTTCGGTGATGGCCACGGCTTCGATGACGGCGATGTCCGGCAGCTTGAGCTGCTGGTTGCGCAATTGCTCGACGGTTTCCGACAGGTGCTGGTCGATGAACATCACCTGGCCGTCGTTGATGGCCTTGCGCAGGGTGCTGTCGACCTGGAAGGGCATGCGGCGAGCCAGCACGCCGGCCTCGGTCAGCTGCTTGTCCAGGTCATTGCCCAGGCTGGCGCCGGTCATCAGGCTGATTTTCAGCGGCGACTGCTTGGCACGTTCGGCCAGGGCATGGGGTACGGCCTTGGCTTCGCCGGCGCGGGTGAAGCCGCTCATGCCGACGGTCATGCCGTCCTCGATCAGACCAGCGGCATCAGCCGCACTCATTACCTTGCTGTGCAGGGAGGACAAGCGGATACGATCACGGTACATGGATTGTTATCTCAGGCTACTGAAGCTACTGGAGCGCAGTCTAGAGATTTCGCCGGTTGCCGTCCCACGACCATGGTCGTATGAGAAGCCCGGAAGTAGAGCCGTTGATCTGGATCAGGCAAATGTAAAAGCCCCGCAGATTTCTCGGCGGGGCTTCTTATATAGCGCACGGTTTGCAGCCAGTGGGTTACTCCACGGCTTTGACCATATCCTCGATTACCTTCTTGGCGTCACCGAATACCATCATGGTCTTGTCCAGGTAGAACAGTTCGTTGTCCAGGCCTGCATAGCCGCTGGCCATGGAGCGCTTGTTGACGATGATGGTCTTGGCCTTGAACGCTTCCAGGATCGGCATGCCGGCAATCGGCGACTTGGGATCGTTTTTCGCTGCCGGGTTGACCACATCGTTGGCGCCCAATACCAGTACCACGTCGGCCTGGCCGAATTCGGCGTTGATGTCGTCCATCTCGAACACCTGGTCGTACGGCACTTCGGCTTCGGCCAGCAACACGTTCATGTGCCCCGGCATGCGGCCTGCCACCGGGTGGATCGCATACTTCACGGTCACGCCGTTGTGGGTCAGCTTCTCGGTCAGCTCCTTCAGCGCGTGCTGGGCACGGGCGACTGCCAGGCCGTAACCCGGCACGATGATTACCGTGTCGGCATTGCTGAGCAGGAAGGTAGCGTCGTCGGCCGAGCCGGATTTTACCGGGCGAGCTTCCTGGGTGCCTGCGGGGCCACCGGCATCGGTCGCGCCGCCGAAGCCGCCGAGGATGACATTGAAGAACGAACGGTTCATCGCCTTGCACATGATGTACGAGAGGATGGCACCGCTGGAGCCGACCAGCGAGCCTGCGATGATCAGCATCGAGTTGTTCAGCGAGAAGCCGATACCCGCTGCTGCCCAGCCCGAATAGCTGTTGAGCATCGACACCACCACCGGCATGTCCGCGCCACCGATCGGAATAATGATCAGCACGCCCATGATGAAGGCCAGAACCAGCATCAGGGTAAAGGCACTGTAGTGGCCGGTGAAGGTGAACAGCAGGCCCAGGGCGATGGTGGTCAGGCCCAGGATCAGGTTCAGCTTGTGCTGGCCGGCGAACTGTACCGGTGCGCCTTGGAACAGGCGGAACTTGTACTTGCCCGACAGCTTGCCGAAGGCGATCACGGAACCGGAGAAGGTGATGGCACCAATTGCCGCGCCGAGGAACAGCTCCAGGCGGTTACCCGTCGGGATCGGGTCGCTGATGCTGGCGACGATACCCATCGACTGCGGCTCCAACACGGCGGCAATGGCGATGAACACCGCGGCCAGGCCGATCATGCTGTGCATGAAGGCGACCAGTTCCGGCATCTTGGTCATCTCGACCCGCTTGGCCATGATCGAACCCGCGGTACCACCGACCAGCAGGCCGACGATCACGTAGCCGATACCGGCCGTTGCCAGTTCTGCGCCCAGCTTATAAATGAGGCCAACCGTAGTGACGATTGCCAAGCCCATGCCGATCATGCCGAACAGATTGCCGCGGCGTGACGTGGTCGGGTGCGAAAGGCCCTTGAGCGCCTGGATGAAGCAGATCGAGGCGACCAGGTAGAGAAGCGTTACCAGATTCATGCTCATGCTTACTTCTTCGCCTCGTTCTTGGCTTTCTTCTTGAACATCTCAAGCATGCGACGGGTGACCAGGAAGCCACCGAACACGTTGACCGCCGCCAAGGCCACGGCCAGCGTGCCCATCAGCTTGCCGGCGGGCGTTACGGTCAGCGCCGCCGCCAGCATGGCACCGACGATGACGATGGCCGAGATGGCGTTGGTGACCGCCATCAGCGGCGTGTGCAGCGCTGGGGTGACGTTCCACACCACGTGGTAGCCCACATAGATGGCCAGCACGAAAATGATCAGGTTGTAGATGCCATGGGAAATCAGCATGTCTTCCATTTGTCGTGCTCCTTAGCCGTTCTTGCGGACGACTTGGCCATCGCGGCACATGAGGCAGGCCGCGACGATGTCGTCTTCGAGGTTGATGACCAGCGCGTTGTCCTTGTCGAACAACAGCTTCATGAAGTCCAGCAGGTTGCGTGCGTACAGTGCCGATGCATCGGCCCCCACCTGGGCAGGCAGGTTGGTCGGGCCGACGATGGTCACGCCGTTTTCCTGCACCACCTGGTCGGCGACGGTCAGTGGGCAGTTACCGCCTTGGGCGGCCGCCAGGTCGATGACCACCGACCCAGGCTTCATCTGCGCGACGGTTTCGGCGCTGAGCAGGGTCGGCGCCTTGCGGCCAGGGATCAGTGCGGTGGTGATGACGATGTCGGCCTGCTTGGCGCGTTCGTGTACGGCCTGGGCCTGGCGCTGCATCCAGCTGGCCGGCATTGGCCGGGCATAGCCACCAACGCCCTCGGCGCACTCACGTTCCTCATCGGTTTCGTAAGGCACGTCGATGAACTTGGCGCCCAGCGATTCGATCTGCTCTTTAACGGCGGGGCGTACATCCGACGCCTCAATCACGGCACCCATGCGCTTGGCGGTAGCAATGGCCTGCAGGCCTGCAACGCCTGCGCCGAGGATCAGCACGCGAGCAGCCTTCACGGTACCGGCGGCCGTCATCAGCATGGGCATGAAGCGAGGGTAGTAGTGCGCTGCCAGCAGTACCGCCTTGTAACCGGCGATGTTGGCCTGGGACGACAGCACATCGAGGCTTTGTGCCCGCGAGGTACGCGGCGCTGCTTCGAGGGCGAAGGCGGTGATACCGCGCTCGGCCATCTTGCCGATCAGTTCACTGTTGAACGGGTTGAGCATGCCCACCAGCAGGCTGCCGCTGTTGATCAGCGCCATCTCCTGGTCGTTGGGCGCGACTACTTTAAGTACCAGTTGCGCGCCGTAGGCATCGGCGGCGGTACCCAGGGAGGCACCCACAGCCTCATAGGCACTGTCCGGAATGCTGGCGTTTAGCCCTGCCCCCCGTTGGACGGTGACCTGATGGCCCTGGGCAACCAGTTTTTTGATGGTTTCAGGGGTCGCGGCGACCCTTGTCTCACCCGTCTGCGTCTCGAGAGGAACACCAATGTGCACGACTATGTCTCCTGCGGTGACCTTTTGTCTTTGTTGAAGCCAGCGTACTTCGGCTGGTGCGCTGGTGCGGTCCAACCCGCCGAATCCTAGGCGGGCCAGGCATTTTGCAGATGAACCCAAGGGGCTTCAACCGGTTCTGGAGCGAAACGAAGTTAAAACTACAAGTCACCCTGTGACCGTATGTCGCAAGCCTTCGGTTGCAGCCCGTCAACCATGGGCCATTGGGAGATTAGGAGATAAAACTAAAAAAAATTGCGGTATTTCGCTTACGGTTCGCTAAATGTCGCAATTTAAGCCTGAAAGCCGCGCAGTCAGCAGGGTTAAACGGGATTTTCAGGCTTGCGTAACAGTTTTCGAATATGCGACAAATACATATATCTGTAGGTGTTTAAAATAATTGACTACGAAGTCAGGTTGGTTGGCTGCGACTAGGCAGAGGCGGTGGTGTAAGCCTGCGCTTGTGCTACCAGCCAGTCGCGGAAAGCCCGTAGCGAGGCAGACTCCACTTTGCGTTCGGGAATCATCAGATAGTAGGCCTTGTCACTGCTCAGGGCATGCCTGTTAGCGACCACCAACCTACCCTCCTGCAACTCCCGCTGGATTAGAAAGGGCGGGATCAGCGCGATACCCATTTCGTGCATCGCCGCCTGCGCGAGCATCGAGAATAGTTCATAACGCGGGCCTGTCATGTCGCGCTCCACGTTCATGCCCAGGCCGCCGAACCATTGCCGCCAGGCATAGGGGCGCGTGGTCTGCTGCAGCAAGGGGAGTTGCGCAATGCGGCGGGCGTCGAGCATGCCCTGCCCGCCCAGCAACGCCGGGCTGCAGACGGGGACAGGGTTCTCGCCCATCAGTCTATGCGATTGGGTGCCGGACCAGTCGGCATCGCCGAAATAGATGGCTGCATCAAAGGCTGTGTCGGCAAACAGAAATGGCCGGGTGCGGTTGGTCAGGTTGACGGTGACGTCGGGGTGGCGCTGCTGGAAGTCCTTGAGCCTGGGGAGCAGCCATTGGGTGCCGAAGGTGGGTACCACGGCCAGTTCGATCACATTGGCGCCCTGCTGGCGCATGACCGACAAGGTATCGCGCTCTACCGCATCCAGCTGCGCGGCAACCTGGCGGCTGTAGGAAAGGCCAGCCTCGGTCAGCTTCACCCCGCGCCTTGAGCGGCGAAACAGTTCCACATTAAGGAAGGCCTCCAGGCCGCCGATCTGCCGACAAACGGCGCCCTGGGTCAGCGCGAGTTCTTGCGCGGCCTTGGTGAAGCTCTCGTTACGCGCCGCCGCCTCGAAACAGACCAGGGCGGCAGTGCTGGGGATCTTGCGGCGCATGTACGTCAACCTCACTTGTAAGGCTGTCAATGTGGCGTTTTGCTGATTTACGAAGTGACAAATTATCACTAATCCGTGCGCAATCCTCGTTTGTCCCGACGGCCGATCAGGCCTAGGCTCAAGGGCACAAGAATTTGCTCTCTCTTTTCGAGGATTTCGCTCATGGCCGGTAAAGCAAGCTTCAACTGGATCGATCCGCTGCTGCTCGATCAGCAGCTCACTGAAGAAGAGCGCATGGTGCGTGACAGCGCTTATCAGTTCGCCCAGGACAAGCTGGCGCCGCGCGTGCTCGAAGCCTTCCGCCATGAGCAGACCGACCCGGCGATCTTCCGCGAGATGGGTGAAATCGGTTTGCTGGGTGCCACCATCCCCGAGCAGTATGGCGGCAGCGGCCTTAATTATGTGTGTTACGGGCTGATCGCTCGTGAGGTCGAGCGGATCGACTCTGGCTATCGCTCGATGATGAGTGTGCAGTCTTCCCTGGTGATGGTACCGATCAACGAATTCGGCACCGAGGCGCAGAAGCAGAAGTACCTGCCCAAGCTCGCCACGGGTGAGTGGATCGGCTGCTTTGGCCTGACCGAGCCTAACCACGGCTCCGACCCGGGCTCGATGATCACCCGGGCCAGAAAGGTGGACGGCGGCTACCGCCTGACCGGCAGCAAGATGTGGATCACCAACAGCCCGATCGCCGATGTGTTCGTGGTGTGGGGCAAGGATGACGCTGGCGATATCCGCGGCTTCGTGCTGGAAAAGGGCTGGGAAGGCCTCAGCGCCCCGGCGATCCACGGCAAGGTGGGCCTGCGTGCTTCGATCACAGGTGAGATCGTGATGGACAACGTGTTCGTGCCTGAGGAGAACATCTTCCCAGACGTGCGCGGCCTCAAGGGCCCGTTCACCTGCCTGAACTCGGCACGCTATGGCATCTCCTGGGGGGCGTTGGGCGCCGCCGAGGCCTGCTGGCATACCGCGCGCCAATACACCCTGGACCGTCAGCAGTTCGGCCGCCCGCTGGCAGCCAATCAGCTGATCCAGAAAAAGCTGGCCGACATGCAGACCGAGATCACCCTGGCACTGCAGGGCTGCCTGCGGTTGGGGCGCATGAAGGATGAAGGCACGGCGGCTGTCGAGATCACCTCGATCATGAAGCGTAACTCTTGCGGTAAAGCCTTGGATATCGCCCGCATGGCACGTGACATGCTGGGGGGTAACGGCATTTCCGATGAGTTCGGCGTGGCTCGCCATCTGGTGAACCTTGAGGTGGTCAACACCTATGAAGGTACCCATGACGTGCATGCGTTGATCCTGGGGCGTGCTCAGACCGGCATCCAGGCCTTCTATTAATAAGGAGCCAGCCCATGGGCGCGCTATCACATCTGCGGGTGCTGGACCTTTCGCGCGTGTTGGCCGGCCCATGGTCTGGCCAGATTCTCGCTGACCTTGGGGCTGACGTGATCAAGGTCGAGCGCCCTGGTAATGGCGATGATACCCGCTCGTGGGGGCCGCCTTTCCTCAGAGATGCCCGAGGTGAGAACACCAGTGAGGCCGCCTATTACCTCTCGGCCAATCGCAACAAGCGTTCGGTGACGATCGACTTCACGCAGGCTGAGGGGCAACGTTTGGTGCGTGAGTTGGCGGCGAAGTCGGATATTGTCATCGAGAACTTCAAGGTGGGTGGCCTCGCAGCCTATGGGCTGGATTACCAAAGCCTGAAAGCGCTCAACCCAAAGCTTATCTATTGCTCCATTACCGGTTTTGGCCAGACGGGGCCCTATGCCAAGCGCGCGGGCTATGACTTCATGATCCAAGGGCTGGGTGGCCTGATGAGCCTGACCGGTCGGCCTGAGGGGGAAGAAGGTGCAGGGCCGGTAAAGGTTGGCGTGGCGCTGACTGACATTCTTACTGGGTTGTACTCGACTGTGGCGATTTTGGCTGCCCTCGCCCATCGGGACCAGACCGGGATCGGCCAGCATGTCGACATGGCACTGCTCGATGTCCAGGTGGCCTGCCTGGCGAACCAGGCCATGAACTACCTGACCACGGGCACCCCGCCCCGGCGCCTGGGTAATGCGCATCCCAATATCGTGCCTTACCAGGACTTCCCTACAGCAGACGGCGATTTCATTCTTACCGTGGGTAATGATGGTCAGTTTCGCAAGTTTGCCGAGGTGGCTGGGCAGCCGCAGTGGGCGGATGATCCGCGCTTCGCTACTAATAAGCTGCGTGTGGCCAACCGTGGTGAGCTGATTCCGTTGATTCGCCAGGCTACGGTGTTCAAGACCACGGCGGAGTGGGTGAGCCAGTTGGAGAAGGCTGGGGTGCCGTGTGGGCCAATCAATGACCTGGCGCAGATGTTCCAGGATCCGCAGGTGGTGGCTCGAGGGTTGGCGGTGGCTATCCCGCATCCACTGGCGGGGAGTGTGCCGCAGGTAGCCAGCCCTATTCGCTTGTCGGAGACGCCGGTGGAGTACCGGCGGGCGCCGCCGCTGTTGGGTGAGCACACCGAGGCGGTATTGAGTGAGGTGTTGGGGCTGGATGCCGAAGCGGTGCACCGCTTGCGCAGTGCTGGGGTGCTTTGAGGCTATATAGAGAAGTGGAATAGCGGGGAGGCCGAAGGCCTCCCCGCTTTGCTTTTTAGCGATATTAAGGTTTCGTGAAATTAAAGGTTGACGGGGTTTCGAATCCCCTTATAATGCGCCCCACTTCCAGCGTAGTCGGAACGAAAAACTCCTTGAGATTCAATGAGTTAAATAGTGAAGACGAAGTTTGAAGGGCTTCGATCGAAAGATCGTCAGCGGTTGAAAAGGTGGTTGACAGCGCTTCTAAACGCTGTATGATTCGCCTCCCGCTACGAGAGATCGCAGCGAGCCAAGTGTTTGAAGCTAAACGAGTTTCTCGCGAAAAACTTCAAAATAAGCGCTTGACAGGT
>NZ_WJRS01000049.1:0-15916 GCF_028895205.1 Pseudomonas sp. ITEM 17296 | reverse complement strand
CATAGAAATTCGCGGGCACGTCTTGAAGACGGGCCGGCACACAGAATTTCTTGACGACCATAGAGCATTGGAACCACCTGATCCCATCCCGAACTCAGCAGTGAAACGATGCATCGCCGATGGTAGTGTGGGGTTTCCCCATGTGAGAGTAGGTCATCGTCAAGATTCAAACCCAAAGCCCCTGTCTGCGATGCAGACAGGGGCTTTGTCTTTTCCGGTCAGAATTGATAGCTGACCGTAGCGCTTACGTTTCGCTCTTCACCCATGTAGCAGTAGTTCAGGCTGGCACATGAGGTGATGTAGCTTTCGTTGGTCAGGTTGTTCGCATTCAGGCGCACATCCACCCCGGTGAGGCCGACCTTGCCCAGGTCATACCCGATCGAAGCGTCAAACAGCGTGTAGGAGGGCACCTTCATGCTGTTTTCCGCATCCACCCAGCTATACCCCACATAGCGCATCCCGCCGCCCAGTCGCAGGCCGTCCAACGCCCCCTGCCGGAAGTTGTAGTCGGCCCACAGCGAAAACATCTGCTTGGGCGCCTGGGTGGGCGAATTACCCTTGTTGTCCAACTGGGTCGACACCAGGCTCGGCATCGTCTTGGCATACTCGATGTCGGTAAAGGTGTAGCCGCCCAACAGCTTGAGGTTATCAGTCAGCTGAACATGGGCCTCCAGCTCCAGCCCTTGTGAGCGAACTTCACCCACAGGGCGATAGAACTCCTCGTTCGGTTGTTTGGAGGCAAGGTTCTCTTGCTCGATGCGGAACAACGAGGCGGTGAACAGGTTGTCACTGCCTGGCGGCTGGTACTTGATACCTGCTTCCCACTGGGTGCCCTCGGTCGGCGCCAGTGGGCGGCCATCCTGGTCGGACACGGTATTGGGGTTGAATGACTCCGAGTAGCTGACGTAAGGCGCCAGGCCATTCTCGAACAAGTAGAGCACGCCTGCTCGGGTGGTGAACTTGGTGCGTTCGTCATTGACCTTGGTGTTGCTGTCGCGGTTTTCCTCAGAAACCTTCACCCAGTCCTGACGCAGCCCCAGCGAGAAGCGCCACTGGTCGAGCTCGACCAGGTCCTGCAAATACACCCCTGTCTGCTGCAGGCGACGCTGGTAGCGGTTCTCGCCGAGTACCTGCAGGTTGCCATTGCCATATTGAGGGTTGCCGGCATCCAGCGCATCCACCGTGCCGTAGCGCCACTCCACGTCGGCTTTGCGGCGTTGATAGTCGGTGCCAAGCAGCAAGGTATGCTTGGCCGCACCGGTGAAGAATTCTGCCTGCAGCATGTTATCGATGATGTAGGAGTGCAGGCGCTCGTCGCCGCCGGTATAGGCGCGGTTGAGGATATTACTGTCGGCATCTGCCCAGCCAGCGGAATACACCTGGTCCATCGAGACGTCAGAGTCCTGGTAGCGGAAGTTCTGCCGGGCGGTGAACACATCGTTGAAGCGGTGCTCGAACTGGTAGCTGAACGACTGCTGAGTGCGTTCGTAGTTGTCGATCCCAGGCTCGCCTTCAAAGAAGTGATCTGACAGACGCAGCCCGTTGCGCTTGTGCAGCATGCCGTCTGCCGGGTTACCGCCGTGGTACCCACCATTCGGGTCATGCTGCAGATACGCCTGAAGCGTCAGCGAGGTGTCTTCGGTGAAGTCGATGCTGACAGCCGGTGCTATGGCGTAGCGTTCTTCCTTGTTGTGGTCGAACTGGGTATCAGCGCTATCGGCCAAACCTGTCAGGCGATAGGCGATACGTTTGTCGTCATCGACTGGGCCGCTGAAGTCGAAACCCATGCCACGCTGGCCTTGGGTGCCGACCGTGGCCTGCACTTGATGGAATGGCGTGAACAGTGGCTTCTTGGTGGTCAGTGCCACCAGGCCCCCTGGGGAGCTGCGGCCATAGAGTACCGAAGATGGCCCCTTCAGGATGTCGATGCGCTCAAGGAAGTACGGGTCCACTTGCATGGTGCTGTAGGTGCCGTTGTCACCCATGGACTTCAGGCCATCGACGTAGATGTTGTCTACCGAGCCGTCGTTGAAGCCCCGCATGGCCACATAGTCGTAGCGGTGCGTGGCGCCATAGGGGTTGGTCAGTACACCTGGCGTATAGCGCATGGCCTGGGCAACGGTCTGCGAGCCCTGGTCGTCCATCTGTTGACGGGTGACCACTGAAACCGACTGTGAGGTTTCCACCAACGGCATGCTGGTCTTGGTGGCCACCTGGCTGTGCGTGGCGTTGTAGCCGTCCATGCTGCCCAGGGCATTACCCAGGGTAAAACTGCGCACGTCGGTGTCTGGCAACGACAATGCGGCCTCTTCAGGCTGGGCCCGCAGCACGTAGCTGTGCCCACCCTGGCTGACGGCTTCCAGGCCGCTGCCATTGAGCAGTTGGCGCAGGGCCTGATCAGGCGAGTAATGCCCTTGCAAGCCATTGGATTGCAACCCGTTGGTCAACTGCGGCGTGCTCGACAGGGTGATCCCCGCCTGGCGGGCAAACTGGTTGAGTACATCGTTCAGTTCCCCACCCGGGATCGCGTACTGCTGGCTAACTTGGGGCGCTTCGGCGGCCAGAACATGGAGGGGCAGGGTGGACATGCCCAAGGCTGTGCCGAACAAAGCTGCCTGGACTGCTTTGCGCAGAGCGGCTGAATTCAAGACAGGTCGAAAATCATTCTCGTTGGGCGGGCGTGTGTGTGGTGAGGCGATGGGCATGAAAGAGTCCGTTGAAGGGTGGGAGGGCAGAAGACGATGCTTACTGTCCTAGCCGGATCGGCGCCCAAAACCCGCCAAAAAGAGCAGCGCTTGGGTGAAGTCAGGCAACCTGCTCCACACGTATCCACCAGCGCGTGCGTTGACGAAGCCTCACAGGCAGCGTTTGTGGCAGCAATTGCAGCAGCTGCTCAGGGTCCTCGAGGCGGAACACACCAGACAGGCGTAAATCGGCAATCTCATCGGTGCAACCCAGGTAGCCGTGGCGATAACGGCCCACCTGTTCAAGAAAGTCGCGCAAGCGCATGTCGCGGGTAACGATCAGCCCTTCGCTCCAGGCAGCTGGGTCCATGGCCACGCTCTCCAGGCGTTGTGCGCCCTGGGCGTCCAGGCGCCAGTGCTGGCCGCGGGCAATCCACTGCACCTGGCCGTTCCCCGGCCGGTGTATCGCCACGTTGCCGTGGCTGACGCTGACCTGCGTGCAGTCTCGCTCCTGGCGCACCACAAAGCGCCCGTCGAAACCTTCGAGCAGGGCATCTTGCGTCTGTACCAGCAGAGGGCGAGCGTGGTTATGTGCGTCACTGCACGTGAGCATCAGCTCCCCATGCCTGAGGCGGAGCAAGCGCTGCTGATCGTCGAAAGCCAGGTCTACCGCAGTGCGCGTGTTGAGTTGCATCAGCGAGCCATCGGGTAGCTGGAAGCTACGCCGTTCGCCCGTGGCAGTCGCGTAGTCCGCAGTCCAGCCGCTGACGGTATCGAGGTCTTTGGCCAGCCATGTCGCCGAGCCCGCCATGGCGGCGCAGCCAAGCAACTTGAGCGCCTGGCGACGGTGCAGGCGCCGCTGGCTGGTTTCCAAGGTCTGTAGGGCAACCCCCGCGCCGGGGATGGCGCGCAGGTCAAGGTCCTGATGCAGGTGAACTACCCGTTGCCAGGCCAGTTCGTGCTCGTGCCGTGCGCTACGCCACTGCTCGCATTGCTGCAGCAGCACGGGGCTATTGCCGCTTTCGCGTAGCCTAAGCATCCACTGAATGGCTTGCTTGACCGCTTTGGCGGAAGGGGCGGCGGCTGTCATCGCTCGTCTTCAAAGCGCAGCAGGTAGCAATGATAAAGCGCATCAGCAATGTAGCGCTCCACAGTGCGCACCGAGATACCCATCTGCTCGGCGATCGCCTGGTGTTTCAGCCCTTCGCACTGGGCCAGCAGAAAAGCGCGGCGCACCTTTGGCTTGAGGCCATCGAGCATGCGAGCGATACGCTCCAGCAGTTCGAGCAGCACCTCGCGGGTTTCCGCCGAGGGTGCCAAGGCTTCCGGCAGGTGGGCCAAGGCTTCGAGGTAAGCCCGGTGCAATTCTTCACGGCGCCAGTGATCGATCACCAGCCCGCGCGCCACGGTGCGCAAGAAGGCCCTTGGCGTATTGAGCTGTACCTGCTCGCCACGCTGTAACAGCCGGACGAACGTGTCCTGGGCCAGGTCTGCGGCATCGGCGGCGTTACCCAGCTTGCTACGCAGCCAGGCATGCAACCAGCCGTGGTGGTCACTGTAGAGCGTTTGCACTGAGTCATTGGAAGGCATGGAGGAAGGCGCTGGCTTCAATGGACATAAATGATAATTAGTCTCATTGTTTGCGGAGCCCGTTTATTTTGCAACAGGCTGATGTCGGGCGACCGGCGATCCCGCTCAGAACCGGTTATCGCCCTAGCTGTGAATCCAGATACTGCCTGATAACACGCGCCCCTGAGTTCAAGTGCTGCTCAAGCACTGCGACCGCTTCATCCACCAGCTTGTCGCTGGCCGCATCCACCAGCGCGTTGTGATCGTCCTGGGTGAGCTTGCCCAGCCCCATCGACGAAAGATGGAAGCGCAGAAAGCGCTCTTCTTCGTTCAGTTCGTTCTCGATCAGGCGCAGTAACTTCTTGTTCGGCGCCTTGCTATACAGCGCCATGTGGAACAGGCGGTTGAGGCGGCCGATTTCGGCGTGACGGGTTTCGTTTTCCAGTTGCTGGATATACCCGCGCGCGCGGGCGATGTCATCGGCATCGAGCAACGGAATGGACTGGCGCAGGGCCTCGCTTTCGAGCAGAACACGCAGGGCGTAGGTGTCCACCGCGTCTTCACCAATCAAGGGCGCAACCACTGCGCCCTTGTGCATCTCCACGTTCAGCAGCGATTGCGCTTCGAGCTGGCGCAAGGCCTCGCGCACGGGCATGCGGCTGACCCCGAACAAGGTGGCGAGCTCTTGCTGACGCACGGCAGTACCTGGCGGCAGACGACCATCAAGAATGGCGCTGCGCAGGCGCTCCTCGATAACAGCACGTGCCATGTGTGGGGATAGCTGTTCGCTAGCCAGCACGTTGCTCAGTTTGATTTTCTCGGCCACGCGGAGTCTGCCTCGACGATAAGAAAAGTTGGATCCAATGACACTAGTAACAGGCAAGGGGGCTTGTCAAACCGTCGACCGCACTGGAGCGGCCGACCCAAGGCCGCGGCTATGGTGTATGAAGTCGCTTGGCAAAGGAAGCGGTACATAGAACGAGATAGCCATAAAGTCAGTATGGCCCGACCATTGGCTGCGTGATTGCAGGGTGCCATTGTTTTTTGTACTGGCAGGCCGCACCATCGCTGCTTTCGACGGGTCTGAACAGGTCTTCGCAGTGGCGATATCCTGGATGTTCAAAACGGCTGTGCGACGTGTCGGCCTTGCCGCGCTGCTGGGTAGCTTGCTACTGGGCGGCTTGCACGCGGATTGGGATTTTTCCCAGATCAGCCGCCAGTCGCAGGCGCTGTATGGCCCGCTTGGCGCGGGGCAGGGGCGTATCGACGCCTGGCAGAACCTGATGGCCACGCAGAAGCAGGGCAGTGAGCTGGAACGGCTGCAAGTGGTCAATCGCTTCTTCAACCAGCAATTGCGCTACGTCGAAGACATCGACTTGTGGCATGAGGTCGATTACTGGGCCACGCCGGTCCAGGCCCTGATCAAGGGGGCCGGTGATTGCGAGGACTACGCTATTGCCAAGTATTTCAGTCTGCGACGTATGGGCATCCCCAGCGAGAAGATGCGCATCACCTACGTCAAGGCGCTGCGGCAGAACCGGGCGCACATGGTACTGACCTATTATTCCAGCCCACAGGCTCAGCCGTTGGTGCTCGACAGCCTGATGGATGCCATCAAGCCGGCGAGCCAGCGCGCCGACTTGCTGCCGGTGTACGCCTTCAATGGCGAGGGGTTGTGGCTGACAGGCGCCGCCGGCAACAAGAAGGTCGGCGATACCAAGCGCCTGTCACGTTGGCAGGATTTGCTGAAGAAAATGCAGGCCGAAGGGTTCCCGGCCGAGCCGGTTTACTGAAGGAGCACAGATGTCACTGTTCAAACAATTGCTGTTGGCCATTTGCCTGTTCCTGGTGGTCGCTTTCAGCGGCAGCTTCATGGTCAGCCTGGAGAGCTCGCGCAGCCAGTACGTCAACCAGCTGCGTTCGCACGCCCAGGACGCGGCCACTGCCTTGGCGCTGTCGCTGACGCCTAATATCGACGACCCGGCGATGGTCGAACTGATGGTCAGCTCGATCTTCGACAGTGGCTACTATGCGAGCATCAAGGTTGTCGACCTGGGCTCCAATGCCGTGCTGGTGGAGCGCCACGCCGAGCCCGACCCGGGGGGTGTGCCGGCCTGGTTCGTCCACCTCATTGGCCTTGAAGCCGCAGGTGGGGATGCCATCGTCAGCCGTGGCTGGCAGCAGGCGGCGCGGGTGGAGGTGATCAGCCATCCGATGTTCGCCATTGCCAAGCTCTGGCAGAGTGCGTTGGGCAGCCTGGGTTGGTTGTTGCTGTGCGGTGCCGCCAGCGCGGTGCTCGGCGCCTTGCTGCTGCGTCGGCAATTGCGGCCGCTGGATTACATGGTCGAGCAATCCCATGCCATCGCCCGGCGCGAATTCCTCAGCCTGCCAGACCTGCCGCGCACCCCTGAGCTGCGCCGTGTGGTGCAGGCAATGAACCAGATGGTCGAGAAGCTCAAGGCACTGTTTACCGAGCAGGCCGAGCGCAGTGAGCGGCTGCGTGCAGAGTCCTACCAGGACAGCCTCACCGGCTTGTCCAACCGCCGCTATTTCGAGATGCAACTGAATACGCGCGTCAGCAATCTGGAAGAGGCGCGCGCCGGTTACTTGCTGTTGCTGCGGGTTCAGGGCTTGGCAGGCCTTAACGCGCGCCTGGGCGGGCAGCGCACCGATCAGCTGTTGCAGGCAGTGGGCGAGCAGCTGCGCCGCACCTGTGCCAGCTACCCGGAGACCAAAGACCTGATCTCGCGCAGCCGTGGGGGCGAGTTCGCCGTGCTGGCGCCGGGCATGGTGCATGAAGAGGCGGTACAGCTCGCCCAGGCCCTGGAGGCGACACTGCAGAGCCTGCACGAGACGGGCGCCAGTGATGTCGACCCGGTAGCGTGCATCGGCCTTGCGCCGTTCACCCCTGGCGATGCGCCACAGGCATTGCTGAAGCTCGCCGACGAGGCCTTGGCGCGTGCCGAAAACCAGCCGGCGCCGGGCTGGGTGTGCCTTGAACAGGGTGCGGCCGCGGTGGCCGGTGATAGCCATCATGCCTGGCATGAGCGGCTCGACCAGGCCTTCGTCAATGGGCAATTCGAACTGTTCTTCCAGCCGGTGGTGGACTGCGGCACAGGGCAACGGGTACTGCACCACAAAGTGATCTCGCGTTTGCACGATGAGCAGGGCGAGGCGTTGCCGGCCGGGCGCTTCTTGCCTTGGCTGGAGCGCTTTGGCTGGATGCCGCGCCTGGATCTGCTGGTGCTGGAAAAGGTGCTTGCCCACCTGCGCACTCATGATCAGGTGCTGGCGCTGAACCTGTCCGCTGCAACCTTGGCCGACCCCAAAGCGCTGCAACGCGTCTACGAGCTGTTGAGCCAGCATGCGGCGCTGGGCCCACGCCTGACATTCGAGATAGGCGAAGAGCAATTGCCCGAACAGTCAGCCCTCGAACAGCTGACCCGGCGCCTTCACGCGCATGGCTTCGGGCTGGCGCTGCAGCGCTTTGGCGGCCGGTTCAGCATGATTGGCAACCTGGCGCACCTGGGCCTTGCGTACCTGAAGATCGATGGTAGCTATATCCGTAACATCGACCATGAACAACACAAGCGCCTGTTCATCGAAGCGATACAGCGCGCGGCGCACAGCATCGACCTGCCGTTGATTGCTGAACGGGTCGAGACGGAAGGGGAAAGGTTGGTGCTGCGGGAAATGGGCGTGGGTGGTATTCAGGGGCAGTTGGTGGGTGAGCCCGCACCCTGGCGCTGAACGGGTAGGAGCAGCCTTGTGCTGCGAAGAGGCCAGCGGCAGCACAGAAGATTCTCGGTACTGCCACTGGCCTCTTCGCAGCACAAGGCTGCTCCTACCGGGATTGCGTAAGTCTCAACGCTCGCGCAAGGCTTCCGAACGCGCCTTCATGATCGGCTTCAGCAAGTAGCTCATGATGGTCTTCTTGCCGGTCATGATGTCCACCGTCGCCACCATCCCGGGGATGATCAGCAGCGGCTTCTCATCGGTGCCCAAGTGGCTGCGGTCGGTGCGCAACTTGATCAGGTAGTACGTGGTCTTTTTGTCTTCATCGGTGATGGTATCGGCACCGATCTGTTCCAGCTTGGCCTTCAGGCCACCGTAGATGGTGTAGTCATAGGCGGTGAACTTGACGGTCGCCTCCTGCCCAGGGTGCAGGAAGGCAATGTCCTTGGGCAGGATCTTCGCCTCGATGACCAGTGTGTCGTCCAGCGGCACCACTTCGACGATGTCGCTACCCGGCTGGATGACCCCGCCGATGGTGTTGACCAGCAGCTGCTTGACGATACCGCGTACCGGCGAGGTGACCATGGTGCGGTGTACCCGGTCATCCAGTGCCTTGCTGGTGGCAGTGGCCTTGTTGAGCTCGGTGCGGGCCTCGTTGAGCTGAGTCAGCGCCTCGCTGCGGAACTTGCCACGGGTCTCCTCGACCTTGCTCTGCACTTCGCGGATGGCCGCCTCGGCGCGCGGGATGGCCAGCGCGGTGGAGTCCATCTGGCCACGGTTCTCCACCTCGGCACGGCGCAGGCGCAGCACTTCAACCTGGGAAATCGCGCCCTGGGCCACCAGCGGCTCGGACATCGCGATTTCCTGACGCAGCAGTTGCAGGCTGTTGGCGTACTGGGCGCGCTTGGAGGTGTACTCGCGCAGCTCTTGCTGGCGCTGTACCAACTGTTGCTGCAGGCCGCCGATTTCGTCCTGCAGTTGCTGGCGCCGGCTCAGGTACAGCGACTCTTCGTTGGCTGCCTGGCTGGGCGCTGCCTTGCGCAGTTCTTCATCGATTTTCAGCGGGCGGTCTTCGACCTCGGCACTCAAACGTTCGACCCGCAGCGCCATGGCCAGGCGGTCGGCCTCGGTTTCACCGACGTTGGAGGCGAAGCGGGTTTCGTCCAGGCGCAGCAAGGGCTGGCCGACGTCGACGATTTGCCCTTCCTTGGCGTAGATCTCGGCGATGATGCCGCCCTCAAGGTTCTGGATCTTCTGCACCTTGGACGACGGAATGGCCTTGCCTTCGCCCCGTGTGACCTCATCGATCGGCGCGACGCTGGCCCAGACGATCATGAACACGAAAAACGCGATCACACCCCAGATGGTCAGGCGAACCACCCGTGGCGCGTCCTCGATCAGCGCCTTGTTGACCTCAGGCAGTGGCTGCCCGCCAAGCGAGTCGGAGCCTTTGAAGTAGCGCCGCAGGCCATCCTTGAATTGCCCCATATCGAGCTTATGCAACACTGATCTGCCCCTTCTTCAGCGCATCCATGACCGCGGCTTTCGGGCCGTCGGCGACAATCTGCCCGCGATCGATCACGATCAGCCGGTCCACCAGCGACAGCAACGAGGCGCGGTGGGTCACCAGCAGCACCGTCTTGTTTTCGATGACCGCCTGCAGGCGCTGCTTGAGGCGCTCTTCACCGGTGTTGTCCATGGCGCTGGTCGGTTCGTCGAGCAGCAGGATCTGTGGGTTGAGCAGCAATGCACGGCCCAGGGCGACGTTCTGCCGCTGGCCGCCGGAGAGGTTCTGGCCACGTTCGCCCACCTGCAGCTCATAGCCGTCAGGGTGCAGCCTGGCAAACTCATGAACACCTGCCAGCTCTGCGGCCTGCAGGATCATTTCGTCTTCGATGTAGCGGGCGCCGCTGACCAGGTTGTCGCGCAGGGTGCCGGCCATCAGCTGGATGTCCTGGGGCACGTAGCCGATATTGTGGCGCAGCTCGCTGACGTCGATCTGGCGGATATCCACGCCATCGACCAGCAGCGACCCGCCGTCGGATTCATACAGGCCAACGATCAGCTTGGCCAACGAGCTCTTGCCCGAACCGCTTCGGCCAATGATGCCCACCTTCTCGCCGGGGCGAATGGTCAGGTTGATGTTCTTGAGGGCCAGGTTCTGCTGGTTAGGGTAGGTGAAGTCCACCCCACGGAACTCGATGCTGCCCTGCAGCACCCGGCGGCTCAGTGGGCGCTCTTCGAAGTTGCGTTCCTGCGGCAGCTCCATCATGTGGTCGGTGGAAACCATGGTCACCTTGGCCTGCTGATAGCGGGCCAGCAAACCATTGAGCTGCCCCAGCGGGCCAAGGGCACGGCCGCTGAGCATGTAACAGGCGACCAGGCCACCCATGCTCAGGTTGCCGTCGATGATCATGTAGACCCCGACGCAAATCATCGCCACGCCAGCCAGTTGCTGGATCAGCAGGGTGATGTTCATCGCCAGGCTCGACAGCACCTTCACGCGCAGTTCCAGACGGCTGAGGGTGCCGAGCGTCTGTTCCCACATGTACTGGCGCTCGCTTTCGGCGTTGTTGACCTTGACCGCATCCAGGCCTGCCAGGGTCTCGATCAGGCTCGACTGGCGTTCCGAGGCCAGGGCCATGGTCCGCTCCATGGTCGCCATCAGCGGCCGCTGCAGGGCGTAACCGATGCCCAGGGCCAGCGGGAAGGCGATGATCGGGATCCACACCAGGTGCCCGCCAATGATGGCGATGACGATCAGGATCAGCAGCGTGAACGGCAGGTCGATCAGGCTGGTCAGGGTCAAGGAGGCGAGGAAGTCGCGTAAACCCTGGAACTCATGGATGTTCTGGGCAAAGCTGCCGACCCGCGCGGGGCGGTACTTCATCGACATCCCGACGATACGTTCGAACAAGGTCGCCGAGATGATCAGGTCGGTCTTCTTGCCGGCCAAGTCCAGGCAGAGGCCGCGCAGGCCCTTGAGGATCAGGTCGAAGAAGTAGGCCCCGGCGATGCCGACGGCCAGCACCCAAAGGGTCGAGGTCGCCTGGTTGGGCACCACCCGGTCATACACGTTCATCACGAACAGCGGCGCTGCCAAGGCGATCAGGTTGATCACCAGGCTGGCGGCGATGGCGTCGATATACAGCCATTTGCTGCGCAGCAAGGTGTCGCGGAACCAGGATTTCGCGCGCGGGATGAGGTTGCCGTGGTTGACGTCGAACTTGTGCTGCGGCTGGGCGAAGAACACACGCCCGCTGTAGTCACTGAGCAGCGCTTCGCGGCTGACGTGCACCTCGCCACCATCGCTCTCGCTGAGCAGCAGGCGTGCGGTGTCTTCATTCTCCCAGCCCAGCAGGACGGCGCTGCGGCCTTCCTTGAGCAACAGCATGGCAGGCATGGCGATACTGGGGATCTGCTCCAGTTTGCGCTGCAGCAGCCGCCCTTGCAGGCCGGCCCTGGCCGCCGCACGGGGCAGCAGCTCGGGGCTCAGGCGCTGCGCGGGCAGCGGCAGGCCGGTGGTCAGCATGACCCGGCTTGCAGGTTTCTGGTGCAGGACACACAGGCTCAGCAGACTATCCAGCAAGGGATCGTCATGCTGACTGCGTGGATCGTGGCTGAGTTGGACTCGACTGACTTCGGATTCCACGCGGCGCTCTCTTCATCCTTGCGGTGGGTGGGGCAGGGTGGGCCTCAGTTCAGGCCTGGCAGGCTCACCCTTGGTTTCAGATCGTTCTGCACAACGGTGGCCATCGGGGCTACAACACCCTGACTCTTGAGCAGTTGGCCAATGGTCGCCTTGATTCGATACTGAGTAAACAATTGTATGTTCTTCACTTCCACCAGGCGACGCTGGGCAGTGAAGGTTTCATTCTCGCTGTCGAGCAAGTCGAGCAGGGTTCGCTCGCCCAGGCTGAATTGCTGTTGGTAGGCGCTGCGCACACGGTTGCTGTGATCGACGTACTGCTGGGCGATCGGCAACTGGGCGTTGGCGTTCTCCTGAGCATTCCATGCCAGGCCCAACTCTTCATTGAGCTGACGCAAGGCATTGTTGCGGATATCCAGCGCCTGGTTGGACAGGTACGACTTGGACTCCAGGTCTGCCTTGTTGCTGCCGCCAGCATACAGGTTGAAGTTCATTCGCAGCATAGCCTGCCATTCGTTGTTATGGCCTGCTGTGCCGTCGATATTGTTATCCGCCGTTCGTCCGAGTTCTGCATCGAAGCGGGGGTAGAAGGACGACTTTGCGGCCTCGTACTGTTTTTCTGCGGCGGCAACGTCCGATTCGGCCGAGCGCAGCACCGGGCTGCTTTCAACCAACTGCGTGCGGGCTTCCTCCAGCGTGCCGGGCAGCAGGTCGATGAACGGCGCCGGTGCGCTCAGTTCATCGGGCATCTGGCCGACGACGCTGAGGTAATTGGTGCTGGCATCGGCCAGGTTGGTCTTCTCGGTGATCAGGTTGTTTTGCGCCTGGGCCAGGCGTGCCTCGGCCTGGTCTAGGTCAGCCAGGCGGCCGACGCCGCGGCTGGTGCGCAGTTTGATCTGATCCAGAATACGTTCGTGGTTGCTCAGGTTGTCTTCGGCCAGGCGCACCATCTCGCGCCGCGACAGCACATCCAGATACACCTGGGCGACGTCGAGTGCGGTGCGCTCGGAGGTGCCCATCAGGGAGTAGGCCCGGGCGTTGGCGGTGGCTTGTTGACGGTCGACTTCGTTTGACGTGGCAAAACCGTCAAAAACCATTTGGCGAAGACGGATTGCTGACTCACCTCGGTTCAGTGTGTCCCAGCGGTTACCGGTGCTCGGGCTATCGGTACCTTCGCGCCCATAGCCCGCCGTTACATCGACCCTCGGCAAGTAGCCGCCCTGGGCCGCGCGCAGCTGGTAATCCGCCGCCACGCGAGCATTCACGCCGGCCTGGATTTCCGGGTGTCGCTCAAGGGCTGTTTGCATGGCTTCGGGCAAGGATTGTGCTTGTACGAACGTGGCGGCTAGGGTGATGGGAAGAACGGTAAACAGTGACGCACGCATTTTTGGCGGGTTCCCGAAGGCGCAGTTGTCCTGAATCACGGTTGAAGGTTTTCAGGGCCTGGAAAATGGCACCTGATCTGACCGATGAGCGAACTTCCGACGGGCACTGGATTAGTACTAAAGGAAGGGGTGGCAAAGGTGCAAATATCAATGTGACATTACATTGCCGATTGTTTAGGATGGCGAGTATAAGGTCAATAGTTTGGCAGATAGTTAATTCCAAACAGTTATAGACGGAATTTTGACGTCAAAATCGTCAACACATCAATCGACACAGTTCCGCCTGAAGTGGCTTTCAAGAGCGCCGCTCTGGCAGGGAAGTACCCCAATCGGGTCACACGGAGAGTCCAATGAGCAGCGTTGTAGCCATCGTCAAAAGCATTGTCGGCCAGGTTATTGCGGTATCCCCAGAGGGCATCCGGCGTGTACTCATCGAAGGTGACCGCCTGTTGGCGGGTGAGGAAGTCCTCACCGGCCCAGGCGGCGCGGTAACCCTCGAGTTGGCCGACGGCCGTATGCTCGACCTAGGCCGTGACAGCCAGTGGAGCGCGGATGCGCCTTACAGCAGCGCCGACCTGAGCCAGGCCACTGCGCAGGCTGCACCGTCGGTTGAAGAGCTGCAGCAGGCGATCGCCGCGGGTGTCGACCCGACCACCGAGCTTGAAGCTACCGCAGCAGGCCCGGCAGCGGCGGGCGGTGGCGGTGCGCTGGGCGGTGGCCACAGCTTCGTCATGCTTGAGGAGACCGCAGGCCGGGTCGACCCGAGCATCGGCTTCCCGACCGGCCCGTTGGGCTTTGCCGCAGCGCTGGACAATGAAGACGTTGGCGCGGTGGACACCAGCAACAACAACCAGGTCATTCCGCCCACAACGGAGACCAACGTCTCCACCGCCCTTGTACTCAACGCCACCCCTTCCATCACCGAAGCGGGTGGCGTAATCGTTTACACCGCGACAGTTGGCCAGGCGCCGACGTCCAACCTGGTCGTCACCCTGGCCAACGGCGCAGTGATCGTCATTCCGGCAGGGCAGACCAGCGGTAGCGTCAACGTCACCATCCCGGCCAATGACACCCCGTACATCGACGGTGGTCAGATTTCGACCACCGTAACCGGCACCACCGGTGGTAACGGTCTGATCGTGACCCTGCCGCAAACGCCGGCGGTTACGCAGATTACCGATACCATCGACACCACCACGGCGACCTTGACCGCCACCCCTTCGGTGACCGAAGGCGGCGTGATCACCTACACCGTGACCCTGAGCAACCCTGCCCAGACGCCGGTCACCGTGACCCTGTCCAATGGCCAGACGATCACCATTGAGCCTGGCAAGAGCCAGGGCAGTGTTGATTTCCAGACGCCGGCCAACGACGTTTACAACAATGGCTCGACCGTTAGCACCACCATCACCGGAGCTACTGGCGGCAACTTCGAGCAACTGACGCCGAACCCGACCCCGGCTCAAACCACGATCAATGACTCGGTAGACGTCACCACCGCGACCCTGACTGCCAATCCGTCGGTCACCGAAGGTGGCGTGATCACCTACACCGTGACGCTGAGCAACCCTGCCCAGACGCCTGTGACCGTTACTCTGTCGAACGGCCAGACCATCACCGTCGAAGCCGGCAAGACTCAAGGCAGCGTTGACTTCCAGACCCCGGCGAACGACGTCTACAACAACGGCTCGACCGTAAGTGTCACGATCAAGGACGCTGCTGGCGGCAACTTCGAGCAACTGACGCCGAACCCAACGCCGGCGCAAACCACGATCAATGACTCGGTAGATGTCACTACGGCGACCCTGACTGCCAATCCGTCAGTCACCGAAGGCGGCGTAATCACCTACACCGTGACCCTGAGCAACCCTGCCCAGACGCCGGTGACTGTGACCCTGTCGAGCGGCCAGACCATCACCGTCGAAGCGGGCAAGACCCAGGGCAGCGTTGATTTCCAGACCCCGGCCAACGACGTCTACAACAACGGCTCGACCGTAAGTGTCACGATCAAGGACGCTACTGGCGGCAACTTCGAGCAACTCACGCCGAACCCAACCCCAGCGTCCACTGTAATCAATGACATTGTCGATACCGTCACCGTAAGCATCGTCAGTAACGGTAATGTCACTGAAGACCAGCAGCCATCCTTCACGATCAAAGTGAGCCAGGCGCTGGACCGTCCGCTGACCGTGACCCTGTCGAATGGCGAAACCGTCACCATCGAGGCCGGCAAGACCGAAGTCGAGTACAAGACCCCGGCTCAGGGCGATGACGTCATCAAGGACGCGGGCTCCGTGACGCTGAGCGTCACCGATGCCACTGTTTCGGGTGCAACCTTCGAGCATCTGGCCATCGGCGGCCCAGCTACCGTCGAGATTTCGGACACCATCAGCGAAGTCGTTGCAACCTTGACTGTCGACAAGGCGACTGTGGCGGAAGGCGGCCAGGTGACCTACACCGTCACGCTGACCAACGCGCAGGGGCTTTCGGTCACTCAGCACGGGGCACTGACCTTCACCCTGACCGACGGCACAAAAGTCACGATTCCGGCTGACAGTGCCTCTGGTACCGCGACCATCACGGTTAACGATGACGTGTACGTCGGCGGCCAGGCCGCTATTGCCAACAAGCTTGAGTCGGTTTCGGGTGCAGACAGCTTCGAGAAGCTGACTCTGGGTGGTGAAACTGTCACCACTTCTGTGACGGACGAACCGGGTTCGGGTACTCCAGGTACCGGTAACCAGGGCGACTTGGTGCAGGTCACCATTACCGCTGACCAGGGTTCGGTTGCTGAGAACGTCAAGCCGACGTTCACCGTCCACATCAACACCGCTCTGACCCACGACCTGGTTGTGACCCTGAGTAACAACGCTCAGGTCACTATCAAAGCGGGT
>NZ_WJRS01000048.1:0-22012 GCF_028895205.1 Pseudomonas sp. ITEM 17296 | reverse complement strand
TCGGTCTTATTGACACCGCCATGCTCAAGGCATGCGCATGCCAGCCACCCAGGTCTCAGCCGGTACGCCCGATCGGATAGAACTCACCCCGGCTCCATACCCCCAGCCACTCTTCACCGTCGATAATGCGCGGCACCGCCAGCTCGACCAGTTGGTAGAACACATTGCGATGAATCAGCGCCTCAAGGTTGCTGCGCATCAGTACGTAGGGGGATGGCTCTTGCGTGACAGGATCGAGCTCGACCCGCAATGGGTTATCCGGCCCCGCCTCGACCTGGTCGTCGACATTGCTGGTGAAGCGCAACACTTGCTGCTCGCCCTCGCCCTGCACCTCCAGAGTAACCGCGACAAAGGGCGCATCGTCGACACGGATACCGACCTTCTCCACCGGGGTTATCAGGAAGTAGTCATCGCCGTCGCGGCGGATGATCGTGGAAAACAACCGCACCATCGGCTTGCGCCCGATCGGCGTGCCCAGGTAATACCAGGTACCGTCGCGGGCGATGCGCATGTCGATGTCGCCGCAGAAGTCCGGGTTCCACAGGTGCACGGGCGGCAAACCCTTCGCCTTGGGGATTTGCGCCAGAAGGTCATTGGCCTTGCCGGAATCGCTCATCACGCTTGCCTCATTCGCTCATGCCCAGAAGGCTCCGAGCGTACTCGCGCATCGGCGCGGCAAGCAAATCTTCCGGCGTATTGTCGTGGAACGTCAACAAACCGCCACGGCTTTTGATGCGTGCGGTGTCGATCAAGTAGCGGGTATTGGTTTCGATCAGCATCATCTGCACCACCCCAGTGTCCCAGCCGAGGCGGTCGACAGCCTGCTCGTCATACCATTCGTCGCCGTTGCCGATGCGGTCATCGGTACGTGCGAAACGGGTGTACAGCACGTAGTCCGCGCCCACCGAGCGCGCCTGGGCGATCGCGTCCTCCAAGCCGAGCGGGCCTTGGGCACGGCGTACCAGCGGGAAATACTCAACGAAGCTCTTGAAGGCCTGGTCGGCCACCACGTTCTGGTGCGGTACTGGCCCTTTGCCGGGCGGCACAAAGGCACCTTGGCCAATGAAGATGAACGAGTCGGGCTGCAGGCGGATCGACAGGGTCCTGCGGGTATCGCTGTGGTCGAGCAGACCGGCGTCGCTCATGTGGTAACGGACGCCTTCGCCCATATCGCTGACATTCATGCAGCCGCCCAACGCCATCAGCGCCAGCAGCAAGACCAGGCTACGCATCTTTCCTCCAGTGGCCGGCGACGAAAAACCGGCGAATAGCCGGCGGATGCAGCTTTTGCGCCAGACTCAGCCGCCAATCACCTTCATCACCGTAACACCCCCGGAAAACGCCACATCCTGCTTGTCTGCCAGGGCTTTGACCAGCAGCCGCTGCAAGGCAGGAAGCGCTTGATGACGCGGCTTTTCCAGCAGATCGCCGACAAAGTGGCGGTTGCTCGACGACAGGCAGCCATGCAGCCAACCCGTCGATGACAAACGTAGCCGTGAGCAACCGCGGCAAAACGGCACGCTCTCGTTGGCAATTACGCCAAAATGGCCTTTACCCGGGATCTGGTAACGCAGGGCCGTAGCATCCACCGGCACATCGACCTGCTCGAAGGCATGATTGGCACCAATCAACCCGAGCACCTGGTCGAGGCCCACGAACTGCTGCAAAAATGCGTTGCGATCACTGGCCAGGTGGCCCATGCGCATGAGCTCGATGAAGCGCAGCTCGAAACCCCGCTCGAGGCAGTAATCCAGCAGCGGCAACACCTGGTCGAGGTTTTGCCCACGCATCGGCACCATGTTCACTTTGATGCGCATGCCCTGCTCGCTGGCGCGCTGCATGCCTGCCAGCACACTGGCCAGGTCGCCACCGCGGGCGATGCGGCGAAACGCCAGCGGGTCGAGGGTATCGAGGGAAACATTCAAGCGGCGGATGCCGGCGGCATGAAGCGCTGGCAGCTTGCGCGCGAGCAACTGGCCATTGGTGGTCAGCGAGATATCGTCGAGGGGGAGTTTGGCAATGGCAGCCAGAAAGCCATCCAGCCGGGGGCTGACCAGCGGCTCGCCACCAGTAATGCGTAAACGCTCGATACCTGCGGCCTCGATGAGGTAAGCAACGCCCCGCGCCAGGGCTTGCGCCGACAGTTCGTCCTGCGCCGCCACCAGGCGTTTGCCATTGGGCACGCAGTAAGTGCACGCGTAGTTACAGGCAGCCGTCAGGCTGACACGCAGGTTGCGAAAACGCCTGCCTTGACGATCGACGATCATGGATGACTCCAGCATGGATGAAGCGGGGCTGGCAAAACCTGACTCATAAATCAGGTTTTTGCAAGCACCTTGTTCATGCTGGAGCCACCGGACCGGTCAGTGGGTGGGTTCCGGGTCGCGTTTGCGCTTGTTGCCCATGCGTACGCCGATGTCCATGAGGAACTGGAAGAAACCTTCCTGATCTTCAAGCACATTGCTCCAGAACGGCGAGTGGTACAGCGCCACGGCGCCATGTACCAACGCCCAGGCCGCGCAGTAGTGGAAGTACGGCGGTACGTCTTCGAGCTTGCCTTCGCTGATACGGCCCTTGATCAACTGGGTGAGGCGATCGAAGTTGGAGGCGCGGATGCTATGCAACTGCTCGACCATCTCCGGCACCTGATTACCCTTGACCACCTTTTCTTCCAGGCGGTCGAACAGGCGATAGCGCTGAGGGTCGCGCATGCGGAACTCGAAGTAGGCGCGCGACAGGGCTTCCTTGTCACGGTCGACGTCGGCCGAATGCAACAGCTCGTTCAAATCACGCTCGTAGTCGAGCATCAGGCGCAGGTAGATCTCCGCCTTGGACTTGAAGTGCTTGTAGATCGTGCCTTTGCCGATACCTACCGCGTCAGCGATCATCTCGACGGTGACACTGTCTTCACCCTGTTCGAGAAACAGCTTGAGCGCGGTATCGAGGATTTCCTGTTCGCGACGGCGAAACTCACGGACCTTACGAGGTTCTTTCTGCATAGGAAGGACTGGATGACAATCGAAGCGGTTTATTATGCCTAACTTGCGGGAAATTGCACGGATCATCCAACCATGTCTATGTTTCACGATGAGTTCGACCATGCCCCCGGGCTGCGCTACCTGAACCACGCCGCCATCGCCCCCTGGCCACGGCGGGCTGCCGAGGCAGTGGCCCGCTTCGCCCGCGACAACGTTTGCCTAGGTGCCAGCGAGTACCCATCCTGGCTGGCCACCGAGCGACGCCTGCGCGCGCGGCTGGCGCGGCTTATCCATGCGCCCTCGCCTGGCGATATCGCCTTGGTGAAAAACACCTCCGAAGGGCTGTCGCTGGTCGCCTTTGGCCTGGACTGGGCAATGGGCGACCAGGTGGTGATCAGCGACGAGGAGTTCCCTTCCAACCGCGTGGTGTGGGAGGCGTTGGCCGACCGTGGCGTGCAGGTGATCGAGGCCAACCTGGCCGGGCCAGACCCCGAAGCTACCTTGCTGACGGCCTGCGGCCCGCGCACCCGGTTATTGGCGGTCAGCGCGGTGCAGTTCGGCAGCGGCCTGCGCCTGGACCTGGCGCGCCTGGGTGAAGGTTGCCGGGCGCGTAATGTACTGTTCTGCATCGATGCCATTCAGCAGGTCGGCGCCCTGCCCTTCGACGTACAACGCTTTCAGTGTGATTTTGCCGTGGCCGATGGCCATAAGTGGATGCTCGGCCCTGAGGGGCTGGGGATGTTCTATTGCCGCGCCGCGCTACGCCCGCAACTTGAACTCAATGCCTATGGCTGGCACATGCTGGAACACCTGGGCGACTTCGACCGACGCCAATGGCAGCCCGCACACAGCGCGCGGCGTTTCGAGTGTGGCAGCCCGAACATGCTCGGCGCCCATGCGCTGGAGGCAAGCCTGTCACTGCTGGAGGAGGTCGGTATCGGCACGGTCGCGCAGCAATTGCAGCAGCGCGTGGCCCAGTTGTATGAAGGCTTGGCATCAGTGCCCGGTGTTGTGCTGCACACCCCGGCTGACCCAAACAGACGAGCGGGCATCGTCACATTCAGTATCAAAGGGCAGGCCAGCGTGGACATCCACAAGGCCTTGATGGCCGAGCGCACAATTTGCGCTTTGCGCGGCGGCGGTGTGCGATTTTCACCGCATTTCTATACCAGTGAGCAGCTGATCGACGAATCTGTTCAGCAGGTGCGGCGCCTGGCCATGCACTGAGAGTGCAACGGAACGCGGGCGTATTCCAAATCTGTTTAAAAAACGACCAACAGCCACTGGCACTGCGCCAAACCTGACCAATACTTGAAGTGTTGGCGCGGCGCATCCCCCCCAAGTGGCGCGCCGATAAAGGTGCTCAGGGACCGCGTACCTTTGTTTTACTCCTAATGGTCTTAACCCGGATTCCCTCCCCCAGAACCCGGGTTTTTTTTGCCTGTCGCGCTACCCGGCCACGCGAGCCAGCGGGAACAACCGCTTGAAGTTGGCGGTGGTCTGCTCCGCCAACTGCTCATAACTGGCCCCTCGCAACGAGGCGACGTATTCGGCCACCTCACGCACATACTGCGGCAGGTTAGGCTTGCCCCGGTGCGGAATCGGTGCCAGGTACGGCGAATCGGTCTCCACCAGCAGGCGGTCGACAGGCACCTGGCGCGCCACCTCACGCAAGGCATCGGCATTGCGGAAGGTGACGATGCCCGACAACGAGATGTAGTAGCCCAGGTCCAGCGCCGCCTTGGCCATGTCCCAGTCTTCGGTGAAGCAGTGCAGCACACCGGCCTGGGGCAGGTTCGCCTCGCGCAGCAGCGCCAAGGTGTCGGCCCGTGCAGCACGGGTATGCACGATCACCGGCTTGCCGGTCTGGCGCGAGGCCTCCAAGTGCAGGCGAAACGATGCCTGCTGCAACTCGGCGGCTTCCGGCTCGTAGTGGTAGTCCAGGCCGGTTTCACCGATCGCCACCACATGCGGATGCGCCAACTCACGCAACAGCCACTCCAACGCCGGGGTTTCGCCCGGTGCCAGGTCAAGCGGGTGCACCCCCACCGAACAATCGACATCGGCGTACTGCTCACTCAGCGCTTTGACCGCACCAGCGTTCTCGGCGCTGACGCCAATGCACAGGAAGTGCCCCACCCCGCGCTCACGCGCGGCTTGCAGGGCGGCATCGAGGGAGCCCTGGTGGGCGCTCAGGTCAAGACGGTCAAGGTGGCAATGGGAATCTACGAGCATGGGATAACGGCACACATGAAAAAAGGGAAAGTCAGCGGGCGCCTGGCAACTGCTGCCAGTGCGCCAGCAGCGCTTCGAGCAGCAGGGCGCGGTTCAGGTTAGCCTTGCCCAGCACCTTCTGGCGCTGTTCCAGGATCCACGCCTGCACCTGAAGCACGTTGGCCTGGCGGCTCTTTTGCGCCAGGTACTGCACAACCTTGCGCATATCGGCCAAGCCTAACCCTTCTTCGTCCTGGGTCAACTGATAGCGTAGGATCAGGTGCGACCAGTCGCAGAACCAGTCGAACAACAGCAACAACGGCACGCCATTCCAAGCCTCTGCCAACTGACTGGGCGATTGCTGCTGCTTGAGCAGTTTCTTCACCCCGTCGGTGACCAGCGCACGCTGCTCGCGCACGCCCTGCGCCTGCAAGCTCACCGCCATCAATGGCGAACCAGCGGCCAGGGTCAACAACTCATCGCGCTCGGCTTCATCGCTGTCGGCCAGCGCATGGGCCAGCCAGGCTTGGCTCTGGGCCAGGCTAGGCTGCGGGCAAGCGACCTGCTGGCAACGGCTCTTGATGGTCGGCAACAAGCGGCTGGGCTGGTGCGTGACCAACAGCAGAACGGTGTCGCCGGAGGGCTCTTCAAGGCTTTTGAGCAGGGCGTTGGAAGCGTTGATGTTCATTGCCTCGACCGGCTCGATCAACACGACTTTGCGCCCACCCAACTGCGCAGTCTGCACCACGAAAGCCACCAACTCGCGCACCTGGTCGACCTTGATCGGCTTGTCGGCCTCTTCGGGCTCCAGTACGTAGTTGTCCGGGTGGCTACCGGCCTTGAGCAGCAAGCATGACTTGCAGCTACCACAGGCATCCAGGCCCTGCGGCTGCTGACACAGCAGGCGCGCCATCAGCCGCTCGGCCAGGGCCCGCTTGCCGATGCCTTGCGGCCCATGCAGCAAATAGGCGTGGGCGTGCTGGCTGCGACCGGCCAACTGCTGCCAGATGGCCTGCTGCCAGGGGTAGGCTTCAGCCACGGCAACGCTCCAGAATACCCGGTAGCAGCGCATCGATGGCGCGCTGCACGGCCTCCAGCGGTTGCGCGGCGTCCAGCAGGCTGTAACGCTGCGGCTCGCGATGGGCACGCTGCAGATAGGCTTGGCGCACGGCCTCGAAGAACGCCTGGCCTTCCTGCTCGAAACGGTCCAGGCGGCCACGCGCAGCGGCGCGGGCGAGGCCGACTTCTACGGGCAGGTCGAATACGAGTGTCAGGTCAGGGCGCAGGTCGCCCTGGACGAATTGCTCCAAGGTGGCGATACGCTCGACGGATAACCCGCGACCACCACCCTGATAGGCGTAGGTGGCATCGGTAAACCGGTCACATAACACCACGGCGCCGCGGGCCAGCGCAGGACGGATCACCTGCGCCAGGTGCTGGGCGCGCGCGGCGAACACCAGCAACAGCTCGGTATCGGCCGCCATGGTTTCATCGCTGGGTGCCAGCAACAGTTCACGCACCTTCTCGGCCAGCGGCGTACCGCCCGGCTCGCGGGTCAGCAACACATCCAGGCCTTGCTCGCGCAGGCGCGCCGCCAGGTATTCACGGTTGGTGCTTTTGCCCGCGCCTTCGGGGCCTTCCAGAGTAATAAACAAGCCGCTCACAGGCAGTCCTTAATGTTGTTCGTCGGGCGTCGGCGCAGTGGCCGGTCCATCGACGGGGGCAGGGTCGCTGGCCGGGGCGGCATCCTGCGCGGGCGCCTCATCGGGCTCAGGCTGCGCAGCCGGCTGGTCTGCTGCGGGCGCCTCGGGCTCCACGGCCTCCCCCGCTCCCGGCTGGGCCTGCGGAGCCGGGCTGGAGCGGTAATCCGCCCGCCGCTTGAGCTGGAACTCGCGCACCGCCGAGTTGTGATCGTCCAGGTCGTCGGAGAACACGTGGCTGCCATCGCCGCGAGCGACGAAATACAAGCTGGTGCCATCGGACGGATTGAGCGCAGCGTGAATCGCCTCGCGGCCGACTATGGCGATGGGCGTCGGCGGCAGGCCAGTAATGGTGTAGGTGTTATAGGGCGTTGGCTCACGCAGGTCGGCGCGGGTGATTTTGCCGTTGTAGCGCTCGCCCATGCCATAGATCACTGTCGGGTCGGTCTGCAGCATCATGCCCAGGCGCAAGCGCCGCACGAACACGCCGGCAATCTGCCCACGCTCTTGCGGGATGCCGGTTTCCTTCTCCACCAGCGAGGCCATGATCAGCGCCTGGTAGGGGTCGCGATAAGGCAGGTCGGTGGTGCGTTCCGACCACTCTTTGGCCAGCACTTCGTCCAGGCGCATGTAGGCTTGCTGCAACAATTCGATGTCGCTCATGCCACGCACGAAGCGATAGGTGTCCGGGAAGAAGCGGCCTTCAGGGAACACCCCGGTGTGGCCAAGCTTGTCCATGACCTCGGCGTCGGTCAGGCCGTCCAGCGTGTGCTTGAGCTTTTCGTGCTTGGCGATCGCCGAGCGTACCTGGCGGAAGGTCCAGCCTTCGACCAGGGTCAGGTTGTACTGCACGACATCGCCGCGGCGCCACGCATCGAACAACTGCTCGACCGTCATGCCCGGGGTCAGGCGGTACTCACCGGTGTGCAAGGGCGTACCGGCCATGTTGAAGCGCCAGTAAAGCCGCAGCCAGACGGCGTCATCGAGCAACCCCTCGCTCTGCATGCGGTAGAACATGCGGTTGGGGTTGGTGCCATTGGGCACATCGAGCAGGCGCTCCTGCGTCACGTGCAAGGGCTGCTCCAGTACAGAGTTGACCTTCCAGGCCGACCAGCCGAATGCCAGGCCAGCCAGGATCAACCCCATTTCCAGCAGCAGCAGGAATTTGCGTCTCACGAATTCAGGTATCCAGTAACGTACGGGCAACGGCCTGCAGTTTACGGGTGAGTGGGCCTGGCGACCAGTTCAGCGCGGCAATTCCCCGCACAGGCCAAACCCCATAGACACTGTTGCAAACGAATACTTCATCCGCCCGCTGCAGTTCATCGAATGCCAGGTCACGAACCTGCACGGGAATGGCCAATGCCTGGGCCTGCTGCAACAACGCGGCACGCATCACCCCCGCCACGCCGCATCGGCTGAGGTCTGCGGTCAGCAGCACGCCGTCACGCACCAGGAAAAGATTGCTGTACACCCCTTCGACCACCCTGCCCTGCCCATCTCGCATCAGGCCTTCGGCATGCTCGCTGTCCTGCCATTCGGCACGCGCCAGCACCTGCTCCAGGCGATTGAGGTGTTTGAGCCCGGCCAGCAGCGGTTGTTCCCCAAGCCGGGTCTGGCACGGGAACAAACGCACGCCACGCTCGGCATGCTCGGCAGGATAGCTGGGCAGTGGGCTGCCCTGAAGGATGCGCCGTGGCGCGGCACCAGCAACCGGGGCATAGCCGCGCTGGCTGTCGCCACGGGTCAGGATGAGTTTGGCGACGCCATCACCGAGCTGGCTGGCGTAACGCAGGAGCTCGTCTTCAACCAACGCCAGGTCGACGTCGATTGCCAGGCGCTGGCAACCCAGCGCCAAGCGTGCGAGGTGGCCCGCCAGCAAACTGGGCCGTCCACCGTGCACGGCGACGGTCTCGAACAGACCATCGCCGTATGCCAGGCCGCGGTTTTGCAGGTTGACTGCATCCGCCGGCTGGCCGTCGACCCAGCTGTGCATCAACCGGCGAACCGGCGGAACACCAGCGAGCCGTTGGTGCCACCAAAGCCGAACGAGTTGGACAGCACCACATCGATCGGCATGCTGCGCGCCTGGTGCGGCACGAAGTCCAGGTCACACCCTTCGTCCGGCTCGTCCAGGTTGATGGTCGGCGGCGCCATCTGGCTGTTGATCGCCAGTACGCTGAAGATCGCTTCCACCGCCCCTGCAGCACCCAGCAGGTGGCCGGTCATCGACTTGGTCGAGCTGACCGCGAGCTTGTAGGCATGCTCACCGAACACACGCTTGATTGCCGCCACTTCGGCGATATCGCCGGCCGGGGTCGAAGTGCCGTGGGCGTTGATGTAGCTGACCTCTTCAGGCTGGATACCCGCATCGCGCAGGGCATTGGCCATGCAACGGGCAGCGCCTTCGCCGGTATCGGGTGGCGAGGTCATGTGGTAAGCGTCGCCGCTCATGCCGAAACCAACCAGCTCGGCATAGATGGTCGCGCCACGGGCTTTGGCGTGCTCGAGTTCTTCCAGCACCAGGGCACCGGCACCGTCAGACAGCACGAAACCATCACGGCCTTTGTCCCAAGGACGGCTGGCACGGCTTGGCTCATCGTTGCGGGTCGACAGCGCACGCGAAGCACCGAAGCCGCCCATGCCCAAGCCGCAGGCGGCCATTTCGGCACCACCGGCGATCATCACGTCGGCTTCGCCATAGGCGATGTTGCGCGCGGCCATGCCGATGCAGTGGGTGCCCGTGGTGCAGGCAGTGGCAATGGCGTAGTTCGGGCCCTGCAACCCCAGGTGGATCGACAGGAAACCGGAGATCATGTTGATGATCGAACCCGGCACGAAGAACGGCGAAATACGCCGCGGGCCCTGCTCGTGCAGGGTCCGGCTGGTTTCTTCGATGTTGGTCAGGCCACCAATGCCCGACCCCATGGCCACGCCAATGCGTTCACGGTTGCTGTCGTTGACCTCCAGGCCCGCATTACGCACGGCCTGGAACCCGGCCGCCAGGCCGTACTGGATGAACAGGTCAAGTTTGCGGGCCTCTTTGGCCGACAGGTACTGTTCGACCTCAAAGCCTTTCACCGAGCCGCCGAAACGGGTGGAGTAGGCAGACAGATCCGTATGTTCGATCGGACCGATGCCACTGCGGCCAGCCAGAATGCCCTGCCAGGTGCTCGGTACATCGGTACCCAGTGGCGACAGCATACCCATACCGGTGACCACGACGCGTCTACGCGACACAGTACTCTCCTTTTCTAATAACAGAGTCTCTTGGCATTGCATTCATACGATGGAATGGAATGACAACAGGCTCTCGGTGCGCGGTGAACGATACCCTTGAGCTAAAGGCAGGGGGCTCGCAAAGAAAAAACCGCACGCCAGCAAAGGCAGTGCGGTTTTTCCCGACAAGAAGCGTCGACTACTGCGTCTTAGGCCTTGTGGCTGTTGACGTAGTCGATAGCGGCTTGAACGGTAGTGATCTTCTCGGCTTCTTCGTCAGGAATCTCGGTCTCGAATTCCTCTTCCAGAGCCATCACCAGCTCAACGGTGTCAAGCGAATCGGCACCCAGGTCATCGACGAAGGACTTCTCGTTGGTCACTTCCTCTTCCTTGACGCCCAGTTGCTCGGCGACGATTTTCTTGACGCGTTCTTCGATGGTGCTCATACCTAGTTTTCACTCCTAATGGACATATGTCAGGCAGCTGGCCGGTGACCAATTTTATAGAAAGACGTTCGCTTTTCAAGCTAAACGCACCTTCGGATTAGTCACCGCACCCGCTGCCTGGAATCTGGTTGCAGCTTTATAACGGATTTTAGGCTCGCAGTATGACTCTTTTTTTACGAAATCCGTCACATTGAGTTGCAGTTGTTACATGTACATCCCGCCGTTGACCGGCACAGTAGCGCCAGTTACATAGGCTGCGCCGTCGGAGGCCAGGAAGGAAACCACCTTGGCGATTTCCTCGGCCTGGCCCAGGCGGCCCAGCGGAATCTGGGTCTGCAGGGCTTCGCGCTGCGCTTCTGGCAGCTCGCGAGTCATGTCGGTGTCGATGAAGCCCGGGGTCACCGAGTTGACGGTGATACCACGCGAGCCCACTTCACGCGCCAGGGCGCGGCTGAAGCCTTCGAGGCCGGCCTTGGCCGCCGCGTAGTTGGCCTGGCCGGCGTTGCCCATGGCACCGACGACCGAGCCGATGCTGATGATACGACCCCAACGCGCCTTGGTCATGCCGCGCAGCACGCCCTTGGACAGACGGTAGAGGCTGTTCAGGTTGGTGTCGATCACATCGAACCACTCGTCGTCCTTCATGCGCAGCATGAGGTTGTCGCGGGTGATGCCGGCGTTGTTGACCAGGATGGTCGGCGCACCAAACTGTGCGCTGATGGCACCCAGCACCGCTTCCACGGACTCGGCGCTGGTCACGTTCAGCTCCATGCCGGTGCCGGCGATGCCGTGCTCTTTGAGGGTGGCGGCAATGCGCTCGGCGCCGGAAGCCGACGTGGCGGTGCCGATCACGGTCGCGCCCTGGCGGCCCAGTTCGAGGGCAATGGCCTGGCCGATGCCACGGCTAGCGCCGGTGACCAGTGCAACTTTACCTTGCAGGCTCATGCAAGCTTCTCCAATTCAGGCCAGCGCCGCACGGGTGGCGGCGACGGCGTCAGGGGTATTGAGGTTGTAGGTGGTGACACCGTCGGCGCAACGCTTGTTGAGGCCGGCGAGGACTTTGCCCGGGCCGCACTCGACCAGGTTGACCGCGCCATTGGCGGCCAGGGTCTGCACGCACTCGACCCAGCGCACGGGCTGGTAAAGCTGTGCCAGCAGGTCATGCTTGAGCGCATCGAGGTCGGCGGCGATAGCGGCGGTGACGTTCTGCACCACCGGGATCTGCGGGGCCTTCCATTCAATGGCGTTGACCGATTCGGCAAAACGCTCGGCAGCCGGCTTCATCAAGGCGCAGTGCGACGGCACGCTGACCGCCAGCGGCAGGGCGCGCTTGGCACCGGCCTCTTTGCACAGCGCCATGGCACGGTCCACGGCAGCCTTGTTGCCCGCGATCACGACCTGGCCTGGCGAGTTGAAGTTCACCGCGCTGACCACTTCATCTTCGGCGGCCTTGGCACAGATATCGACCACCACGGCGTCGTCCAGGCCGAGAATCGCAGCCATGGCGCCGTGACCGGCAGGCACGGCCTCCTGCATCAGTTCGCCACGGCGCTTGACCAGCTTCACTGCATCTTTGAGCGACAGGCTGCCAGCGGCAACCAAGGCGCTGTATTCACCCAAGCTGTGGCCGGAAACGAACGCCGGCTGCGCGCCGCCCTCTTCCAGCCACAGGCGCCACAGGGCGATCGAGGCAGTGAGGATGGCCGGCTGGGTCTTGTCGGTTTGGTTGAGTTGTTCTTCCGGGCCTTCCTGGACCAGCTTCCACAGGTCATAGCCCAGAGCCTCGGAGGCCTCCTTGAAGGTCTCAACGATCACCGGCTTTTCGGCGCCCAATTCTTTGAGCATGCCGAGCGACTGGGAACCTTGACCGGGAAAGACGAATGCGAGGGATGCAGACATTGAACAAGCCCTTATGATCTTGTCGTCGGATAGGGTGCGCCCGGCATCAGCCTGACGCGGAATCTGAAAACTTGGATGGAGACGCGGACCAAGCGGTCACATTTAAGCACTTCATCGGCGAATTGCCTAAGGCAACAGGTCTTCAAGGCGGCCATGCAGCCGCTGCGGCAGGTTTTCCTGAATCTCGATCAGCGCCCGCTGAATCGCACTCTGAAAGCCCTGCACCCCCGCCGAACCGTGACTCTTGATGACGATCCCCTGCAAACCCAGGAAACTCGCACCGTTGTGCCGCGCCGGTGCCAGGTCGGCCTGCAGGCGCTTGAGCAATGGCATGGCCAGCGCGCCGGCGGCGCGCGACAACACGCCACCCTTGAACAGCTTCTCGATGCGCGCAGCGATCATCGTCGCCAGGCCCTCGCTGGATTTGAGCAGGATGTTGCCGACAAAACCGTCACACACCACCACGTCAGCCTCGCCGCGATACAGGCCATCGCCTTCGACGAAGCCCACATAGTTAAGCCCACGGGCGTTCTGCAGCAAGGTGGCCGCCAGCTTGACCTGCTGGTTGCCTTTGATGTCCTCGGTGCCGATATTCAACAGCGCCACGCGCGGCCGATGCACACCCAGCGCCTGGGCGGCCACCGAGCCCATCACGGCGAACTGGAAGAGGTTCTCGGCACTGCAATCGACATTGGCGCCCAAGTCGAGCAACTGGCAGTACCCCGCCTGGGTCGGGATCGCCGCCACCATGGCTGGCCGATCGATACCCGGCAGGGTTTTGAGCACGAAACGCGACAACGCCATCAGCGCCCCGGTGTTGCCGGCACTCACGCAGGCCTGGGCCTTGCCGTCACGCACCAGTTCGAGCGCAATGCGCATCGACGAATCCGGTTTGCCACGCAACGCCTGGGATGGCCGCTCGTCCATGCCAATCACCTCGCTGGCCGCGACAATCTGCAGGCGCGCGCGATCCGCCGCCGCAAGGCCGCTGACAAGATCTTCAAGGAGGGAGGGTTGACCGACGAGGGTCAGGTGCAGCGAGGGAGTAGCCGAAAGGCAGGCAATGCTAGCCTGGACAATGCTGCGGGGACCGAAGTCCCCGCCCATTGCGTCGATCGCGATGATCTGAGCGGACAAGGATTACTCGTCAGCGCCCTTGTCGACCACTTTGCGACCACGGTATACGCCTTCTGGCGATACGTGGTGGCGCAGGTGAACTTCACCGGTGGTTTTCTCTACCGACAGCGCGTTTTCCGACAGGGCGTCGTGCGAACGGCGCATGTCACGGGCAGAGCGGGATTTTTTGTTCTGCTGAACAGCCATAATTGATTAACTCCTAAACGTTTGGGTCACGCTTTAACTGCGCCAAAACACTGAACGGGTTGGACCGCGATACCTCGTCCTTGCTCGAATCGGGCTCGTCTGCGCCCGCCGGCTGCTGGCATTCTTCCGGATGATGAGCAGGCACGATTGGCAAGGCGAGCAGAAGCTCCTCCTCGACCAGCGCCTGCAGATCCAATGGATCTTCGCCCAGTTCCAGCACGTCATAGCCTTTCGGCAACGACTGGGTATTCGCACCCTCCTTCACCACGGCGTAAGTACATTCGCTGTGGATCGGCAGGGTGACCAGCTCAAGACAACGCTGGCAAACCATCTTGACCTCGACGTCGAGCTCGCTGTGGATAACCACCACGTGCTGTTCATCTCGTTCAAAATTTAACTTCGCCTGCACCGTACCGACATTGTCGGAAAGCGGGTCGCAGAGTCTTTCCAAATCAGCGAGTTGCAGCGAACCGTTAAGGGTTACGCCACGATCGGCTAATTTGCGCGGGTCAACGTGAGGTGGAATCGGGTCATTCAACATAGGCGCAGCATTCTAGGGATGCCCCCCGCACCTGTCAAAGGAAATTAGGCGGCATGTTGCATGTTAGAATTGGTTCAACTGACCAGGAGTCTACCATGCTTCCCTTATTACTGGCTTCCAGCTCCCCTTATCGACGCGAACTGCTCGCCCGCCTGCGCCTGCCATTCACCTGCGCAAGCCCCGATATAGACGAGCAGCGGCTGGGTGACGAGCCTGCCGTGGAGCTGGTACGGCGCCTGGCCAGGCAAAAGGCTGAAGCATTGGCGGGCAGCCACCCTGGGCACCTGATCATCGGCTCTGATCAGGTCGCTGTGCTGGGCGAACAGATTCTGGGCAAGCCACACACCTTCGCCCGCGCCTGCGAGCAGCTGCTGGAGGCGAGTGGGCAGCAGGTGACCTTTCTGACCGGGCTGGCACTGCTGAACAGCGCCACGGGGCACTGCCAGGTCGATTGCGTGCCCTTTACCGTCACCATGCGTGAATTGGACCGCAAACAGGTCGAGCGCTATGTAACGGCAGAGCAGCCACTGGATTGCGCCGGGAGCTTCAAGGCGGAGGGACTGGGGGTGAGCCTGTTCCAAAGCACGCACGGGTGCGATGCGACCAGCCTGGTGGGGCTGCCGCTGATTCGGCTGGTGGATATGCTGATGAAGGAAGGGGTGGAGATACCTTAGGCTCAACCTTGTGGCGCCTGTGAGATCGAGCGCCGCCCGCGCGGCGCATCGCGAGCAACGCTCGCTCCTACGTTTGTTTCGGGCCAGTTATTCCTGGGGCATTTGCGCGCGACCCTTCTGGCACCCACCTCAATATCGAGTCATGCCATAGAGCAGCCTTGTGCTGCGAAGCGCCGCGCGGGCGGCGCCTGATCTCACAGGCACCAAAACTGCGACGGCGAACCCTCAGCGCAACGACGGCCCCTGGAACCCCATGTACATCGCCAGATGCTCCGCCACGCTGGCGCCCAGCCGCTTCGAGAAGCGATCAAACGGGGATTCCTCGACCGTGAAATCCACCAACTCCTTCTCGCCGACAATCTCCCGCGCGACATAGCTGGCACTGCCCAGGCCATCCACCAGCCCCAGCGCCTTGGCCTGCTCGCCGGTCCAGATCAGGCCACTGAACAGCTCCGGGTGCTCTTTGTCTTTCAGGCGGTCACCCCGCCCCTGCTTGACCATGGCGATAAACTGCTGGTGCGTGGTGTTCAGCACACCTTGCCAGAACGCCCGCTCTTCCGGCTTCTCTGGCGAGAACGGGTCCAGGAAGGCCTTGTGCTCGCCTGCAGTGTACGTGCGTCGCTCGACCCCGAGCTTCTCCATCGACCCGACAAACCCGTAACCCGCTGCCGTCACCCCGATGGAGCCGACCAGGCTAGCCTTGTCGGCATAGATCTCGTCCGCCGCACTGGCAATGTAGTAAGCACCGGAAGCGCCCAGGTCGGTAATTACCGCATACAGTTTGATGGCCGGGTACTCGGCACGCAGGCGACGAATCTCGTCATAGACATAACCCGCCTGCACCGGGCTGCCGCCTGGGCTGTTGATGCGCAGTACCACTGCCTTGGTCTTGGCGTCCTTGAACGCCTCACGCAGGCTTTTGACGAGGTTATCGGCACTGGCAGCCTCCTGGTCGGCGATCACGCCTCGCACTTCGATCAGCGCTGTATGGCTGGCACTGCGCGAAGCCGCCTTGTCCATGTCCATCAGCGGCGTGAACAGCACCAGCATGCCGAACAGGTAGACGAAGGTCAGCAGCTTGAAGAAGATCCCCCAGCGCCGCGCACGACGCTGCTCCTGGACGCCCGCCAGCAGGGTCTTCTCCAACAGCTTCCAGCTCTTGCGCTCTTCGCGCTCCTCGGGTTCGGACTCAGGGGCTTTCCATTCGTCTGCCATGCTTACCTGCCTTGGGCGTGAAATTACGCGGAACGGCCCAGCCACTCACGCAACTGGGAAAAATGATCGATGCACAGCTGCGGGCCGAATTCGGCCAATGCCTGCAATGACATCGCGCCATACCCGACAGCCACCGAATGCATGCCAGCATTGCTGGCCATCTGCAGGTCGAACGCCGAATCGCCGACCATCAGCGCACGTCCTGGTTCGACACCACAATGGCCGAGAATTTCCTCGAGCATCAGCGGGTGCGGCTTGCCACGGGTCTCGTCGGCAGCACGGGTGATGTCGAAGAACTGCTCCCAGCCATTGGCCTTGAGCACCCGATCCAAGCCGCGACGCGCCTTGCCGGTCGCCACCGCCAGGCGGTAACCCTCGGCACGGAAGGCATCCAGCGATTCGACCACGCCCTCGAACAACGGCGAGGGCTGCTGATCGAGCGCCATGTAGATGTCGGCATAGTGCTGCCGGAAGCGCTCGAGCGCTGCCGGCGTCAGGTGCGGGTACAGGGTATGGATCGCCTCACCCAGGGCCAGGCCGATGATGCCCTTGACCGCCTCTTCGTGGCTTGGCGCCTCACCGGCACGCTCAGCGGCGGCATTCATGGCCTCGACGATGCGGCCAATGGAATCGGCCAGGGTGCCATCCCAGTCGAAAATCAGCAGTTCATACGGCTTTTTCATTGATCAGGACGCACTCAAACGCTCAACCGTCTTAGCCCACACCTCATCCACCGGCGCCTCGAGCTTGAGCTCACCGCCATCAGGCAGCGGCACAGTCAGGGCGTAGGCATGCAGGAACAAGCGCTTGCCGCCCAGCTCGCGGATTTCGCGGCTGAAGTCTTCATCGCCGTACTTGCTGTCGCCTGCGATCATGTGCCCAGCATGCAAGGTGTGCACACGAATCTGGTGAGTACGACCGGTGATCGGGCGCGCCTCGACAATGGTCGCGAACTCGCCAAAACGGCGCAGCACGCGGAACAGGGTCAGCGCTTCCTTGCCCTCGTCATTGACCTCGACCATACGCTCGCCAGAACGCAAGTTGCTCTTGAGCAACGGTGCGTTGACCTGCTTCTTGGCGGTCGGCCAATGGCCGCGCACCAAGGCCATGTAGCGCTTGTCGACACCGTCGCCGCGCAACGCGGCATGCAGGTGGCGCAGCATGCTGCGCTTCTTGGCGATCATCAGCAGGCCGGACGTGTCGCGGTCCAGGCGGTGCACCAGTTCAAGTTCCTTGGCGTCCGGGCGCAGTTGGCGCAGCGCCTCGATCACACCGAAGCTCAGGCCACTGCCGCCATGCACGGCGATACCGGCCGGCTTGTTCATCACGATCAGCGCTTTGTCTTCATAGACAATCGCCGCTTCCAGGCGCTGCAACAGGCCTTGCGCCACCGGCGCAGGCGCATCACGCTCGGGCAAGCGGACGGGCGGCACCCGCACGATATCGCCGGCCTGAATCTTGTACTCAGGCTTGACGCGCCCCTTGTTGACCCGCACTTCACCCTTACGCAGGATGCGGTAGACAAGCGTCTTGGGCACGCCCTTGAGGGCCGTGATGAGGAAATTGTCGATGCGTTGGCCGGCAAGCTCCGGCGCGACTTCGATCAGCTGAACGCCGGAAGTCGGAGGGGTATTGGTCGTCATCAAGGGATCATAACAATTTTTTATGGAATTGAAGCACTTAATCATTGCTGCTATAGTCGCGAACGCCGCCAAAAGCGGCAGGCCAGCGGCACCAGGCTCTTCGCCGGTCCCTGACCTTCGCAATTCTCCAGGACGCGAGGCCGTCCTACGGGGTTTTCGCCAGTTTACCGAATTGCCTGGAATCGCCACCAGCGCTGTGTAGAGAAGACCGAAAAAAAACGACAAGTGCGGTGTTTCACCTGCTTACCCGATTCTTTTCGCTGCACCTCTGCCCGCCTCGTCGCTTCCACGCAACGCACGGCGAATGCTTCGGAAATACCTGCCTTGGACATGAATGGCGCCAGCGCGGAACCCGCGCTGGCGAAAAATGCAACCCGTTGCGGATTCAGCGCGCGGCAGCACCCGAATTATCAGGGATACGTGCAGGGTGGAGATGCACAGCCCTCGGACCGTGTAGCACCGCGTCCGGCCACCGGCCCACTGACATGGGCGGCGAGCGGATAAGGTCCTGAAACAGATGCCTCCGGGCGTCCACGGCTGAAGGTTGATTCCTCCTCCTGACTGAGTGCACTTGGCCCGCTGGGTTGATTCGGATACCTATTCGAAAGCCACAAGGGCCTGGTAGGCACCGCAGCAAACAGGACGCGTCGTCGTGACAACGGCAGGCTGGGCAACCGGCTGGTGCCGAACGTCGCTCGACACGGGGGTGGCCCGCCACCCTTTGCGCACCTTGGCACCGACCATGAGACGTCGTGTGTGCCGAACGCCGTTTCCGGCAGCCCGGAAACCGACGGTACAACATGAAAAGAATGCTGATTAACGCAACTCAACCCGAAGAGTTGCGTGTAGCCCTGGTGGACGGCCAACGCCTCTACGACCTGGACATCGAGTCCGGCGCCCGTGAGCAGAAAAAGGCCAACATCTACAAAGGCAAGATCACCCGCATCGAACCTAGCCTCGAAGCCGCCTTCGTCGACTTCGGCTCCGAACGTCACGGCTTCCTGCCGCTGAAAGAAATCTCCCGCGAGTACTTCAAGAAGGCCCCCGAAGGCCGCGTCAACATCAAGGACGTCCTCAGCGAAGGCCAGGAAGTCATCGTCCAGGTCGAGAAGGAAGAGCGCGGCAACAAAGGCGCCGCCCTCACCACCTTCATCAGCCTGGCCGGCCGCTACCTGGTGCTGATGCCCAACAACCCACGCGCTGGCGGCATCTCCCGCCGCATCGAAGGCGAAGAGCGCAACGAGCTGCGCGAAGCCCTGAACGGCCTGACCGTGCCGGGCGACATGGGCCTGATCGTGCGCACTGCCGGCCTTGGCCGCAGCAGCGAAGAAATGCAATGGGACCTCGACTACCTGCTGCAGCTGTGGACCGCCATCAAGGAAGCCTCCCTTGACCGCGCCGCGCCATTCCTGATCTACCAGGAAAGCAACGTCATCATCCGCGCCATCCGCGACTACCTGCGCCAGGACATCGGCGAAGTGCTGATCGACAGCATGGACGCCCAGGAAGAAGCCCTGACCTTCATCCGCCAGGTGATGCCGCAGTACGCCAGCAAGGTCAAGCTGTACGAAGACAGCGTCCCGCTGTTCAACCGCTTCCAGATCGAAAGCCAGATCGAGACCGCCTTCCAGCGCGTCGTCGACCTGCCGTCCGGCGGTTCGATCGTGATCGACCCGACCGAGGCCCTGGTCTCCATCGACATCAACTCGGCGCGCGCCACCAAAGGCAGCGACATCGAGGAAACCGCCCTGCAGACCAACCTGGAAGCGGCCGAAGAAATCGCCCGCCAACTGCGTCTGCGTGATATCGGCGGCCTGATCGTCATCGACTTCATCGACATGACCCCGGCCAAGAACCAGCGCGCCGTCGAAGAGCGTGTGCGTGAGTGCCTTGAGGCCGACCGCGCCCGCGTTCAGGTTGGCCGCATCTCGCGCTTCGGCCTGCTGGAAATGTCCCGTCAGCGCCTGCGCCCATCACTGGGCGAAAGCAGCGGCATCGTCTGCCCACGCTGCTCGGGTACCGGCATCATCCGTGACGTCGAGTCGCTGTCGCTGGCCATCCTGCGCCTGATCGAGGAAGAAGCGCTGAAGGACCGCACTGCCGAAGTGCGCGCCCAGGTGCCGATCCCGGTCGCTGCTTTCCTGCTGAACGAGAAACGCAACTCGATCACCAAGATCGAACTGCGCACCCGTGCACGCATCATCATCCTGCCGAACGATCACCTGGAAACCCCGCACTTCGAAGTCCAGCGCCTGCGCGACGACAACCCTGAAGTGCTGAACAACCTGTCCAGCTACGAGATCGCCGCCACCGAAACCGAAGAAGCGCCGCAGCCGACCGCCACCCGCACCCTGGTTCGCCAGGAAGCTGCGGTGAAGACTGCCCCGGCCCGCGCCAACGCGCCAGTGCCGAGCACTGTCGAAGAGCCGCAGCAGCCTGCCGCACCGGTAGCCCCAGCGCCAAGCGCCCCAGAGCCAAGCCTGTTCAAAGGCCTGGTCAAGTCGCTGGTGAGCCTGTTCGCCGGCAAGGACGAACCGGTCGCCGCACCGGCCGTCACAGCCGAAAAACCAGCTGCTGAACGCACCCCACGCAACGAAGAGCGTCGCAACGGCCGCCAGCAGACCCGCAACCGTAACGGCCGCCGCGATGAAGAGCGCAAGCCACGCGAAGAGCGTGCCGAGCGCGCCCCACGCGAAGAGCGTCAGCCTCGCGAAGAACGCGCGCCACGTGAAGAACGTGCCCCGCGTGAAGAGCGTGCACCGCGCGAAGAGCGCCAACCACGTCAGCCTCGCGAAGACCGTCGTGGCAACCGCGAAGAACGCCCGGTACGCGAACTGCGCGAGCCGCTGGAAGCCACGCCGGCACCCGCTGCCCGTGAAGAGCGCCAGCCACGTGAAGAGCGTGTAGCCCGTGAAGAACGCGCCCCTCGCGAAGAGCGTGCACCGCGTGAAGAACGTGCCCCTCGCGAAGAGCGCGCACCACGTGAAGAACGTGCTCCGCGTGAAGAGCGTGCCCCGCGTGAAGAACGCGCACCTCGCGAAGAACGCGCACCACGTGAAGAGCGTGCCCCACGCCCACCGCGTGAAGAGCGCCAGCCACGTGCCAGCGAAGAAGCCACCGAGCAGGCTGCAGAGCTTGCCGAAGAGCAACTGCCGAACGAAGAGCTGCTGCAAGACGAGCAGGAAGGCGCCGATGGCGAGCGTCCGCGCCGCCGTTCCCGCGGTCAGCGTCGTCGCAGCAACCGTCGCGAGCGTCAACGCAATGCCAACGGTGAGCTGATCGAAGGTAGCGAAGACGACGGCAGCGAAGAGCAGCCACAACAGCACCAGGCCAGCGAGCTGGGTGCCGAACTGGCTGCCGGCCTGGCTGTGACCGCGGCTGTTGCCAGCAGCAGCATCAGTGCCGATGCCGAAGCCCAAGCCAATCAGCAGGCCGAGCGCGCCACCGCTGAAGTCGCCGAAACCGACACCCGCGAAGTCGCCAAGCCCGCCGAGCAGCTCGAAGCCGTTGCACAGGCCGAGGAAGTCACCATTGCTCCGGTGGTCGAACAACCTGTCAGCGAACCCGTAGTGGTGGAAGCGACTGCCGAACCTGTGGTTGAAGTTGCGCCACAGCCGGTCGTGGAAGAAGCCCCTGCGGCCGAACCTGCAGTGGTTGCCGAAGCCCCAGCGGAAGCTGCAGCGGTCGAAGCCGGTGAAATCGAAAAGGCCCCAGCCTTCATCGAACAAGCACCGGTCATCGAAGCACCTGCTCCGGTTGCCGAAGCCCAGCCTGAAGTGGTCGTTGAGCCTGCTCCAGTTGCGGTAGAGCCTGCACCGGTCGAAGCACCTGCGGCGGTCGAAACCGCCACTGTGATGCTGGCAAACGGCCGCGCGCCTAACGACCCACGTGAAGTGCGTCGCCGCAAGCGTGAAGCCGAGGCTGCGGCTAAAGCCGCGCAGGAAGCTGCTGCATCGACGCAGGAAACTGCCCTGGAAACCGCTGATGAGCACAAACCTCATCACGGCTGATAGCCAAGGCTGAATGAAAAAGCCCCGCCAGTGCAAACTGGCGGGGCTTTTTCTTGCTTGCCTCTATTCAGGCCTCAACCCCAAACAGGTAGGAGCAGCCTTGCGCTGCGAAGAGGCCAGTGCAAACACCAAAGATCTACGGTGATTTCA
>NZ_WJRS01000047.1:0-26157 GCF_028895205.1 Pseudomonas sp. ITEM 17296 | reverse complement strand
CGCAAAACCCAAGGCGAAACCCTAACCCTACAGCCCCTCAAGCTCCGCCATCAGGTCACTCAGCCGGTCGACCTTGTCGTCATCCAGCACACGCCCCTGCAACCCCTCCACATACACCGCCAGTTCCGGCGCCGTGCCCGCCATGATCGAAGAGCATTACCCCTACCTACTTCATGCACATAAGCCCTTTCGACTTTAGTACTACTTCTCTTTCGTACGTCAGCTTGCATAGTTGAAAACAGCCACATGGAAATATAATGAAACACTACAACTTACTCATTTGCAACTGAACACAGAGCCAGCAACACCAGTGCCAAAATATAAAAATCAAACCAATCTAGGAAACATCCTTAATTGCGATCAGAACCATCAGACACAGGAATCAGAAAATTCCGACTATGATTCGAGAAACGAAAACCAAATAACTGCAACGCTAACCCTTTGCAGGAATATCCTTAAAGAACACTCTTACACAAAGCTATTCTGGCAAACAAAGCAGGCAACAGCGCCTGCGACCCTAAAACCCACAAATCATTGACATTATGCAAATCCAAATCTAATCCTCTACGTGCCCTGGCAATCGGGGCGACAACAAAAACAATCGAGGATATATCAATGGAAATTCAATACGGCATCAACCTGTTGGAACTAGCTCCTGATGCAAACTGCGAAATGGAAGCGACATTTTTCGGTGGTTCAGGGGGTGCCGGCGGGTGTGGCGGTAGTGGCGGTTGTGGAGGTGGCGGTGGATGTAGTGGTGGCAGCGGTGGTTCAGGAGGTAGCGGCGGCAACGCGGCAGACAATAGCGAGAACGCTAGCCACTAACTAAAAGGCGGCGCTCTTGATGATTTATCGAGAGCGCCCGCCCCTGCCCAGGCGACAACTATGAATACGCTGAGAATTTACAACTACGAAATCCTCAACTTTGACACTGAGCCTATGGTCTTCTCTGCCACGGGCTTTACGAAAATCACTGAACCTAACATTACAAATGCGCTGAAACGTATCGAAAAAATTCGATCAAAATACATTCACTACGACGCATTACAACAACTACTTCGCGATGAAAACCTTCATCCCGACACCGCCATTCAATTCCTGGAATCGCTACTAATTATTAGCGAAAAAGCAGAAACACCCCACATTAAAAACACAATAATATATCACGACCTAAACATATCAGATAACCTGAAGCTCCACCTGGAGAAAACAAACGAAAGAAATATACAATTCAAAGATCTCCCAACCAACGACCTACCTCATTCGGACTCACCCACCCTATACGTGCTCGCCTGTTTAAAACTTTGCCCTCAATCGCTTAGAAACACCTATACCGAACTACTAAAACAGAATCCAGAATGCGCAATTAGCGTTGGCTTTGTCAGTGGAAATCATTTCCACTTGACCGAGCCTCACATACCAACGATTGGGAATCCTTGCGCCTACTGTACGCTCGATCGTATCGCTCATTACGAGTCAAAAAGGACCAGCCAGCACTACTGGAGCAAAATTTTGACGTTCTGTTGCGCTAACAATCTTGACCTTCCCAGAACAGAGACTGACGAGTTTCAAAACACCTTAATTCTCGGAGCCATCATTTCCTTCGCAAACAAACTGACGCAGGCCCCTATATCCAAGATCACGCAAGATCAAACATTACTCTCAAGAACCCTTAACTTGGACAACGGCACATACACTGAGGACTGCAGCATTCACTGGCCACTCTGCCAATGCCTAGGAGACAAACCATGAGTATTACCCACGACCACTACCTGAAATACACCTCCCCCAGCGTACTGGATGAAACCTTAGCATTCCACGCCAAAGGCAATTACGTAATCCACAAGACCACCCACCACTTGAGCACCCTCCATCAACTACCACCCAGCGCGCTAGAAAAACTGACCGGCAATGAACTTCAGCTCAATATCCTCGCCTGCGAAAACGGACAAGGAAATATCGAACTTACAGGACTCCCCTCGTCCCATCCTCTGAAGAGAAACAGCTCCTGCGAACGATTTAATGAACGCCCACTCCACTTTGATACTGTCCGAACACTCCTCGCGCCCTTACTTGAAAAGGACAGTACCACGGGCAAGCGAGGCTACCCAAGTGGCGGAGCACTTTACCCTATTGAGGTTTTTTGCATCAACTTAAATAACACCATTCAACAATGGCCATCCGAGCAGAGCGCACTGCACTTACTTCCCTCATCAAGATCCTTTGAAGTGCATACACCCGACCTCAATTCAAAGCCACTCGCGCGTGCAATTCTACCGATGACTGCCGACATGGGCTCGCCCTCGCTGGCGCTGATTTACTTCATTTACTTACCCAAGGCGCTGTTCAAGTATCGCTACAGAGGGTATCGCTTAGCGCTCATGGAGGTGGGTTCAATGTACATGCTCACAGATCTGCGTTGTAAGGAGCTAAAGCTTGGCAGTAGGCCTTGGTCAGGCTTCACCGACCATCAAGTATCAAAGTACTTAAACTTAAATCCCACCCTCTTTTTACCTGCATGCATCCAACTAATTGGTTGACCCATGAATACGTATAACGAGATCCACAACCCTACCTTTGCTGATTTTAAATTACTCCGACCCAGCGCGACCCTCCACTTCCCGCACAGCATCGAATGCGGTAGCCGCTGGCAAACATTCGGCTCCAGCAGCGGCTGGACCACTGACATAGCATCAAGCGCCTTAGGTGAGCATTTCGAACGCAAGCATTTCTATTTGGACGTACCGGTGCACGACACTGGTACGCTCGATGACGGATTGACATCTCAAGAATACGACGATTTTATCAAAGCATTCTCCCAGACAAAAAACCACCGAACGAGGGCAGACTTGGCTTCACATGTCTTTGATCGTACAAATGTTTATAGGATCGTTGACTTTACACGCTGCAAAGTACCGACCGCATGCATCTCAATATCAGCGTGCCTAAATCCCATCGACAATCACTTTTACCCCATGAGGGACACCTGCGGCTGCAGCGCACATATTAGTGTAGAGCGCGCACTTCTTGGCGCCCTTAAAGAGGCTATGGAACGCCAGTTTCTGCTCCGATTCTGGTTAACCAACACCTGCACTGAGAAAATCGGACATGACGAATCCTGCGCCATGCTTATTGGGCGCTCTTGTTTGTCGCTTTTTAAGGAGCTGTGTAAAACGGGGGAAATCTGCGTACTCGATCTAACTGATAAGCGCTTCCCCGGTAGCTGCATTTTTCTGTCTTACGGAAATCAAAATGACAACGCTAAAGTCAAATATTGCGCTGGCATGGCGTATGCGGAATCGCTAGACAAAGCACTCGAAAAGTCGATTGTTGAATTATGGCAGACCTTTCGCTTCATGCTGTCATTCGACCAGGCAAACATCGGCAAGACTGAAACCTTAGATCCTTACATCAAGCACTTTCTAGAGTGCAATCGATATGAGACATTTGGCAAGACCTCTTCCCCCACCAAACTGGCAGCTCTCCAACATCACAAAATACAACCCGACACACTGAGCCTTAGCAGCTTGCTCCCTGCTGTACGCCGCCTCGAAATCAATGGCTATTTTTATTTAGCCTCACTACCAACAAAAGGGCCGACCCTCTACTTTTGCAAGTACCTTTCACCCAAACTATTCCTCCACATGAACAATGCCAGCAACTTCAATCTTGAGAACACCTACTCCGCCCCCTTCCTTGATCAAATTATTAAAAATCGTTTAATAGAAATGGTACCCTTCCCATGACCCACTCAGCCCAGCACATCACTTCCACTGCGGCAAGTATATTTAAGCTTACAAAAACCCTCACCCTCGAAAACCTGAGAGAACCCACTGCACTTCTATGGACAGCTATTGCACCATTGGTGATGTTCATTTTCGCAACTCAAAACAACCGAGCACTCCCCCCTTTAGAAGAAAACTTTCTAGCCTCAGCCGCGTGGTTTTACTCATATATTTCTGCAAGCGTCGCCTTTTTTGGATTCAGTTTTTACTTAATAGGAAGAAGGGAAAGTGGGTTTCTCCGATCCTTTATTTATCAACGGAACGCAATCAGGCTCTTCCTCGCCTCACACACCCTAAGCTATTCATTACTCAGCTTCGTCTACTCCTCGCTTTTCTACATCGTCGCCAAACCCTTGTACGGTCCTTATTCGGCCAACGAGTTCTTTTACCTTACAGCATGTTTCTATACCAGCTATCTTATGTTTACCTGCATTGGCCTGGTGATCATTGCACTGCCGATTAAATTCAGCACTGCCAGCACCCTATTCTCGCTCATGTCATTTCTCATGCTGCTTTCCGGCTATTTAGGTGCAGCTCAACACAGCACTCCTCACGCAGTGACACTGCTCAGCCCATTGTATTTAAGCACCCAAATCTTCCTGGGCGACGTCTCACTGCCTATCAGTTTTCTCTCAGCGTTTAGCGCCTCAACGCTTGGCATCTACCTCACGGGAAGATTCTTCAGAACCCAGCCTGTCTGGAGCAGATATTAAATGAACCTATTATCTATCGATAACTTAAAATACCAATACAACCGCAAGACACTCATGGAGAACTTATCACTCACGGTAAAAAAAGGCGAACTCGTTGGCGTCCTCGGCATTAATGGTGCCGGAAAAACAACACTATTTGATCTGATCTGTAAAATGAGAAAACCCAGCCACGGGACGATTATCAACCGCGCCGAGCGCCAAGTTTACTTGACGCAGATCCTGACACCACCTCCTTTACTTCGTATGCGTGAGATTTTCAGCATCATCAGTTGCCTAAATTCAAACCATGCGCTCAGCCAGCGCGAAGTTTTTTCCCGCCTAGCCCACTGGTCACCCTCATTGTCCAAACGCTATGCGGATATATCGGAAAAGAAAGCCGCCACGTGCAGCTATGGTGAGATTCGCAGTTTTTTCACGCTGACGCTTCTGCTGATGGGCAGTGACTTGATCATCCTCGACGAGCCCACTGCAGGGGTGGACCCTGAGTTCCGACATTATATTTGGCTCGGCATCAAGCACGCCTGCGAGGAAGGCGCAAGTGTGCTGGTTTCCTCACACTACACTCAAGAAATCTCAGAGAACTGCCACCGTTTTTACATGCTTGCCCATCACCGGCTCGAAGCCTTCGACAATGGCGATCAATTTTTGAATCGCCACAACGCAGCCACGCTCGATGAGGCGTTTATCAATGCCGCGATGTAGTAGCTGAGGTTTCTGGGTGGGGAGACTTGGCATGCCCGCGAAGGGGCGCAAAGCGCCCCTCAACTTTTTACAGCCCCTCAAGCTCCGCCATCAGGTCACTCAGCCGGTCGACCTTGTCGTCATCCAGCACACGCCCCTGCAACCCCTCCACATACACCGCCAGTTCCTCCACCGTGCTGCACTCGAACATCGCCCGCAGCGGCACATCCAACTGCAACTGCTTCTGCACCCGCGAAGCGATCTGCGTGGCCAGCAGCGAATGCCCGCCCAACTCGAAGAAGTTGTCGTGTACCCCCACCCGTTCGGCCTTGAGCACATCGGCCCAGATACCGGCCAACACCGTTTCCAGCTCGTTGCGCGGCGCCAGGTAGGCCTGGCTGTGCTGGCTGCCGATGTCGATGGCCGGCAGTGACTTGCGGTCGAGCTTGCCGTTGGCGTTGTGCGGCAGGCTGTCGAACCAACCCCAATGCAGCGGCACCATGTACTCCGGCAATGCCGCGCGCAGGCGCTGCTTGATCTGTTCGAGCAACGCCGCATCAGGGGTTACGCCCTGATGGGCCACCAGGTAGCCGACCAGGTGCTTGCCGTTGGCGCCTTCCTGCACGCCCACCGCGGCATCACGGATTTCGGCCTGTTCATGCAGGCGCGCTTCAATCTCACCCAGTTCGATGCGGTACCCGCGAATCTTCACCTGGTGATCGATGCGGCCCACATACTCCAGCACCCCGTCCAGGCGCTGGCGCGCCAGGTCGCCGGTACGGTACAGGCGTTCACCCGGCGCGCCATGGGGGTGCGGGATAAAGGCCAGGGCGGTACGCACGGGGTCGCCAACATAGCCACGACCAACGCCGGTACCGGCAACGCACAGCTCGCCAACCGCGCCCAACGGCACCAGTGCCTGGTCCTCGCCGAACAGGTACAGGCGGTTGTTGTCGGTCGGGGTACCAATCGGCAGGTAACTGCCGCGCGTGGACTCGACATCGACACGGAAGAACGCCACATCGTCCGAGCACTCCGCCGGGCCGTAGGCATTGACCAGGCCAATGCCTGGGTAACGCTGCAGCCATTGCGCGGCCAGTTCTGGCGGCATCGCCTCGCCGGTCGGCAGCATCCAGCGCAGGCCGTTGAGGGCCTGGTGATCGTTGGCCAGCATGCCCTGGATCAGCGACGGCACGCTTTCCAGCACGGTGATGCCGGTAGCCTGCACATGCGCCAGCAGGCCTTGCGGATCATGGGCGATGGCATTGGGCACGATCTCCAGCCTGGCGCCGAACAACGGTGCGGCCAGGAACTGCCAGACCGAGATATCGAAGCTCTGCGAAGCGGTCTGGGCAATTACGTCCTGCTCGCTTAGGGCCAGGTAAGGCACCTTGCTGAGCTGGTTGTTGAGCATGCCGCGCTGCTCGACCATCACCCCTTTGGGCAAACCGGTGGAGCCCGAGGTGTAGATGACATACGCGAGGTTGTCGGGCCCGCTATGAATACCCGGGTTGTGGCTGGCGATGTTGCTGGCCTGGATGTCTTCCCACACCAACAATTGCGGCCGCGCCACACCCTCCAGTGCGTCCAGCAACTGCCGCCCCTGCTCGGCACAGGCCGCGCTGCATACCAGCACCGGTGTGCGGCTGAGCGCGACGATGCGCTGCAGGCGCGCGGCGGGCAGGCCGGGGTCCAGCGGCAGGTAGCCGGCACCGGCCTTGAAGCTGCCGACGATCATCCCCAGCAATGGCAAACCGCGCTCGGCCAACAGCGCAACCGGCTGATCGACGGTTACGCCTGCGCCGATCAGGGCATGGCCCAGGCGGTTGGCCGCAAGGTTCAGGCCCGCGTAGTCAAAGGACGCGTCCAGGCAACGCGCCACCGTGCGTTCTGGGTGCGCGGCGACCTGCGCCTCGAACTGCTCGACATAGCTCTGTTGCAGCGCGTAGCCGTGCTCGGTGCGGTTGCAGTCTTCGATCAGGAAGCGTTGCTCTTCGGCACCCAGCAGCGGCAAGTCGCTTACCTCGCCCTCGAAGCCCTGCACCAGCGCCAACAGCAGGCGCTTGAACTCGGCCAGCAGGCGTTCGACGGTCGAAGTGTCGAAGTAACGTTGGTCGAACGACAGGTGCAGGCCCAGGTCATCCCCCGGGTAGCACACCGCCGTCAACGGGAAGTTGGTGTGGGTGCGGCCCGAGTCGGAGCTGGCGTTGAGGTGCTGAGCGTGGTCCAGCACCGCGGTTTCCACCGGCGCGTTCTCGAACACGAACAGGCTGTTGAACAGCGGCTGGCCCTTGGGCAGTTCGCTGCATTCCTGGATCGCCACCAGCGGCAGGTACTCGTACTCGCGCACTTCCATATTGTGTTCGAGCACGCCTTGCAGCCACTGGCGCACGCTGCAGCGCTCGCCGGCGGCGGGCAGTTGCACGCGCAAGGCGATGCTGTTGATGAACAGGCCAACGGTGCGCTGCATCTGCGGCATGCTCACCGGGCGCCCGGCCACGGTGACGCCGAAGGCCACGTCGCGCTCGCCGCTGTAGCGCGCCAGCACCAGGGCCCAGGCCGCCTGGGCGAAGGTGTTGATGGTCAGCTGATGGGCCTGGGCCAGTTCGCGCAAGCGAACACCGTCAGTGACGTCCAAGCGGGTGTAGCAGTCGCCGACGATCATGCCGTCACCGGCGTGGTCGTGGCGCAACGGGCGGTCGCTGGGGATCGCCGTGGCCCGTTCGAAGCCGGCCAGGTTGGCCTGCCACCACTGGCGCGCTTCGTTCAGGTCCTGGCGTTGCAGCCAGCCGATGTAGTCACGGTAGCGTGGCGGCACCGGCAACTGGGCCGGGCGGCCTTCGCCAAGGGCCTGGTAAACCTCGAAGAAGTCGTTCATCAGCAACGAGCGGCACCAGGCATCAATCAGGATGTGGTGGTTGCTCATCATGAACCAGTAGCGTTCATCGGCGACGCGCACCAGGCGCAGGTGGAACGGCGCTTCACGCAGCAGGTCGAAACCGGCCTCGCGCTCCTGTTTGTGCAGGGCTTGCAGGCGGGCTTCCTGGGCACCGTCGTCGAGGCCGCGCCAGTCTTGATAATCCACTGCCGTCTTGCCGGGTTTGTGGATGATCTGCAGCATCGCCTCGCCGGCGTTCCAACTGAACGACGCCCGCAGGGCCTCATGGCGCGCCACCACCGCCTGCCAAGCTTGGGCGAAGCGTTCGGCGTCGAGCGCGCTGTTGATGCGGTATCGGTCCTGCATGTAGTAAATGCCGGTGCCTGGCTCCAGCAGGGTGTGCAGCAGCATGCCTTCCTGCATCGGCGTCAGCGGGTAGACATCGTCGATCTCGGCGGCAGCGACCGGCAAGTTGTCGATCTGCTCCTGCGTCAGGTGCGCCAACGGGAAGTCGGACGGCGTGAAGCTGCCGTTGCCGTCGGCCAGGCAGTGGCCGACCAGTGCCAGCAGCTCCTGGCGGTAGCCTTCGGCCAGGGTGGCGATGGTCTGCTCGTCGTAGCGCTCGGTGCTGTAGGTCCAGCGCAATTGCAGGGCACCGGCATAGACCTGGCCGTCGACACTCAGCCAGTTGGGCAGCGGCGCCTCCAGGTCATGGGCCAGGCCCGCCGGTGCGTCCAGCGGCTGGAACAGCGCATCAGTGTCAAACTGCTGGTCGAACTGCCCCAGGTAGTTGAAGGTGATGCGGGCCTGCGGCAGTGCGGCCATGCGCTCGCGCCCGGCCGCGTCGGCCAGGTAGCGCAGCACGCCATAACCCTGCCCTTTGTGCGGCACCTGACGCAGTTGCTCCTTGACCCGTTTGATCGAGCTGGCGCGCGCAGCATCGTCATCACCCAGCACCGGGCAAAGGCTCAGCGGGTAGGCGTTGGTGAACCAGCCGACGCTGCGGGTCAGGTCCATGTCTTCAAACAACCCGTCGCGGCCGTGGCCTTCGAGCTGTACCAGCACTTGGCTGTCACCGCTCCACCGGCACAAGGCGCGGGCCAGGGCTGTCAGCAGCAGGTCGTTGACCTGGGTGTGGTAGGCCGCGGGGGCCTGTTGCAGCAACTGGCGGGTCTGCTCGGCATCGAGGCCGATGGCCAAGGTGCGGGCGTGGCGGTGCAGGTTGCCACCCTGCGGGTGATCACACGGCAGTTCGTGGCGCACAGTGCCGAGCTGGGCGTGCCACCAGTCCAGCTCGTCGCGCAGCGAGTCGCTGCCGGCGTAGCTGGCCAGGCGTGCCGCCCAGTCGCCCAGGGTGTGGGTCTTGGCCGCCAACGGCTGGCCACGGTACAGCGCCTGCAAGTCTTCGAGCAGCACGCGCCAGGACACGCCATCGACCACCAGGTGGTGAATCGCCAGGAGCAGGCGTTGGCTGCCCTGCCCGTCTGTTACCAGCAAGGCGCGCAGCAGCGGGCCTTGCTCCAAGTCGAGGCTGCGCTGCAGGTCGGTGTACAACGCCTGGCACTCATCGAAGTCGGCAACCGTGGCCGCCCACAGCAGTTGCTGAAGCGCAGGCTGGGCGTACTCGGCCTGCCAGCGACCATTGGCCTGGCGGAAACGCAGGCGCAGGCTGTCGTGGTGCTGCACCAGTGCAGCCAGGGCCTGCTCCAGTGCCGCGCTGTCCAAAGGCTGGCGCGCTGCCAACAGTACGGCCTGGTTCCAGTGCTGTGGCTGGGCCACTTCGCTGTCGAAGAACCAATGCTGGATTGGCGTCAGCCCGGTTTGCCCCTCGCGCAGGCCCTGCTCGATACCGCTTGGCGCGGCGCTCAGGCTGACCACCGTGGCCAGGGTCTGGATGGTCTGGTGCTGGAACAGGTCACGCGGGGTGAACTGCAGGCCCAACTGACGGGCCCGGCTGACCACCTGAATCGAGAGGATCGAGTCGCCACCGAGTTCGAAGAAGTTGTCCTGCACGCCAACGCGGGCAACGTTGAGCACGTCGCGCCAGATCTGCGCCAGCTGCGCTTCCACTTCGTTGCCTGGGGCCTGGTAATGCTGGTGCGCCTGCTCCAGGTCCGGCAGCGGCAGCGCCTTGCGGTCGAGCTTGCCGTTGCCCATCAGCGGCAGGCTGTCGAGCAGCACCAGGTGTGCGGGCACCATGTAGTCCGGCAGTTGCTGGCGGGCATCGGCCTTGACCGCGTCGCGCAGCGCGGCCTGGGCCTCGCCGTTGGCACCGGCCTGCTTGCACACCAGGTAACCCACCAGTTGTTTGCCGCCCGGCAGGTCGAGGGCCAGGACCACCGCCTCGTCGACATCGGCATGCGCCTGCAGGCGGCTTTCGATTTCGCCCAATTCGATACGGAAGCCGCGAATTTTCACCTGCTGGTCGGCACGGCCAACGTACTCGACCAAACCATCGACGCCCAGGCGCACCAGGTCGCCGGTGCGGTACAGACGCCCGCCCTGTGTGCTGAAGGGGTCGGCAACGAAGCGCTCGGCGCTCAGCCCCGGGCGGTCGTGATACCCCTGGGCCAGGCCGGCACCGCCGATGTACAGCTCGCCGATGCCGCCTTGTGGCAGCAAGGCCAGGTCCTCATCGAGGATGTACGCATTGCGGGCGCCAATCACGCGGCCGATCGGCACACTGCCCAGGTCGGCCGGCAGCGTGGGTGGCGCCAGGCAGGCCAGCGGCATGACCACGGTTTCGGTCGGGCCGTAGGCGTTGAAGAACTGTTGCGGCGTGAACGCCTGGCGAATGCGCTGCAGGTGCTCGCCGGTCAGCGCCTCGCCGCCGGTGATCACCAGGCGCACCGGCAACTGTTCGCCCTGCCCGGCCAGGTACTGGGCCAACTGGCTGCCATAGCTTGGGGTGAAGCCAAGGATGCTTACCTGTTGCTCGCGCACCAGTTGGCAGATCTCTTCAGCGCCCCACTGGCCTTGGGCACGGATCACCACGCGGGCACCACACAGCAGCGGGGTCAGCAGGCGTTCGCTGGCCGCATCGAAGTTGATCGAGTAGAAGTGCAGTTCGCAGTCGTCGCTGCGCATGCCGAAGGCCTCGATCACGGCCTGGCAATGCATGGCGATTTCACCATGGCTGACCACCACGCCCTTGGGCTTGCCGGTGGAGCCGGAGGTGTAGATCAGGTAAGCCTGGTGCTGCGGCAGGTTGAGGTTATCCAGCGGGGCATCGCTGAAGGCGGACAAGCCTGCAGTATCGTCTTCCAGGCTCCAGCGGGCCACGCCGTCTGGCAGTTCGCCAAGGGTTTCCAGCAGCGCGCGCTGGCTGAGCAGTAGGCCGATGCGGCTGTCTTCGATCATGTAGCGCAAGCGGTCGAGGGGGTACTCGGGGTCGAGCGGCACATAGGCACCGCCCGCCTTGAGAATGGCCAGCAGGCTGACGACCATTTCCAGCGAACGCTCCAGGGCCAGGCCGACGCGTACCTGCGGGCCGACACCGCGCTCGCGCAGGGCGCGGGCCAGGCGGTTGGCCTGCTGGTCCAGTTCGGCGTAGCTCAGGTGCTGGCCCGCGAAGGTCAGCGCAGGGGCCTGTGGTGTGCGCGAAGCTTGGGCGGCAAACAGGCCGTGCAAGGTTTGGTCGAGGGCAAAATCCTGCTCGCCTTGTAATTGCCCAACCAGCACTTGCTGCTCGCCCGGGCTCAACATCGGCAGCTCGCACAGGCGCTGTTGTGGGTCGTCCAGCAGGCCGATCAGCAACTGCTGCCAATGTTCGGCCATGCGCGCAATGCGCGGCGCGTCGAACAGGTCGCGGCTGTAGGTCAGGCAGCAGCCCAGGCGGCCATCGAGGTCAGTGACTTCGAGGTACAGGTCGAACTTGGTGGCGCTGGCGTCGTTCACCAGGTAGTCGACCTGCATGCCCACCAGCTCGCGGCTTTGCTGGAACGCCCAGCGCTGGACGTTGCACATCACTTGGAACAGCGGGTTATAGGCGCTGCTGCGCGGTGGCTGCAGGGCTTCGACCAGCTGGTCGAATGGCAGGTCCTGGTGCGACTGGCCTTCGATGGCGGCCTGGCGCATCTGCTCCAGCAGCTCGGCGGCGGTCATCTGGCCGTCCAGTTCGCAGCGCAGTACCTGGGTGTTGAGGAAGGCGCCAATCAGCCCCTCGCTTTCCGGGCGGATGCGGTTGGCCACCGGTGCGCCGATGCGCAGGTCACGCTGGCCGCTGTAGCGGTGCAGCAAGGCCGCCAGGGTTGCCGTCATGGTCATGAACAGGGTCAGCCCGCGCTGGCTGTTGAACGCATGCACGCGCGCCACCAACGCCGGGTCGAGCTCGAACCGGTGCAACTCGCCACGGTGGCTCTGCACCGCTGGGCGCGGGCGATCGGACGGCAATGCCAAGACCGGGTGCTCATCGCCCAGGCGGGCTTTCCAGTAGGCCAGCTGCCGCGCGCCTTCGCCGCTTTCCAGCCAGTGCCGCTGCCACACGCTGTAGTCCAGGTATTGCACTGGCAGCGGCGTCAGTGGCGACTCACGGTCATCGACAAAGGCTTCGTACAGCTCGCCCAACTCGCGGGCGAAGATGTCCATGGCCCAGCCTTCGGTGACGATGTGGTGCAAGGTCAGGACGAAGTAATGCTCACGCTCCTCGGCCTTGACCAGGCAGGCGCGCAGCAGCGGGCCACGCTCGAGGTCGAACGGCTGGTGCGCCTGGTCGTCGGCGAGCTGTTGCAGGCGTTGCTGGCGGGCCTCGGCGGGCAAGGTGCTGAAGTCTTGCCAGTCGAGGTGCACGCCGCTGTCTTCGGCCACGCACTGGTACGCCACGCCGTCGATGCTGGGGAACGTGGTGCGCAGGGTTTCGTGACGCACGATCAGCGCCTGCAGCGCCCGCTCGAATGCGTCCACGTGCAGCGCGCCACGCAAGCGGGCCATGCCGCCGACGTTGTAGGCGGGGCTGGCGGGCTCCATCTGCCAGAGGAACCACATGCGCTGTTGCGAATACGACAACGGCACGGCCTGGCGGCGGTCGACGCGGGCGATTTCGCCTTGCAGGTTATGCGCGCCGGCCTCCCGCAGGCGCGTGATCTCGGCACAGAACGCGCCCAGCTCGCTGGCGTCGAACAGCACTTTCAGCGGCAGCTCGACATCGCACGCCTGACGGGTCCGCGAGACGATCTGGGTGGCAAGTAGCGAGTGGCCACCCAGGGCAAAGAAGTCGTCCTGCAGGCCCACACGCGGCAGGTTGAGCACTTCACGCCAGATCGCCGCGACCTGCTGCTGCACGGCACTTTGCGGCTCGACATGCTCGCGCTGTTGCCACACCGGGGCGGGCAGCGCCTTGCGATCGACTTTGCCGCTTGGACCCAATGGCAAGTGTGCCAGCGGGATCAACTGCGCCGGCACCATGTACGCCGGCAGTTGCTCGGCCAAGGCGGCCAGCAGTGCAGCCGGCTCGGCCGCACCGCTGTAGTAGCCGACCAATTGCGCGCCCACAGCGTCCTTGTGGATTAGCACCAGTGCCTGCTCGACACCCGCTTGCGCCAACAGGCAGGCCTGCACTTCTTCGGGTTCGACGCGGAAGCCGCGCACCTTCACCTGCTGGTCGAGGCGCCCCAGGTATTCCAGCGCTTCCAGCTGGACTTGCCAGCGGGCACGGTCGCCACTGCGGTACAGGCGCTGGCCGTCGCCGTCGGCCTGGGGCACGAAACGCTCGGCCGTCAGGCCCGGGCGGCCCAGGTAACCTCGGGCCAAGCCTGCGCCGCCCAGGTACAGCTCACCTGGCACGCCGGGCGCGGTGAGTTCCAGTTCATCGTCCAGCACGCGGCACAGCACGTTGCCCAACGGGCGGCCGATCGGCGAGCGCTCGCCGTCTTCGGCCTGGCAGTGCCAGTGGGTGACGTTGATCGCGGTTTCGGTCGGGCCATAGCGGTTGTGCAGTTGCACCTGGGGCAGCAGTTGCAGCACACGGTCACGCAGGTTGGCCGACAACGCCTCGCCGCCGGAGAACAACCGGCGCAGGCTGGTGCAGGCGGCGGCCTGAGGCTCTTGCACGAACACCTGCAACAGCGGCGGCACGAAGTGCAGCGTGGTCACGCCATGCGCTTGCACCAGCGCAGCGATGCGCTGCGGGTCGCGGTGTTCGCCAGGGCCTGCCAGCACCAGCTTGCAGCCGGTGACCAGCGGCCAGAAGCACTCCCACACCGAGACGTCGAAACTGATGGGCGCTTTTTGCATCAGCACGTCGCTGTCGTTCAGCGCATAGGTGGCCTGCATCCACTGCAGGCGTTCGGCCAGGGCCGCATGGGTGTTGCCCACGCCCTTGGGCTGGCCAGTGGAGCCCGAGGTGTAGATCACATAGGCCAGGTTGTCGCCGTGCAGGTGCAGGCCGGGGGCATGGCTGGGCCAGCTGTCCAGGTGCAACTGGTCGAGGGCGATGGCGCTGACGCCTTCGACCTGCGGCAGCTTGCCCAGCAGGCCGCTGTGGCTCAGCAGCAGGCTGGCCTTGCAGTCGCCGAGCATGTAGGCCAGGCGCTCGGCCGGGTAGTCCACGTCCAGCGGCACGTAGGCGCCACCGGCCTTGAGGATGGCCAGCAGGCCAACCAGCAACTGCGGCGAACGCTCGACGGCGATGGCCACGCAGGTATCGGGGCCAACGCCTTTGTCACGCAGGTAATGGGCCAGGCGGTTGGCTTGCTGGTGCAACTCGGCATAGTCCAGGCTGCCGCCCTGCCAGGCCAGCGCGGTTCGCTGCGGGGTCAGCCGGGCCTGCTCGTTGAGCTGTTCGACCAGCAGACGCTGGGGCGCCGCCGCCGGTGCCTGGCCCCAGCCGAGCAGCTGTGCGCGGTGCTGTTCATCGAGCAACTGCACCTCGCCCAGCGCCAGCTGCGGCCGGGCGCAAACCTGCTCCAGCAACGCCAACAGGTGGGCGGCCAGGCGTTTTACCGTGCTGGCCTCGAACAGTTCGGCGGCATAGTCGAAGGCCAAGGTCAGGCGGCCTTGATGGTCCTCTTCACTGTGCAGCTGCAGGTCGAACTTGGCTTCGCGGCTGTGCCACGGCAACTCTTCGGCAAGCAAACCTGGCAAGCGGCGCAGCGCCGAAAGGTCACGCTGCTGGTGGTTGAACATGACCTGGAACAGACCCTGCTCGCGCGCCTCGGGCAGGGCTTCGAGCAGCTGTTCGAACGGCAGGTCCTGGTGGGCCTGGGCCTCAAGGGTGGCCTGGCGGGCCTGGGCCAGCAGGTGCTCGAAGGGCAAGCGGCCATGCAGTTGCGCACGCAGCACCTGGCTGTTGATGAAGAAGCCGACCAGGCCCTGGGTTTCCAGGCGCGGGCGGTTGGCATTGGGCACGCCGATGCGCAGGTCTGCCTGGCCGCTGTAGCGGTGCAGCACCGCTTGCCAGCCGGCCAGCAGCACCATGAACAGGCTCGCCTGCTGCTCGCGGGCCAGGGCGTTGAGCGCTTCGGTCAGCTTGGCCGGCACCTTCAGGGTGTAGCGCGCCGCGCGTTTGTCACGCTGGCTGGCGCGCGGCTGGTCGGTGCACAGGTCGAGCACCGGCAGTTCATCACCCAGCTTGGCTTTCCAGTACTGCAACTGGCGTTCGGCCTCGCCGTCGGCCAGCCATTGCCGTTGCCAGGTGCCGTAGTCGGCGTAACCCAGGGTCAGCGGCGCCAGCGTGAGCGTTTGGCCCTGGCAGTGGGCGGCGTACAGTTTGGCGAACTCGTCGAGCAAAATGTTCAGCGACCAGCCATCGGCGACAATGTGGTGCAACGTCACCCACAGCTGGTGGTCTTCATCGTCCAGGCGCGCCAGGGTCACGCGCAGCAGTGGGCCTTGGCACAAGTCGAACGGCTGCTGGGCCTCTGCCTCGCGGCACGCGGCAACCTGCTCGGGGGCCTGGCCTTCGAGGTCCAGACGACGCAGGCCGAACGGCTGCTGGGCCTGAATTCGCTGCAGGGCTTGGCCACCCACTTCGCTGAACACCGTGCGCAGCGATTCATGGCGCGCCACCAGGGCCTGGAACACAGCCTCCAGTGCGGCGACGTCCAGCTCACCGCGCAGGCGCAGGCCGGCCGGAATGTTGTAGGCCGCCGATTGTGGGTCCAGTTGCCACAGCAGCCACAGGCGGTTCTGAGCCAGCGATTGCGGCAGCGACTGGTCGCGCGCCAGGGTGGTGATGGCCTGGGCTTGGGCGCCACCCTCAGCGAGGACCGCGGCGACCGCAGCGCTGTACTCGCCCAACAGCGGGGCTTCGAACAGGGTACGCAGGCTCAGGTTGATGCCCAGCTCATCCGCCAGGCGCGCGGTGGCCTGGGTGGCTGCAATGGAGTTGCCGCCCAGCAGCAGGAAGTGGTCGTCCGCCGCCACGGCTTCGACCTTGAGCACATCGCGCCACACGGCGGCGATACGGGCCTGCAGATCATCTGCCACCGCGCCGCTTGCGGGTTGCTCGCTGGCCTGCGGGAAGCGCGCGTAACAGTCGAGGCTGCCATCGTCCATGCGCTGGCGGCAAGCCGAGCGTTGCAGCTTGCCGCTGGAAGTCTTGGGCAGCGCGCCCGGGTTGAGCAACAAGACCACGGCCGGCGCCTGGCGGCAGGCGTCGGCAATGACCTGGCGCAGGGTTTTGATCAATGCCTGGGGCTCGAGGGCTTTTTGCACGTTGCGGCTGATCTCCACCGCCACGCCGATGCCCTCCTCGCCCTGGTGGTCCACGGCAAACACCGCCACGCGGCCTTTGCGCAGCACGTCGACTTCGCGCTCCAGGGTTTTTTCCAGGTCTTGCGGGTAAAGGTTTTGGCCGCGGACGATGAGCATGTCTTTCAAGCGCCCGGTGACAAAGACTTCACCCTCGCGCATGAAGCCCAGGTCGCCGGTGCGCAGCCAGGTCTGGCCATCGCGCTCGACGAACGTGCGCGCGCTGGCCTCGGGGTTGCGCCAGTAGCCCAGGGCGATGCTCGGGCCACCGGCCCAGATTTCACCCACCTGGTTGTCGCCCAGCGCTTCGAGGCGCTGCGGCTCGACGATGCGCACCGCATGCCCGGGCTGCGGGTAGCCACAGCTCATCAGCACGCTGCCGCTGCCGTTTTCGGCGCGGTTGGCGGCAAAGGCTTCGGCGTCCAGCGCCAGGGCGCCGATGCCCTGGCCACGGCGGCTGCCGCTGACGAACAGGGTCGCTTCGGCCAGGCCATAGCTGGCGAAGAAGCTCTGCGGGTCGAAGCCACAGGCCTGGAACTTGTCGGCGAAGGTTGCCAGGCTGTCCTGGCGAATTGGTTCGGAGCCGGAATAGGCCACGCGCCAGCGGCTCAGGTCGAGCCCGGCCAAGGACGCTTCGCTGACCCGTTCGCTGCACAAACGGTAGGCGAAGTCGGGGCCACCGCTGATGGTGCCGCCGTATTCGCTGATCGCCTGCAACCAGCGCAGCGGCCGGGCGAGGAAGTAGCCCGGCGACATCAGCACGCACGGCACGCCGCTGAAGATCGGCTGCAGCAAGCCGCCGATCAGCCCCATGTCGTGGTACAGCGGCAACCAGCTGACGATGACATCGTCGGGGTTCACATCGATGCCGAAACCGTGACGGATCAACTGCTCGTTGGCCACCAGGTTGCCGTGGCTGACCTGCACGCCCTTGGGCAGCGCGGTGGAGCCCGAGGTGTACTGCAGGAAGGCGATGTCATCGCTGGCCAGGGCAGGTGCCTGCCAGGCATCGGCGAGGCCCGGGTCAAGGCCATCCACGGCCAGCAGTTCAGGGGCGTTGTCCGCCGCCAGCGCGTCCAGGCCCTGCAAGCTGTCGTGCAGGGCCGCGACGGTCAGCAGCAGGCGCGGTTCGGCATCGTCGATGATCGACAGCAGGCGCTCCTGGTGATGGTGACGGGTGGATTCCGGCGGGTACGCTGGCACGGCGATGACGCCAGCGTAGAGGCAACCAAAGAACGCCGCGACATAGTCCGGGCCACTGGGGAACAGCAGCACCGCACGGTCACCGAACCCGGCCCGGGCCTGCAGGGCGGCGGCGATGGTGCGCGCGCGGCGGTCCAGGTCCCGGTAGCTGAGCACGGCCTGCTCGCCAGGAGCGTCGGCGAGAAAGCGCAGGGCTATCTTGTCCGGGGTCTGCGCGGCGCGTTGCGCCAGGGCCTGGACCAGCGAGAGCGGGAGTTCGAAGGCGTCCGTCATGGGGTGTTCCTGCCAGTGTCTGGTGAAGTCGGGCCGGCTGCGCCGCGCACGTAGGCGGGCAGCACTCGGCGGCCGGATGTACACAGGGGAACGGATGGGCGGGGGAAGAAATTAGCGGGGTTTGCCTTGAGAGGTGTGGCGCGTGGGAGACCTTGCGCCGCGCGGGCGGCGCGCGATCCCCCACGCGACACACGTCTCAATCCTTGCTTAGAACCGAAACGTACAGATACTAATTACGTTTCGTATTTGACAATCATTATCATTCTGAATAGCTTGTCGCACGTCTCGGGAAGCTTCCCAACCTTGGGTGCCTCCTCTCCCCTCTGTGACAAGGTGATTTCCATGGCGGAACAACTATCCACAAGTAAGTGCGATTCACCATTACTCCAGGCCTTCGTCGACAATCGCAGCATTCTGGTCAAGATCGCTGCGCGCATCACCGGCTGCCGCTCACGCGCGGAAGACGTGGTGCAGGATGCATTCTTCCGGCTCAGCGCCGCCCCGCAGATCACCTCGTCCTTCAAGGCGCAGCTCAGCTACCTGTTCCAGATCGTGCGCAACCTGGCCATCGACCACTACCGCAAGCAGGCGATGGAGCTGAAGTATTCCGGCAGCGAAGAGGAAGGCCTGAACGTGGTCATCCAGAACGCCTCGCCCGAAGCCACGCACATCAACCTCGCCGCCCTCGATGACATCGCCGAGGCATTGAGCGAGTTGCCCCAGCGCACCCGTTATGCGTTCGAGATGTACCGTTTGCACGGCGTGCCGCAAAAGGACATCGCCAAGGAACTGGGCGTGTCGCCGACCTTGGTCAACTTCATGATTCGCGATGCCTTGGTGCATTGCCGCAAGACGGCCAACCGTCAGGTTTGAATAGCTGAAATGGCTGGGGGCGCTTCGCCCCCAGCATTCTCAGACCAGCGTACACCGATCGAAAAACCGCTCCCGCCCCAAAATCATCAGCGCCGCGCGCTTGTGCGGGAAGTCGAATTCTTTGTCGCAATGGAAACACTGATCGTGCATGTAGCCGATCATCTTGCCGTTGTCCGCCCGCGGCTCGGCCACCACCCGTTGGGTGCGCGGGTCATCGAGGAACAGGTAGTGCACCAGCGCCGATAACCAGCTGGCCACCTTGTGCGGCCCACGGTGCGCCTCCTCCCCTACCAACATGTGAATGCCGCGGTCGTAATCATCGGCCGAGTAGAACGGCGCAATCCGGTCTTCCTTTGCCCAGTACGCCTCGAAGTAGGCGAACGGCTCATCGTCGAAGCAGCCGATGAGCGTGAGGGTATGCGGGTCGGCTTCCAGCTTTTCCAGGTATTCACGGTGCTGCTGTAAAGAGCCGCTTTCCTGCCAGAACGCGTCGACCCGGGGGTTGTTCTGCCAGCGACTGAAGCGCTCCAGGTCCTGATCGATTTCCAGTGCGCGCAGCGACACCCAACTGCCCAGGCGCGCATCGAAGCGCCGGTACACTTCGCCGCGGGGCTTGGGCGCCCGGCGCGGATGGCGCTTGCCGTTGCTGATCTGCATCTGCTGCGGGTAAACACTCGCAGCCGTGTCGCCGAGCCAAGGCTGGGGCAACTGCCAGAACAGCGCACGCTCGCACAGGTACACGCCCGGCTGCTCGCCGGGCAGCAACAGGCCGCTGGCGAGCGCCTGTGGCACGCCCTCGGGCAGGTGCCAGGCCAGGCGCTGGCAGGCGACATCACGCGATAGCAGCCAATAGCAGGCGGCCCACAGGGCCTGGTAAGGGCGCTCTGGGCAGAGGCTTTGCAGGTGCACTTCCAGGCACGCACCCGGTACCAGCCGCAACTGGATCAGCGGGCGCCCCTCAAGGGTCAGGCTCAGCCAGCTATCGCCCTCATCGGCGCTGAGGGTGCGCCAGCGTGGCGGTGACAGTGGCTGCGAAGCGGCATCGAACGGCATGGTCTTGGCTCACGAAGATGAAAAGAAGGCTCACCGTGGAAAACGTTGCCGCTGCAGCGGAATTTAGTCGCGCGGCGCCTGCACCGTGATCCGGTAGGGCTGGAAGATACGCGTCAGTTCCCCGTTGTCGCGCAGGGCACGCATCAGGGCCGCGAACGACTGCTCGCCGATGGGCGCGCCCGGGCGTAGCAAGGCGTAGTGGTGATAGACCTGGTCGATACGCTGCGATGCCACCAGTTGCGCCTGGCTGCCGGGGTTGCGCTGCAGAAAGTCGCTTAGGTACGAACGGGTGACCAGGGCGATGTCGGCACGGCCAGCCTGCACCATCAGCAGGTTGCTGTCGTGGGAGTAGGTCAGGGTCGCGTTGAAGGCTTTACGCAAGTAGTCAGGGTCGGCATTGAAGCGGGCGAAGGCGTAGTGATAGCCGTTGAACAGCGCCAGGCGCTTGCCGCGCAGCTCATCGAAGTACCGCGGGTCACGGCCGTTGGCCTGGCTGGCGACGAACACCTCGGCATCCTCCAGGCCCATGTCTACGGTCTGGTGAGCAATGCCCTGCCAGCCCCATTGCGGGTTCTCGAAGATCGCCATGTCGGTGCGGCCCTGCTGCAAATCGCCAAAGCGCCGCTGGATGGAGGTGGGCACCAGCACAAAATGGTAGCCCTGCTGCGCACGGTTCAGGGCTGCGACCAACTGCGGCAACAGACCGGTGTCGGCCCCCTGCTCGGGGCGTACGGTGTAAGGCGGGAAGTGCGCGGCGCCGATCTTCACTTCGATCGCGTCGGCAGCCCAGCCCGGTATCGCCAGCCAGAGCGCGGCCAGCATCAGCAGAATGGGCAAGGCCTTTAAGCCGGGCGCTGGGGTCAAGACGCACACTCATCACGGTTCGTACCTGGTTGCGCCTAAGCTAGGCGTTTTCCGGGCAGGGCACAACTGCTGGTCGCCGGCCTTTGTGCCAAAGCAGGCGGCAAATTGCCAGGGGGTGCCGTAAGGCCAGACATTGGCTACGCTCTAGCAGGATCTGCAAGGGAGCCTGGTATGGGCCATTGGTTGGTGATCGACCTGGAAGCCACCACCGACGATGGTGGGTGGCCGGTCACAGAGATGGAAATCATTGAAATCGGTGCAAGCCTGGTAACCCGCGAAGGCCGCGAAGTCGACCACTTCCAGCGTTTCGTACGGCCACGGCGGCGGCCACAGCTGACGCCGTTTTGCCGCGAGCTCACGCACATCAGCCAGGCCAGCGTCGACAGCGCTGCGCCCTTCCCTGAGGTGTGGGCGCGCTTCGAGCGCTGGCTGGGGCACCATCGTGGGCAGTTGCAGGCCTGGGTCAGCTGGGGCGACTACGACCGCCAGCAATTACTGCAGGAATGGCAACAGCACGGGCTCGACAGCCTGCTGCGCAACGTGCCGCACATCAACCTCAAGCAGCGCTTCGCCAAAGCCCGTCACCTGCAGCGGCCGACCGGCCTCAATGGCGCCTTGCAACTGGCCGGCATGCACTTTTGCGGGCAGCAGCACCGGGCCTTGGAGGATGCGCGCAATACCGCGCGGCTACTGCCCTTGAGCCTGCCGGCCAATGGCACCTGAAAGCAGATGACGACGGGGAAGGCCTTGGGCATACTGGCCAGCCCTTTTTCATCCCCCTGTTCAGGAGTCGCCCATGTTCCAGGTCAACGAGTACTTCAACGGCACCGTCAAGTCGATCGCATTCGCAGGCGAAGAAGGTCCGGCCACCGTGGGTGTGATGGCACCGGGCGAATACGAGTTCGGCACGGCCAAGCGCGAAATCATGCATGTGATTTCCGGTGCTTTGACCGTCAAGCTGCCGGGTAGCGACAACTGGGAAACCTTCAAGGCTGGCGACAAGTTCAATGTGGCCGCGGACAGCAAGTTCCAGCTGCAAGTGAAAGTGGATACCGCCTACCTGTGCGAGTACCGCGACTAAACGCTGGCCTGCACCGGCCTCTTCGCGGGCAAGCCCGCTCCCACAGGGACATCACAATGTTTGAGTCCTGTGCCACACCTGTGGGAGCGGGCTTGCCCGCGAAGAATCCAGCACTATTTCGACAAAAAGCCCGCCACCTTCTCAGCCGCCGCCTGCAAATGCTGCGCATGGCTGAACCCCGAAGCCTTCAACGGCTTCAGGTCATGATCGCCCGCCACCAGCCAGCTCACCTCGATCGCCGGTGACAGTGCATACCCCGCCACAGCCTCACGGTTACCCAGCGCATCCCGCTCGCCCTGCACGATCAACGTCGGTGTCTTGAGCCCCGCCAGGTGCTCGACCCTGGGCTTCTCCGGCTTGCCCACGGCATAGAACGGATACCCCAGGCACACCAGTGCATCCGCTTCGAGCTCGTCAGCCAACAAGCTGGCCATGCGCCCGCCCATGGACTTGCCACCGATGGCCAGCTTACCTGTGACCAAAGGTCGCACCTGCCGGTACACCTCGCGCCAGCATTCCAGCAGCACCTTCTGCGGATTGGGCGGCCGCTTGCCGCCGTTCACCCTGCGCTCGGCCATGTACGGGAACTCGAAGCGAATCACCCCGACCCCAAGCGCCGCGAGCCTTTGCGCCATCTCGTCCATGAACCCGCTGTCCATCGGCGCACCGGCACCATGGGCCAGGATCAGACAGCCTTTGTAGCCGTCATCCCCTTGAATTTGCGGAAGATCGCAGCGCAAGCCTGGGACATTTCCGACCTTCGCCCATTGATCCCCGTCAATACCGGCACTTTGCCCATTAATCATGCTTGCCTCGCTCTATAGCCTGCCAATAACCGTGGATGGGAACCCATACATGAACACAACCAGCAGTACCGCCTACAACTACAAGGTGGTCCGCCAATTCGCCATCATGACGGTGGTGTGGGGAATCGTCGGGATGGGGCTCGGCGTCTTCATCGCCGCCCAGCTCGCCTGGCCGTCCCTCAACTTCGACCTCCCCTGGACCAGCTTCGGCCGCCTGCGCCCCCTGCATACCAATGCGGTGATCTTCGCCTTCGGCGGCTGTGCACTGTTCGCCACCTCGTATTATTCGGTGCAACGTACCTGCCAGACCACCCTGTTTTCACCCAAACTGGCCGCGTTCACCTTCTGGGGCTGGCAACTGGTGATATTGCTCGCGGCCATCAGCCTGCCGCTGGGCTACACCAGCTCCAAGGAATACGCCGAGCTGGAATGGCCGATCGACATCCTGATCACCATTGTCTGGGTCTGCTACGCCATCGTGTTCTTCGGCACGCTGATGAAGCGCAATACCAAGCATATCTACGTGGGTAACTGGTTCTTCGGGGCCTTCATCCTGACCGTGGCGATGCTGCACATCATCAACAACCTGGAGCTGCCGGTCAGCCTGACCAAGTCATACTCGGTCTACGCGGGCGCCACCGACGCCATGGTCCAGTGGTGGTACGGCCACAACGCGGTGGGCTTCTTCCTGACCGCAGGCTTCCTGGGCATGATGTACTACTACGTGCCCAAGCAGGCCGAGCGGCCGGTGTATTCCTATCGCCTGTCGATCGTGCACTTCTGGGCACTGATCACCCTGTACATTTGGGCCGGCCCGCACCACCTGCACTACACCGCGCTGCCCGACTGGGCGCAGTCGCTGGGCATGGTGATGTCGCTGATCCTCCTGGCACCGAGCTGGGGCGGCATGATCAACGGCATGATGACCCTCTCTGGCGCTTGGCATAAGTTGCGCAGCGACCCGATCCTGCGCTTCCTCGTGGTATCGCTGGCGTTCTACGGCATGTCCACCTTCGAAGGCCCGATGATGGCCATCAAGACGGTCAACGCCCTGTCGCACTACACCGACTGGACCATCGGCCACGTCCACGCCGGCGCCCTTGGTTGGGTGGCGATGATCTCGATCGGCGCGCTGTACCACACCATCCCCAAAGTGTTCGGCAAAGAGCAGATGCACAGCATCGGCCTGATCAACGCGCACTTCTGGCTGGCGACCATCGGCACTGTGCTGTACATCGCCTCGATGTGGGTCAACGGCATCGCCCAGGGCCTGATGTGGCGCGCGGTCAACAGCGACGGCACGCTCACCTACTCGTTCGTCGAAACCCTGGTGGCCAGCCACCCTGGCTTCATCGTGCGCTTCGTGGGTGGTGCGATCTTCCTCAGTGGCATGTTCCTGATGGCCTGGAACACCTGGCGCACGGTGCGTGCGCCAGCCACTGACGCCGCCCCTGCCAACGCCCAGCTGGCCTGAGGAGACACGCCTGATGAAACATGAAGTCATCGAGAAAAACATCGGCCTGATGGCGCTGCTGATGGTGTTTGCCGTCAGCATCGGCGGCCTGACCCAGATCGTCCCGCTGTTCTTTCAGGACGTCACCAACAAGCCGGTCGAAGGCATGAAGCCCTACACCGCACTGCAACTGGAAGGCCGCGACATCTACATCCGCGAAGGCTGCGTCGGCTGCCACTCGCAGATGATTCGCCCGTTCCGCGCCGAGACCGAACGCTACGGCCATTACTCGGTCGCCGGCGAGAGCGTGTGGGACCACCCGTTCCTGTGGGGCTCCAAGCGTACCGGCCCGGACCTGGCCCGCGTGGGTGGCCGCTACTCGGACGACTGGCACCGCGCGCACCTGTACAACCCGCGCAACGTCGTGCCCGAGTCGAAGATGCCGTCCTACCCGTGGCTGGTCGCCGAGCAGGTCGACAACAGCCACACCGAAACCAAGATGCGCACCCTGCGAACCCTCGGTGTGCCGTACACCGACGCCGACATCGCCGGTGCCCGCGACGCGGTCAAGGGCAAGACCGAGATGGACGCGCTGGTCGCTTACCTGCAGGTGCTCGGCACCGCGATCAAGAACAAGAGGTGAGTGCGATGGAAATAGACATCGGCATGATCCGCGGGCTGGGCACCCTGGTGGTGATGATCGCCTTCATCGGCCTCTCGCTCTGGGTATTCAACCGCCGCCGCGACCGTGATTTCGCCGAAGCGCGCCTGCTGCCCTTCGTCGACGACCGCCTGCCCCCTGCCGGGCAGGAACCTGCTGCCAAGAGGAGTTCCGGGCAATGACCACCTTCTGGAGTACGTACATCAGCGTACTGACCATCGGCAGTTTGATCGGCCTTACCTGGCTGCTGCTGTCGACCCGCAAGGGCCAGAGTACCGACACCACCGACCAGACCATGGGCCACAGCTTCGATGGCATCGAGGAATACGACAACCCGCTGCCCAAGTGGTGGTTCTGGTTGTTCGTGGGCACCCTGGTGTTCTCGGTCGGCTACCTGATCCTCTATCCAGGCCTGGGTAACTGGAAAGGCATCCTGCCGGGCTACGACAACGGCTGGACCGGGGTCAACGAATGGCAGAAGGAAATGGACAAGGCCGATGCCAAGTTCGGGCCGATCTTCGCCAAGTACGCGGCCATGCCGGTCGAGGAAGTGGCCAAGGACCCGCAAGCCCTGAAGATGGGCAGCCGCCTGTTCGCCTCCAACTGCTCGGTGTGCCACGGCTCGGACGCCAAAGGCGCCTATGGCTTCCCCAACCTGACCGACAAGGACTGGCGCTGGGGCGGCGAGCCGGAGACCATCAAGGCCTCGATCATGAACGGTCGCCACGGCGTGATGCCGGCTTGGGCCGAGGTCATTGGCGAGCAGGGCGTGGCCGATGTGGCGGCGTTCGTGCTGACCAACCTGGATGGCCGCAGCTTGCCGGAAGGGGTCAAGGCCGACCCGGCCAAGGGCAAGGAAATCTTCGCCGGCAACTGCGTGGCCTGCCACGGGCCTGAAGCCAAAGGTACCCCAGCCATGGGCGCGCCTGACCTGACTCACCCGCAGGCGTTCATCTACGGTTCGAGCTTCGCCCAGTTGCAACAGACCATTCGTTATGGTCGCCAGGGGCAGATGCCGGCACAGGCCGAGATCCAGGGCAATGACAAGGTGCACTTGCTGGCGGCTTATGTGTATAGCCTGTCGCACGGTGACGCGCCTGAAGCAGTGACTGTTAAGTAATACCCGGGGGCCGCTTTGCGGCCCA
>NZ_WJRS01000046.1:0-28365 GCF_028895205.1 Pseudomonas sp. ITEM 17296 | reverse complement strand
GCGATAAGAAATCAGGGGTGATTCTGCCTGGGCAAGCGCTGCGAGAGCTCATCCAACAGGCGCTGCTCGCGCTTGTCTTCGGCGCGCCGCGCTTCATCCAGGTAACGCTGTACCAACTTGCGCAACCCCTCGACCCGGGCATAGGCCTGCTGCCAGGTGCCGCGGGCGTTGTTCAGGTTGTTCTGGTGCCAGGTCAGGCTCTGGCGCTGCTGGGTCATGGCTGTTTCCAGCTGCCCGAGAAAGCGCTGGTAATTGACCAGCCAGCTGCCATTGACGCCCTGCCCGCCGCGGTTGATCCACTGCAGCTGGTAGTCCTCGCGAAAACGCTCCAGCTCAGCCAACTTGACCTGCGCCTGGGTCACCAGTTGCTGAAAATGCCCAAGGCGCTGGGCGGCCTTGCGCTCGGCCTCTTCGGCCATGTCCACCACCGGCGCGAGGCGCGCGGCTCGTCCAGGCAGCGCCATGATCTATCAACCGCCCGCCGGAGGCGTGAATATCGCCCCCAACTGATCGCGGCTCTGCGCCATGCCGACGTTCTCGTCCAGGCCTTGACGCAGAAAATCCACCAAGCGGGACTGCAAGGCGATCGCCAGGTCGGTCTCCGGGTCACCACCGGCCACATAGGCACCGACGCTGATCAGGTCGCGGCTCTGCGACAGGCGCGACCACAACTGCTTGAATTTTTGCGCCTGGCGCAGATGATCAGCATCGACCACTTGGGGCATTACCCGGCTGATCGACGCTTCGATGTCGATCGCGGGGTAGTGGCCTTCTTCGGCCAAGCGCCGGGACAACACGAAGTGGCCGTCGAGCACCCCCCGCGCCGAGTCGGCGATCGGGTCCTGCTGGTCGTCGCCCTCCGACAATACCGTGTAGAACGCAGTGATCGAGCCGCCACCAGGCTCGCCATTGCCCGCCCGCTCCACCAGCTTCGGCAGCTTGGCGAACACCGACGGCGGGTAACCCCGGGTGGCCGGCGGCTCGCCGATCGCCAAGGCGATCTCACGCTGAGCCTGGGCAAAACGGGTCAGCGAATCCATCAGCAACAGGACATTCTTGCCCTTGTCGCGGAAGTATTCGGCAATGCGCGTGCAATACATGGCCGCGCGCAGGCGCATCAACGGCGCGTCATCGGCGGGCGAGGCGACCACTACCGAGCGCTTGAGGCCCTCTTCACCGAGGATGTGCTCAATGAATTCCTTCACTTCGCGGCCCCGCTCGCCGATCAGCCCAACGACGATGATCTCGGCTTCGGTGAAGCGCGTCATCATGCCCAGCAACACCGACTTACCCACACCGGTACCGGCGAACAGGCCCAGGCGCTGGCCACGGCCGACGGTGAGCAGGCCGTTGATGCTGCGGATGCCCACGTCCAGCGGCACGCTGATGGGGTCGCGGTTGAGCGGGTTGATCACCGGCCCATCCATCGGCACCCAGTCTTCAGCCTTCATGCCGCCTTTGCCATCGAGGGCGCGCCCGGCGCCATCCAGCACCCGCCCGAGCATGCTCATGCCCATGGGCAAGCGGCCGCCGTCGTCCAGCGGTACCACCCGCGCACCGGGGGCGATGCCGACGATGCTGCCAACCGGCATGAGGAATACCTTGGACCCGGCAAAGCCCATGACTTCGGCCTCGACCTGCACCGGGTGGTAGCTGTCGTCGTTGATCACCAGACACCGGCTACCCACTGCGGCGCGCAGGCCTTCGGCTTCGAGGGTGAGGCCAACCATGCGCAGCAGGCGGCCTTCGACGATTGGCTGCACCGGCAGCTCGATCGCCTCGGCGTAACTGCCCAGGCGCTTGCCGAAACTGGTGCGGTCAAGGCGCATCGGGGCGGTCCAGGTCGATCGACACATCGGCCGGTGCGGGGTGCAGGGAATGGTCGTGAAGCTGGTCGAACAGCTGCGCCACGGCCTTCTCGATGCGTGTTTCCATGCTGGCGTCGATACGGCTGTGGGCGGTCTCGATGCGGCAGCCACCCGGTAGCAAGGCCTCGTCTTCGAGCAGCCGCCAGTTTTCTTCGTGGCGCTCGCGCAGGGACTTGGCCAGTTCGAAGTCCTGGGGGTTGAGGTGAATACGGATGTTGTCGGCGCCCATTGGCAGCAGCTTGAGGGCTTCGCGCAGCACGTGGGTAATCTGGCTGGAATCGCTGCGCAGCTCGCGGCCGATCACCTGGCGGGTCATGTGCGCGACCAGGTGCACCAGGGTTTTCTCGATCTGCGTGTCTTGCTCGGCGATGGGCGCCATCAGGTTGACCATCAGCCGCTCGAGGCTGCCGACCTTGGCCGCCAGGGCCTGCTCAGCCTCTTGGCGCACCTTCAGCTGGGTGCTGTGAAAGCCCTCGCGCTCGCCGGTGGCAAAGCCTTCGTTGTAGGCGTCCTGGCGAATGGCTTCGAGTTCTTCGAGGGTCAGCGGCTGGACTTCTTCCAGCGGCACTTCCTCGACTTCTTCCTCGATGACTTCGGGTTCCGGCTCGGGCTCGGGTTGCGGCTCGGGTTCCGGGTCGAAGCTGGGCAGCGCCCAGACATCGACGCCCTCGAGGTCGCGGGCGCGGATCAGGTCGCTGGGGTGATGTTCTTTGCTGGACATGCTGTGATGTTCTCAAACCACGTTCAGCCAACGCGATCCCTGTGGGAACGGGCTTGCCCGCGAATGCGTCGGCAGGGACAACCTCATCACCCGACTGGCGCCTTCGCGGGCAAGCCCGCTCCCACAGTGGGCTGCGCCAGTCGGCAGAATCCGGCAACGTTAGATCATTTCCTCGGCACCCTTGCCGCCGAGCACGATCTCGCCGGCCTCGGCCATGCGTCGGGCGATGGTGAGGATTTCTTTCTGCGCCGTTTCCACGTCGCTGACCCGTACCGGCCCTTTGGCCTCCAGGTCGTCGCGCAGCAGTTCCGACGCACGTTTGGACATGTTCTTGAAGATCTTGTCCTTGACCCGCTCGTCGGCGCCTTTGAGCGACACCACCAGCACGTCCGAAGACACCTCGCGCAGCAGCGCCTGGATGCCACGGTCGTCGACATCGGCCAAGTTGTTGAAGACGAACATGAGGTCTTCGATCTGCTCCGACAGGTCGTTGTCGACTTCGCGGATCGAGTCCATCAGCGCACCTTCCACCGAACTGTCGAGGAAGTTCATGATGTCGGCAGCCCGCTTGATACCGCCCAAGGTGGTCCGCGCAGCATTGGAGTTGCCCGAGAACTGCTTCTCGAGGATCTGGTTCAGCTCTTTCAGCGCCGCCGGTTGCACGGTGTTCAGCGACGACACGCGCAGGATGATGTCCAGGCGCACCTTGTGGTCGAAGTTGCTCAGCACTTCACCGGCCTGGTCAGGGTCCAGGTAGGCGACCACAATGGCTTGGATCTGCGGGTGCTCGTAGCGGATCACATCGGCCACGGCACGCGGTTCCATCCACTTGAGGCTGTCCAGGCCGCTGGTATTGCCGCCCAGCAGGATGCGGTCGATCAGGCCGTTGGCCTTGTCCTCGCCCAAGGCCTGGTTGAGCATCTTGCGGATGTAACCGTCAGAGCCCACGCCCAGGCTGGTCTGGTCGCCGACGATGTCGACGAACTCGCTCATCACCTGCTCGACCTGGTCGCGGTGCACGTTGCCCATCTGCGCCATGGCCACGCCCACGCGCTGCACTTCCTTGGGGCCCATGTGCCGCAGTACCTGGGCAGCATCGGTTTCACCCAGCGAGAGCAAGAGGATCGCCGCTTTGTCGACGCGGCTCAGCTTGGCGGTAACGGCTCGGTTATCACTCATCGGCGTTGATCCAGTCTTTCACGACCTGGGCCACGCGGCCCGGGTCTTCGGCCACCAGGCCTTTGATTGCGTTGAGCTGTGCCTCGTAGCCCTCGCTCGGGCTTGGCAACAGAATGCTTGTCGGGCCACCCAGACTGACGCGGTCGTTGGCCAGTTCGCCATCCAGACCGATCATGCCGCCCAGCTCCATGTCGCTGTCCGAGGCAGCCTGCTTGCCGCCCCCTGTGATGTTGTTGAGCACCGGGCGCAGCACGCCGAACACCAACACCAGGATAAACACCACGCCCAGCACTTGCTTGACGATGTCCCAGAACCACGGCTGCTGATAGAAGGCGATGTCGGCGATTTCTTCGCCGCGGTCGGCGGCAAACGGCACGTTGATCACCGTCACGCTGTCGCCACGGCTGGCATCGAAGCCGACCGCGTCCTGCACCAGGCGGGTAAAGCGCGCCAGGTCCTCGGTACCCCAAGGGGCACGCGTGGTCTCACCACTGGTGGGGTCGATCTTGAGCTGGTCGTCGACCACCACCGCCACCGACAGGCGGGTCATGCGGCCCTGCTGCTGACGGGTGTGGCTGATGGAGCGGTCCAGCTCGAAGTTCTTGGTGCTTTGCTGGCGTTTGTCTGCCGGGTACGGCGCAAGCATCGGCTGGCCGGTGGCCGGGTCCATGATCTGCTGGCCGTTGGCATCCACCAGCGGCTGGCCGGGCTGGATCGCGGCGGCCGGGGTGGCGGCTGCACCCGTGGTTTGCGGCGCGGACGCAGCACCCGGTGGCTGGTTGCTCAGCGCGCCGGGCACGCCTTGCGGGCCCTGGCTGCTGGCGCGCTGTTCGTCCACCGACTGTTCGCTGCGCAGCGCAGGCTGGTCGGGGTTGAACTGCTCGGAGGTCGACTCGACCGCACTGAAATCCAGGTCGGCGGAGACTTCGGCCTTGTAGCGATCGTTACCCAACACCGGCTGCAAGATATTGTGCACACGCTGGGTGAGCATGCTTTCCATGCGGCGGCTGTAGTCGAACTGCTTGCCCGCCATGGTCAGGGCGGTGTCCTGCAGCTGTTCGGAGAGCAGGTTGCCCTTCTGGTCGACGACAGTGACTTGCGACTTGTCCAGCTCTGGCACGCTGGTGGCGACCAGGTTGACGATCGCCATCACCTGCCCGGCTTCCAGGCCACGGCCTGGGTACAGTTCGACCAGTACCGAGGCGCTGGGCTTGCGTTCGTCACGCACGAACACCGAACTTTTCGGGATGGCCAGGTGCACGCGTGCAGCCTTGACGTTGTTCAGGCTGGAAACGGTACGGGCCAGTTCGCCTTCCAGGCTGCGGCGATAACGGGTGGCCTCCATGAACTGGCTGGTGCCCAGGCCCTGCTCCTTGTCGAGCAGCTCGAAACCGACGTTGCCATCGCTCGGCGCCACGCCTGCGGCCGCCAGCTTCAGGCGCGCACGGGAGAGGTCGTCGGCCTTGACCAGCAGCGCGCCGGAATTGGGCTCGACGTTGTAGGGAATGTCTGCGGCGGCCAGGGTTTCCATGACCTGCTTGGTGTCCATGCCCGACAGGCTGCCATACAGCGGCCGATAGTCCGGCTGTTGCGACCACAGCACCACGGCGAAGCCGATCGCCACGCTCGCCGCCAACCCGACCATGAGGCCGACCTGACGCAGCATGGGCATCTGCGAAATGTTTTCCAGAAACGCCATGCCGAACAGCGGCGGTTTGGCCGCTGGCTGGCCGCTCTTGGCGGGGGCGTTATCGACGACTGCTTCAGCCATGGGTTACGTCCGTCCTCAAACCGGCATCTGCATGATGTCTTGATACGCCTGGACCAGCTTGTTGCGTACCTGGGTGAGTGCCTGCATGGAGACGCTGGCCTTTTGCGAGGCGACCATCACATCGGTCAGGTCGACGCCGGTCTTGCCAATTTCGAAGGCGTTGGCCAGCTGGGTGGAAGCCTGCTGCGTCTCATGCACCTTGCCGATGGCCTGGCCGAGCATGTCGGCAAAGCTGCTCTGGCCCGGGGCCAGTTCGGGGGCAGCGGACACCTTCGGCAGCGACATGGCATCAGCCTGCATCGCGCGCATGTCCAGCATCAGACGATTGAATTCAACACCTTGGCTCATGACCTTCTCTCTCCGGCGGCCGCATTTTTTTGACACTCATGCGGCGGATAGCTCGTGTAAAGCAACAAAGGTGCCAGCCTTGCCACCCCTTCTGATTTGACGCGCCGTTGTAGGAGCGGCCTTGTGTCGCGAAAGGGCCGCAGCGCGGCCCCGGCGATCTTTGATGCGAAGCTGAAAACCTGGGGCCGCGCTGCGGCCCTTTCGCGACACAAGGCCGCTCCTACAAGGGCCGCACCCGACATAACCCGCACCAGCGGCTTATCAGCCGAAGAGGCTGGCCTCGACGTCGAACCCGGCATCGCGCATCTGCGCCAGCTTGTAACGCAGGGTGCGTGGGCTGATGCCCAGGCGCTCGGCGGCTTCCTTGCGGCGGCCGCGTTCGGCGCGCAAGGTGTCGATGATGGTCTGGTACTCATGGCGGCGCAGGTCATCGCCCAGGCCACTGGCTTCGGCAACCACGGCTGCGACTGACGGCGCCGCGCCGGCCGACAATGGAATGGCGCCCGCCAGACAGAAATCCGCCGCTTCGATCACCCCGCCCTGCTGCAGGATCAAGGCGCGCTGCAAGGCGTTGTCCAGTTCGCGCACGTTGCCGGGCCAGGCATGCGCCTGCAGGCAGGCCCGCGCATCGGCAGACAGGCGCACGGGTGCGTGCTTCATCTTGCTGACATGGCGTGCCAGCAAACGCTCGGCCAGCGGCAGGATATCGCCCCTGCGCTCGCGCAGCGCGCACCAGGCCAGGGGGAACACCGACAGCCGGTAATACAGGTCTTCACGGAAGCGGCCAGCCGCCACTTCGCCTGCCAGGTCGCGGTTGGTGGTGGCCAGCACGCGGATGTCCAGGCTGATCGGCTTACGCCCACCTACCCGCTCCACCTCGCGCTCCTGCAACACCCGCAACAGCTTGGCCTGCAAGGCCAGCGGCATCTCGGAAATCTCGTCGAGCAGCAAGGTGCCGCCCTCCGCCTGCTCGAACTTGCCGGCCTGGGCCGCGATGGCGCCGGTAAAGGCGCCTTTCTCGTGGCCGAACAGCGTGGCCTCGAGCATGTTGTCGGGGATGGCCGCGCAGTTGATCGCCACAAAGGGCTCGGCCGCCCGCGGGGACTGCTGGTGAATGTAGCGCGCCAGCACTTCCTTGCCGGTACCCGACTCGCCAGAGATCAACACGGTCGAGTCACTGCGCGCTACCCGGGCAGCCAGTTCGAGCAACTGCCGGCTGGCCGGCTCGCAGGCCACCGGCCCTTCTTCTTCCGCTGCACTGACACGGCCTGCGGCGTGGCGCTCCACCAGGCTCAACAGCGCCTTGGGTTCGAAGGGCTTGACCAGGTAATCGGCAGCGCCTTGGCGCATCGCCTCCACGGCACGCTCGACTGCGGCATGCGCCGTCATCAGCAGCACCGGCAGTTGCGGCTGCTGGCGACGCAATTGCGCCAGCAGCTGATGCCCATCCATGCCGGGCATGTTCACGTCGCTGACCACCAGGCTGAACGCCTCTGCCAGCACCGCCTCCAGCGCCTCTTCGGCACTGCCCACGGCCCGGTAATCGAAGCCGCCGATTTCCAGGGTATCGCCAAGCGCCTGGCGCAATACGCGGTCATCCTCGACCAGCAGCACCTTGATCGCCATCAGCCCGCCTCCGCCAGTTGCCCATCGATCAGCGGCAGCTCGACCCGCACGCAGGTGCCGCGCCCAACCTTCGAACGCAGGCTAAGGGTGCCCTGATGCGCCCGCACCACGGCCTTGACCACGGCCAGGCCCAGCCCGGTGCCGGTGGCCTTGGTGGTCAAGAACGGCTCGCCCAAGCGGCCCAGCAAATCGGCGTCGATACCGCTGCCAGCATCACTCACGCACAGGCACAACACCTGCTCACGACGGAACACGTGCACCTTGAGCCGGGCCGGTTCTTCGCTGGCTTGCAGGGCGTTCTCGATCAGGTTGAGCAAGGCGCCAACCAGGGTATCGCGGTTGCACAGCAGCTCGCCCAGGTGGCTGTCGCACTGCCAACGCACGGCATGCCCTTGCACATGCGACTGCGCCGCCTGCTGCAGGGCCTGGAACAATGCTTTCGGGGTCACACGATCACCCAGCGGCAGCTCGCCACGGGCGAATACCAGCATGTCGCGCACCTGGTGCTCCAGCTCGTGCAGGCGTTCCTTCAAGGTACCGGCGAAGCGCTGGCGGGTTTCGGCGCTCAGGTCTTGCTCACTGTCGGCCAGGTGGCTGGCGTAGAGCATGGCCGCCGACAGTGGCGTGCGAATCTGATGGGCCAACGAGGCGACCATGCGCCCCAGCGACGACAAGCGCTCATGGCGCGCCAGCTGGTCTTGCAGGCGACGGGTTTCAGTCAGGTCGTTGAGCAGCACCAGTTGGCCGGGTTCGGCATCCAGCGAGCGGGTGGCGATGGACAGGCGGCGGCCGTCGCGCAGCGACACTTCATGGCCGTCATCCTTGCGCGGGGCAAAGCTGCGGGCAATGACCTGGCGCCACAGCTCACCGATCAGCGGCTCGCCGAGCAGTTCGCAGGCGGCGGGATTGGCTTCGCGCACGCGGCCCTGGCCGTCGATCACGATCACCCCACCCGGCAACAAGTCCAGTAGGTTCTGCAGGCGATTGGCCAGGCGTTCCTTTTCGTTCAGTTCGTCCATGCGCTGGGCGCTGACCACGGCCAGTTCGCCCTTGAGCTCGCTGACGCGGGCTTCGAGCAGGCTGTAGGATTGGCTTAGCTGGCTGGAGACCTGATTGAACAAGGCGAAAGCCTGCTCGACACCCTGTCGGCTTTCCTGCTCGACCGGGGTATGCCCCTGCAGATCGGGGGCTCGGGAAACGTGGGCGGCCTGGGGCATCGTGCTCTCTCGCGTGGCTGACCGTCATAAAAACGGTGTGGTGCCAGCGGTGTAGCAATAGCCGTGCCGAAGATGGGGTTTTACCAAACTGCGATGCGTATTGTGCAACCCGTGTAGGAGCAGCCTTGTGCTGCGAAGAGGCCGGCGCATGCACAGAGCCTTTCTGTGCTGCCACCGGCCTCTTCGCAGCACAAGGCTGCTCCTACAAGGGTTTACCGACTGCCTGAAACAGGCGCAAAGGGGGTCAATCCTCTGCCTGTTCCTCGCCACCCTGACGGCTCATACCGTACTTGCGCATCTTCTCGACCAGCGTGGTACGGCGGATACGCAAACGTTCAGCCGCGCGCGCAACGATACCGTTGGCATCGTCCAGCGCCTGCTGGATCAGGCCCTGCTCCAGGCTGCCCAGGTAGTCCTTGAGGTCAAGGCCTTCGGGCGGCAGCATCGCGGGGTTGGCGAAGTTCGGTGCATGGCCGTTGATGGCCACGCGCTCTTCGAGATCACTGCGCAGGTGGTCGACCATCTGCTCGTCTTCATCATCGACGTAGCGGAATTTTTTCGGCAGTTCGGACACGCCAATCACCCCGTACGGGTGCATGATCGCCATGCGCTCGACCAGGTTGGCCAGCTCGCGCACGTTGCCCGGCCAGCCATGCCGGCACAGCGACATGATCGAGGCAGAGTTGAACCGAATCGAACCGCGCTTCTCGTGCTCCATGCGCGAGATCAGCTCGTTCATCAGCAACGGGATGTCTTCCACCCGCTCACGCAGGGGCGCCATCTCGATGGGGAAGACGTTCAGGCGGTAGTACAGGTCTTCGCGGAACGTCCCATCCTCGATCATGCTTTCGAGGTTTTTGTGGGTCGCGGCGATGATGCGCACGTCGATGCTCTGGGTCTTGTTACTGCCCACGCGCTCGAAGGTGCGCTCCTGCAACACGCGCAGCAGCTTGACCTGCATCGGCAGCGGCATGTCGCCGATCTCGTCGAGGAACAAGGTGCCGCCGTTGGCCAGCTCGAAACGCCCGGCACGGCTGGTGATGGCACCGGTAAAGGCGCCCTTCTCGTGGCCGAACAGTTCGCTTTCCAGCAGCTCGGCCGGGATCGCGCCGCAGTTGACCGGCACGAACGGCGCATCGCGGCGCTTGGAGTGGTAGTGCAGGTTGCGCGCCACCACCTCTTTGCCGGTACCCGACTCGCCGAGGATCAACACGCTGGCATCGGTGTCCGCCACTTGCTGCATCATCTGCCGCACATGCTGGATGGCGCGGCTGGTGCCGACCAAGCTGCGGAACAGGTTCGGCTCGCGCTGGCGCCCGCGCTCGCGTGCTTGGTCGTACATCTCGCGATAGACCTGGGCACGGTGCAGCGAATCGAGCAACTGGCTGTAGCTCGGCGGCATTTCGAGGTTGGAGAGGACCCGACGGCGAAGCTCTTCCGGCAACTCTGCAGAAGAAATTTCACCTAAAAGCAGCACCGGAAGGAACTCATCCCACCCGGCCACTGTCTTAAGGAGCCCAAGGAGATTGCCCGGAGCATTCACGGCACCGACAAGTACGCACAGCACTTCCCGGCTCGAAGACAACGATTCCACCGCCTGCTGCCAGTCCTGGCTCGAGCACGCGAGGTTTTCTTCGCCTAGAAAATTCAGGACCACCGCCAGATCGCGGCGGCGGGCGCTGTCGTCATCGATCAGAAGAATCTTGGTTTCACGCCACATGCAATAGCAACTTCCCTAGTCATATCGGCGCCCTGTGGGGCGTGCTCGACATCATTCCGACTGAATGGTCAGTGTTCGGACGTCTGAAATTCGAAAACAGCCACTAGTAAAGTCAAAAACTTAGAAGCAGTCAAATTTATGGCGCCGAGCTTTGCGTTCTGCTCAGCGTCAGCTGAACAGATGGTATACCTTTGTGGCCTGTTTCGCTTGATTGATATTCGTCATTTGCTGGACCAAAGATTGACGTTCGTCACTTGCAACGTCGATTAGTTGGCGATAAACGTCCATCAGCGCTTCGAGGTTCACCCGAACCGCCGCCTCATCCTCCACCGCCCCTTGCAGCAATTCGTCCATCTGCGCCCTGCAGGCCAGGTCTAGCTCGCCGATGGCGGCCCAGTCGCGCGCTTGCAGTGCCTCGTTCAGGGCCTGACGGGTGTCTTCGATTCGCTGCAACGCGTTCATGTGGCCTCCTGGCGTGTCACTGCTCGGCTGTGGCGATGGCATCCCAACCACTTTTGACGGTGATCATCAGCTGGGCGACTTCGTCGATGATGGCGGGGTCGCTGTCCAGGTTGGCCTGGATCAGACGGGTGGCCATGTAGGCATACAGGCTATCGAGACGGTCCAGTTCGTCTGGGTTGTCGGTCTTTTCCTTGTCCAGCCCTTCACGCAGGCCACCGATGATGTCGATCGCCTTGCCCAGCATCACACCCTTCTGCGCCACGTCGCCGCGGCTGATCGCGCCCTTGGCCTGAGCCATACGGTCCAGCGAACCTTCCATCAGCATCTGCACCAGGCGGTGCGGGGTCGCTTCGGAGATCTGGGCGTGGGAATTGACCTTCTGGTACTGGCGAAGGGCTCTCATCGGGTGCATGGGGGATCCTCAGTGAACGGGGCAGAACAGTGGCCGTATACCTAGGTAATCGGCCCTGAGCTGGATTTCTTTAGGCTATTAGGAGTCGCTGTTGGACTTGTTCAGCGCGTTTAGCGTGGTCATTACGCTGTCGCTGGTCGCCTTGAGCTTGGCCACCAAGGTGTCCATGGCGTTGTACTTCTTGGTCAAGGTGTCGGTCAGCGACTCGATACGGCGATCAAGCGCGGTCTGCGACTCTTCCAACTGCTTGAGCTGGGTGGTCAGGCTCGCCTGGCGCGACGCGAGGATACCCCCTGTCTTGGCGTATTCTTCAGTGGCCGCGGTCATGCGACTGAGCAGGCCTTCCTTACCGATGAACAGGCCACTGATGTCAGCGCCCATCGTTTTGACTGCGGCATCCCACTTGTCGTTGTTGAGCTCAAGCAACCCCGTCTTCTGTACGGTATTGATGCCTAGCTGCGACAGCGTACGCAGGCCACCGGTACCCACACTGCGGGTGAGCTCGCTACGGATCGAGCTGACCAGCGAACGCATGGTCGCATCGCCTGTCAGCGATGCCCCCGAGGCGCTGCTGTCGTCGGCGCCCGTGGTGACCTTGGTCTGCGCATTGATGGTCGTCATCAACGCGTTATAAGCGGTCACGAAGGACTGCACCGAGGTTTTCAGGGTGTCGTTATTGCTCGCCACCACAAGGCTCGACTTGCCTTCCTTGACCAGGGTGATATCAACGCCACTGACCGCACCGGTCACGGTGTTGGAAGCCGATTCCAGCTCGAGGCCGTCGAGCTTGTACTTGGCATTCTGCGGCTCTGCGATGGTCGTCACACCGGTGGCCATGTCGGCGGTGCCACCCAAGGTCAGCTCGGTGCCATCACCCATTTTGGTCGACGAGAAGATCAGCCGCGAACCACTGGCGTCAGTGACAATGTTGGCCGTGATGCCCTTGGATTGCAGTTGATCGTTGATCGAGTCGCGCGCCTGCTGCAGCGTTGCACCCGCGGCGATGGACACGTTGTGCGTGGCATTGCCCTGGCTAATGGTCAGGGTTTGCGACTCGCCCGAATCGTTGATGATGGTCGAGGTGTTCTTGTAAACCTGAGTCGAAATCTTGGATGCCGTTGCCAGCTGGGTCACTTCAAGCGAGTACGTGCCCGACGACGCGCCATCACCCAATTTGATCTTGGCGATAGCTTCGTCAGACGACGACCCAGACAAACCATTGAAGCTCGCTGCAGTATTAAGCTTGACCAGCGCTGCGCGGTACGTTTCCAGCGCACTTTTGATCGTACCGATGGCCGACAAGGTAGTGGTGGCGGTGGCGGTCTGATTATTGATCTGGGTTTGCTTGGGTGCTTTTTCTGCACCCGCCAACGCCGCAACAAGCTCGTCGATCTTTAGACCCGAACCCAGTCCGGTAATAGTAGAACTCGCCATCTTCACACTCCTTATCGGTGACCGTCGAAAATCCGACGAAAACGCGTCCGTGCGGCTTTACAACAAAAGCCGTGCCAACTCAGGCCTGGGTATCAAACAACAGGCTGTTGGCATCCTTCAGGTTTTCCGCCAGTTTCAGTGCCACTTCGGAGGGCAGTTGACGGATGACTTCGCCGCTCTGGCGGGCGATGACCTTGACGACCACCTGGCCGGTGGAGTCATCGATCGAAAAATCGAGTTGTCGCTCTGAAGCCTTGACGAAGTCCTGGATGGCATTGACGGCCGTTTCCAGGGTTTCTCGGGCTACAGGCTGGGATTCTTGCTTGGCAGGCTCGTTGGCCGCCAGCTCGTTCTCTTGCCGCTTGCTCGCTGTTGCTTCGGGAGCAGCGGAGGCGGGATAGGACAGGCCCAGTTTCACGCTCATATCCATTTCTGGCACCTCTTGTTCTCGGAAAGACGAAAGGGTACGTCACCGTACCCTTCGTCAAACTACTTAGCGATCAGGATCAGCCCAGCAGTTTCAGTACCGACGACGGCAGCTGGTTAGCCTGGGACAGGATCGCGGTGGAAGCCTGTTGCAGGGTTTGCTGCTTGGTCAGCTCGGCGGTTTCCGAAGCGAAGTCGGCGTCCTGCACACGGCTGCGGGCAGCGGTGGAGTTTTCCGAGATGCTGTTCAGGTTGGCAACGGTGCTGTCGAAGCGGTTTTGCACAGCACCCAGCTGAGCGCGCTGGCTGTCGATCTGAGCGATAGCGGCATCCAGAGCCTGGATGGCTTTCTGCGAATCGGCAGCAGTGGTGATGCTCAGGTTGGAAACGGTGGTTTCCTGGGTGATGGCTACGGTGCTGTTGGTGGTAGCCAGGCCCAGAGCGGCCAGACCGGTACCTTGGCTGCCGTCGGCAACGGTGATGTTTTCTTTCGAGAACAGCTTCAGGGTGTTGTCGGCGTTCTTGCTGGCGGTGACGCCGGTGCTCGCGGTGTTGATCGCCGAGATGATGCCGTCCAGGGTATCGCCCTTGGTGAACTTGACTTCAGTGCCGTTCAGGGAGATGGAGGTATCAGCGACCAGTTTGGCTTCGGTAGTACCGGCAGCCAGACCAACCTTGGCCAGCGCGCCTTGGCCAGCGGCACCGGTGCCGTTGGTCAGGTTGATGGCTTTGCCATCAGCGGAGCTCAGTTGCAGACGGCCTTCGGAGCTCAGGGTTGCCGCGACGCCAGTTGTAGCAGTTTCAGCATTGATGGCGGCGAGCACATCAGACATATCCTGGCCAGCGGTTGCGCCGATTGCGGTGCCATTGATATTGAAGGAAATGTCGCTGTCGAAGCCGGCTGCAACGGTCGCAGTGGCTGCGAAGCCTGCAGTACCGCCACCGGTGGTGGCTGCAGTGGCAGTGAAGGTTGCCGACGAGCTCATGACGATGTCGCCGTTGCCATCGAGGGCTGCGGTTACGCCAGTTTTGGAAGCGGTGTTGGCAGCGTTGATCTTGGCGACAGTGGTAGCTGCAGTATCGGTGTCATCGAGAGCAACACCAGTGCCGTTCAGGGTCAGCGTAACAGTTTCACCAGCACCAACGTTTGCGAAGGTTACAGGGGCAGCGCGGAAGGTCGAGGCGCTGGTAGCGACTGCACCGGTAACAACTGCCGACAGGTCAGTAGCAACGCCATCAGTCTTAGCTTCGCTGAACGAGCCTTTCAGGCCAGTCGAGCTGATGTCGGTCATGCCGAACGAGATGGTTTCGTTGGCGCTGGAACCGATCTGGAAGCTGACGTTCTGGAACGAACCGTCGAGGACTTTACGGCCACCGAAGGTGGTGGTGTTGGCGATACGGGTCAGTTCGCCCGACAGCGCGGTGAATTCTTGTTGCAGGGAAGTACGGTCGTCATCGCTGTTCGAGCCGTTGGCGGACTGCAGGGACAGTTCGCGCATACGCTGCAGGATGCTGGTCGATTCTTGCATCGCGCCTTCAGCGGTCTGGGCGATGGAGATGCCGTCGTTGGCGTTTTTCACGGCAACGCTCAGGCCTTTGATTTGGCTGGTCAGACGGTTGCCGATCTGCAGGCCGGCGGCGTCGTCTTTGGCGCTGTTGATTTTCAGGCCGGAAGACAGGCGGGACATCGAAGTACCCAGCGCGTCGGAAGCACGGTTCAGGTTCTTCTGAACGCCCAAGGAGGTGATGTTAGTGTTAACGGTCAAAGCCATGACGAATTCCTCATTGAATGGATACAGCGGCTTCCGGCCCTGGCAACCGCCGGGTGTGGCCTAGAGAACCTTCGTAATGGTTATCGTCGGGTGCGCGGGTTGCTTGAGGGGTTTTTCAAAAAAAAAATGGTGGCACGCTGCCAGCCCAGTGAAATCAGGGGGTTAAGAAATTTTTTTTGGCGTCAAATTGTTGTGGGAGCGGGCTTGCCCCGCGAAACAGGCAACGCGGTGGATGGCACCGGCTTTGCCGGTGTTCGCGGGGCAAGCCCGCTCCCACAAGGGGAGAGTTGTGGCAGCTGAGGCCTGTGTAGTAGGCACAAAAAAAGCGCCGGGCGGTGGCCGCCGGGCGCTTTTTTGAGGCTACTGAAGGTCAGTCGCGATAGAGAATCGCCGAGCCCCACGACAGGCCCACACCGAACCCGCTGATCGCCACACGCTTCCAGTTACCGTCGAGCATGTGCTTCTGCAGCAGCAGCGGCACGCTGGACGACACGGTATTGCCGGTCTCGAGCATGTCCTTGACGAACTTCTCCGGGTTTTCTTCCTCGAAGCGGCGCGCCACGGCATCGACAATCGCCGCACTGCCCTGGTGGATGCAGAAGGCGTCGATATCCTTCGAGGTCAGCCCGCTGGCGTCGAGCAGCTCATGCAGGTGCGCCGGTACTTTGATCAGGGCAAAGTTGAACACCTGGCGGCCGTTCATGAAGAACTTGCCGTCGTTGACCTTGAGGTGCTCCGCGCCGGAACCGTCAGTGCCAAAACGCGCCTGGCCCAGGTTCCACACTGCATTTTCGCCCATCCAGGTGGCCGTGGCGGCATCGCCGAACAGCATGGTGGTGTTGCGGTCTTCCGGGTCGACGATTTTCGAGTACGGGTCGGCAGTGATCAGCAGGCCATTCTTCAGCCCTGCCGCTTCCATGAAGCCCTTGATCGCATACAGGCCATACACATAACCCGAGCAGCCCAGCGACACGTCGAACGCCGCCACGCGGGTCGACAGGCCGAGCTTGCTCTGGACGATGGCGGCCGTGTGCGGCAGGCCTTCTTCGTCACCGTTCTGGGTGACCACGATCAACGCATCGATCGATTGCGGATCAAGGTCAGGGTTGGCGGCGAACAGGGCCTTGGCCGCTTCGACGCACAGGTCCGAGGTTTCTTGGTCTTCGGCCTTGCGCGGCAGGAAGGACGCGCCGATCTTGCCGAACATGAACTCTTCGTCCTTGCCGAACTTCGCACCCTGGACGTAGTTGTCCAGGCCAGCGGTGGGCACGTAACTCGCGATGCTTTTGATGCCAATCATTCTGGCTTCCCAATGAAAACAGCCAAAGACCACCACTCGATGAATTGAGGGCGCCAAATACCGGAGCGTCACCCCACAGGGGGCAAGCAAGGCCTGGCAGCCTCGCTCGAATGCAAACCGGTAACAAAATGCTGCAACAGCTGCTGCATAGAATACAGGGAAGATGACCGTTTTGACTCATTGGTCACATTGAAATGCTACGAAAGCCTGGCGGGGGGTGTGGAGACTGGAGGGTTTTGCGGGGGGATTGAGGGATTTGGGGGCGCAAAGCGCCCCCAAAATCTCACAGCAAGATCAAAGCTTGTTGAACAGGCTCAACTGCGAAATCCGCGCAAACGCCAGCTGCGAGGCCTCGAGCATCGCCTGTTGCAGGGTCAGCTGGATGGTCGCCGACGCCATGTCGGTATCGCCAATGGCGCTCTGGGTGGTCTTGTTGGCCAGGCCCAGGCTGATGTTCTCCTGCTCCTGGATCTCCAGCGAGTTACCGCGCGCACCAATCGAACCGCGGGTAATGTCGATACGCTCACGGGCACTGGCCAGGTTGGAGATCGCCGAGTCGGTCGCCGTCTTGAGCGCTGCCTGCGCCTCTGGGCTGTCGACCGGCTTGCCCAGCGCCGTGCGCAGTTGACCGAGGCTGTCGAGAACGTTCTGCGTGCGGTGCGTGTTGGCCGTCACCGCGAACTGGTCACCTTCGCCAGGCGCACTGTCGAGCTGGAAGGTCACACCCGCCACCGTGACCGCGTTACCCGCCCCGACCGTGCCCGAGGCCACCGGCTTGCTGTCGGCACTGTACGGCTGCGCATACAGCGAATACTCGGTCGCACTGGTGAACTTGATCACCGCGCCATTGCTGGGGAACGTGCTGCGATAAGCATCGGCATCGGTGATGCTGCTGCCGGTAACCTGCGCGGTCGATGGGTTACCCGCACTGCGCGTGGCATTCAGGGTGTCGGGCTTGGCTTCGAGGGTGAACACATGGCCCGCCACCGCCGCGTCGGCATCGTCACCTTCCTGCAGGTTCAGGTTGATCTCGAAATCGACACCGCGCAGCGAAATCATCTTGCCGCCTTCGGTGTTGACGTCGAACTTGCCGTTGCTCGCGGTTTCGCTGGTGATGTCCTTGCCGGTGGCATCCTTGACGCTGTACTCGGTGGCACTGGTGAAGGTGATGGTGTACGGCTGGCCGCCGGCAAACTGGTTGTTGTAGGTGTTGGCCGAGGTCATCAGGCCACCGGACAACAGCACCTTGCCATCATCCGGGGTCGGCGCCTGCAGGCTCGACTGCGTACGGCTGTTGTTGGTCGCCTGGTCGAAGATGCTGAAACCGCTGTCATTGGTCGCCAGGCTCAAGGTATCGGAGACCTGCAGGCTGAGCTGGGTCTGGTCACCCTGGTAGCTGTAGGTACCGTCGCTATTGCGCACGTAGGGCGGCGTTGACGACTTGGAGCCGCCGAACATGTAGTCGCCATTGGCGTCGCGGGAATTGAGCAGGCCGAAGACGTTCGCCTCGATCTCTTTGATCTCGCTGGCGATCGATGCGCGGTCGGCATCGCTCTTGCCACCGTTACCCGCCTCCAGCGCCAGCTCGCTGGCACGCTGCAGGGCATCGTTGATGGTCGAGAGCACGCTCTCTTCCTGCAGCAGGGCATTCTTGACCGTGGTCATGTTGCCGTTGTACTGGTCCAGCAGCGCGCTCTGCTGCTGCAGCAACAGCAGGCGCGCGGCACCGACCGGGTCATCGCCCGCCGTCTGGATACGCGACTTGGAAGTGATCTGCTCGGTGGTCTTGGCCGTGTCCGAGAAGTTCTTCGAGTAGGTGTTGGCGCTGGTCTCATAAAACTGAGCAGTAGAAATACGCACGGCCAGCTACTCCTTAAAGGGCGTTGATCAAGGTCGAAAAGGTTTCTTGCGCCGCCTTGATGATCTGCGACGACGCGGTGTAGTAATGCTGGAACTTCACCAGGCTGGCCGCCTCGTCATCGAGGTTGACCCCCGACACCGCACTGCGGCTTTCGGCGGCGGACTTGAACACGGCCTGGGTTGCGGTGGTGTCGATGGCGGCCTGGCTGGCCTTGGCCCCCACGCGCTCGACCAGCGAGGCATAGGCCGAGGTGAAGCTGGTGCCACCGCCAGAGCCGGTGGCCACGGTCGACTTGGTCTGCAGCTCCAGCAGCGAGGTAGCGTTGCGGTTGTCGGCCTTGCCGTCGGCATTGAACGACAGGGTAAAGCTGTCGTTGGCAGACGGGCTGCCGCCGATGGTGGTCTCGACATTGAAACTGCGCGGCTTGCCGTCGCCATCAAGGATCGGCTGGCCAGCGGCATCGAGCATTGGCACGGCGACGGACAATTTGTTGTCCTGCCCAGGCACCACGCTGCCGGTGCCGATCTGCGTGCCCTTGGCATCGAACAGCTTGTAGCCCTGGGAACCGCCGTTGGCGGCGTCGAACACCACGCGCACCGGCATCGAGTCGCGAATCGCCTGCTGCACCAGCGCTGTATCGGCACCGCCGTAGATATCCAGCGAATCGCCCAGCACTGGCTGGGTGATGGTGCCGGTGCCACCGTTGCCGCTGCCCGCCGTGGCGCTGATCGGCCCGGCAAAAGCCAGTTTGTTGGCATCGGTCATGATGGTCGAGATGTTGCCCGCCGCGGAACGGGTCGGGATCACCTTGAAGCTGTCCCCCGCGGCCAGGCCACCGCCCTTGAGCGCCAGGCTGAAGCCGTCGATCACCGGGGCCGGGTCGGCGCTCAGGTCGAAGCTGCCCATGTCGGTGCCATCGGAGCGGCGCACGCTGTACTGGTTGGCGCTGGTGAACTTCACTTCGTAATCGTATGTGGTCAGCGCGCCGCTGTCGGCAATGGTCACATCGAGGTTGCCGGACCCGGCACTGTTGCTCGACGAAGCCAGGCTGCGCTGGGCCAATGCACTGGCGCTGTTGATGCTGGAGAACAGCGCGCTGCCGAATTGGGCGTTAGCATCCAGGCCTTGGCCCAGCTGGCTGTTGATGCTGTCAGCAACCACCAGGGCCACGCGGCCGAGCTCGTTCATCGACGGCATCAGCACGTCCTGGCGGTAGCGCAGCAGGCCGCCGATCGTGCCACCGGTCACCACCGAGGTCACGTCGGAGCTGAACGACTCGTAGTTGATGCGCAGGCTGGCTTGGCTTTTGTCAGCCACACCCGGCTGTACCGACAAGGTGTTGGCCTTGACCCCGGTGACCAGTGACTGGCCACTGCCCAGGTAGACGTCGTAGTTGCCGTCGCGCTCCTGCACCGTGACCCCGACCAGCTCGTTGAGCTGGCGCACGGCTTCGCTGCGCGCATCCAGCAGGCTGTTAGGGGTATTGCCGGTGGCGGTGGCCGCGACGATCTGCTTGTTGTACTCGGCGATGTTGCTGGTGAGCTTGTTCACCTGGCCTGCGAGCGTGCCGAGCTGAGAGTTGATCGTTTCGTTCTGCTGGGTCAGCTGAGTGCCCACCGCATTGAAGCGGTTGCTCAGGGTTTGCGCCTGGGTCAGCAGCAACTGCCGCGAAGCGACATCACCCGGCGTGGCCGAAGCGGTCTGCAACGCCGAGAAGAACGCGGTCAGCACCGAGCTGATGCCGGTATCACGGTCGGCCAGCAATTTGTCGACGCTGGTGATCTGGTCCTGGAACGCCAGCGAGTCGGCCTGCAGCGAGGTCGCGGTCTGCAACTGATTGTCCAGGTAGGCGCTGTAGATCCGGCGCACATCCGAAAGCGTGGTGCCCGTACCCAAAAAGCCCGCGCCCATATTGTGCGAAGGGCCCGCAACCTGAACCGCTTGCTGGCGCGAATAGCCACTGGTGGCGGCGTTGGCAATGTTGTTACTGGTAACCGACAGTGCCGCCTGGCTGGCACCCAGGCCACTCAGACCGATCGAAATCAGACTCGACATGTTTTAGTCCTTATAGATTCGTAGTTCTGCCAGCCATGGCGTATTGCGGGGTTGCTTGCATTTGCTGGGCGATGCTGATGATCTTCTTCGCATAGCCCGGGTCGGTCGCATAACCTGCTTTTTGCAGCTCTCTTGCAAACTGCTCAGGGTTATCGGCCGCGTCCAGCGCACCTTGATAGCGGGAATTGCCCTGTAACAGGTTCACCAGGTCATGGAAGCTGTCCTGGTAGGAATCGTACGAGCGGAACGCTGCGGTTTCCTTGACGAACTGGCCATCGCGGAACTCGCTGGTGATCGCCCTCGCCTGCTCGCCCTGCCAGTTGCCACTGGCCTTGATGCCGAACAAGTTGTGGCTGCTGCTGCCATCGGTGTTGCGCATGACCGACTTGCCCCAGCCCGTTTCCAGGGCCGCCTGTGCGACCAGGTAACGCGGGTCGATACCGATGCGCTTGGCGGCCTGCTCAGCCATCGGCAGCATGGTGGCGACAAAGGCGTCGCTGTCGGCGAAGGCCTTGTTCGGCGCCAGCGGCGGCTGGGCGACGGCACGCCCGACAATGCGCAGGCCGTTTTCCGGCACGGCAAAGGCCTTGGCCACTTGCTGGCCGTCACGGGCCGGCACGCTGGCGGTGTTGGTGGTTGCAGCCGACGGCACGATGCCTGCCAGCAGGCGGTCGGTGAGCTTGCTCGGCAAGGCCAGGCGCCGCGCATTGAGGGCTGCGACGTCATTGCGCGCTGCGCCGCTCTCGGCGGCATGCGCAGGCTCAGCCACCTTGTTGCCCCACAGCGCCGGGCCACTGCCCTCGCTGCGCGGAAACGGGCTGGTGGCGCCGGCCGTGCTTTTGCTCTTGGTCAACTGGCGCACCAGTACGTCCTGCAGGCCAATACCGCCCCCCTCGCGGGACATGCTCACGGCCAGCTGCTGGTCATACATGTCGCGGTACTGCTTGACCGTTTCGGTGTTCATCGGGTTGTCGTCGGCCAGCACATCGCTGGCCTTGCGCGAGGCCTTGAGCATTTCGCTGATGAACAGCGACTCGAATTCCTGGGCCACCTTGCGCACGTTGGCTTCGCTGTCGCGGTCGCCGTGCTTGAGCGAACTCAGGCGGTTGAGGTCGGTGTAGGCGCCGCTGTCGGCACTGCCAGACACCAAGCTTTTGCTGTTCATGCGCGGCGTCCTCAGATCACGATCAGGTCGGCCTGCAAGGCGCCGGCCTGTTTCAGGGCTTCAAGGATCGCCATCAGGTCGCCGGGTGCCGCGCCGACCTGGTTCACCGCACGGACAATTTCATCCAGCGTGGTGCCCGGGCCGAACTTGAACATCGGCTTGGCTTCCTGCTCGGCGTTGACCCGCGAACGCGGCACCACGGCGGTCTGGCCGTTGGAGAACGCGCCCGGCTGGCTGACGATCGGGTCTTCGGTGATGGTCACGGTCAGGCTGCCGTGGGTGACCGCCGCCGGCGACACCTTGACGTTCTGGCCGATGACGATGGTGCCGGTTCGCGAGTTGATGATGACTTTCGCCACGGCCTGGCCTGGGTCGATATCGAGGTTTTCCAGAATCGACAGGTAGTCCACGCGCTGGCTCGGGTCCATCGGCGCACTGACGCGCACCGACCCGCCATCCACAGCCTGGGCAACACCTGGGCCGAGCAGTTCGTTGACCTTGTCGACGATACGCTTGGCCGTGGTGAAGTCCGGGCGGTTAAGGTTCAGGGTCAGGCTGTTGCCCTGGTTGAACCCGCTCGGCACCGACCGCTCGACGCTGGCGCCGCCAGGAATTCGCCCTGCCGACGGAACGTTGACGGTGATCTTCGAGCCGTCACGGCCTTCGGCATCGAAGCCGCCCACCACCAGGTTGCCCTGGGCGATGGCGTAGACGTTGCCATCGATACCCTTGAGCGGGGTCATCAGCAAGCTGCCGCCGCGCAGGCTCTTGGAGTTACCGATCGACGAAACGGTGATGTCCACCACCTGGCCCGGCTTGGCGAACGCCGGCAGGTCGGCATGCACCGACACCGCCGCGACGTTCTTCAACTGCACGTTGCCGGAACCGGCCGGCACCTTGATGCCGAACTGCGACAGCATGTTGTTGAAGGTCTGCAGGGTGAAAGGCGTCTGGGTGGTCTGGTCACCCGTGCCGTTGAGCCCCACCACCAGGCCATAGCCGATCAGCTGGTTGGAACGCACGCCAGAGATGCTGGCGATGTCCTTCAAGCGCTCGGCCTGGGCCGCGAAGGCGCAGGACAGTAGCAGGGTTGCGGCAATCAGCTGCCTCACGTTGAACATGGTCATCCGTACTCAGAAAGGCCAAAGCGGGCTGATGAAGAAGCGGTCCAGCCACCCGGGCTGGCTGGCATCGGCAAACGAGCCGGTGCCCGAATAGGTGATGCGCGCATCGGCCACGCGGGTGGACGGCACGGTGTTGTCGGTGGCGATGTCATCGGCGCGGATCATGCCGGCAATGCGCACCAGCTCTTCACCGGTGTTCAGGGTCAGCCACTTCTCGCCGCGCACGGCGATGATGCCGTTGGGCAGCACTTCGGCCACGGTCACGGTGATCGAGCCGGTCAGGGTGTTGCCCTGGGTGGCCTTGCTGTCGCCCTTGGTGGCGCGCTCGCCGTTGTAACCGGCCTCCAGCGACAGGTCACCGCCGCCGAACGGGTTGTTGGTGTTGGGCGTGCTGCCGAACAGCGAGGTCAGGCCGATGTCGGCCTTGCTGTTCTTCTGGATCTGCGAACCTGCGTTCTTGCTGGCCGAGGTCTTCTCGTTAAGGGTGATGGTGATGATGTCACCGACCCGGAAGGCCTTGCGGTCGCTGTACAGGTTCTGTTCGAAACCGGCCTGGTAGATCGAACCGTTGTTGGCCGCCGCCGGCAACGGGGTGCGCGGCAACACCGGCGCATAGTACGGGTCGTTGGGCTTGGGCGTCGGCCCGACGCAACCTGCCAACAACACCGCTCCCCCCAGGGCGAAGACGGACAACAGACGATTCATGACGCTTACCTCACGGTGTATCTGGGCTACGGGGCCGGGATCAGGGGCTTACAGCTGCTGGGTGACGAACGACAGCATCTGGTCGGCGGTAGAGATGACTTTCGAGTTCATCTCGTAGGCACGCTGGGTGGTGATCATGTTCACCAGCTCTTCCACGGTGCTGACGTTGGAGTTTTCCAAGGTCTGCTGCAGGGTGGTGCCGAAGCCGTTCAGGCCTGGGGTGCCGACTTGCGGCGCGCCGCTGGCGGCGGTTTCCAGGAACAGGTTGTTGCCGATTGCCTGAAGGCCGGCAGGGTTGATGAAGTCGGCAGTCTGGAGATTGCCAATGACCTGAGCAGCCGGGTTACCGGCAGTGGTGATCGACACGGTACCGTCCTGGCCAACGGTGAACGTCTGTGCGTCATTCGGCACGACGATCGCAGGTTCCAACGCCAACCCATCGGCATTGACGATCTGGCCATCGGAATTCAGGTGGAAGGTGCCGTCACGGGTGTAGGAAACGGTGCCATCCGGCTGCAGAATCTGGAAGAAGCCACGCCCGTTGACCGCCATGTCCAGCGGGTTTTCGGTGGTCTGCAGGCTGCCGGCGGTGAAGTTTTTCTGGGTGCCGACAATGCGCACACCGGTACCCACCTGCAGGCCCGAAGGCAGCTCGCTGTCTTGGGTCGACTGGGCGCCGGGTTGACGCTTGATCTGGTAGAGCAGGTCCTGGAATTCGGCGCGATCACGTTTGAAGCCGGTGGTCGAGACGTTGGCCAGGTTGTTGGAAATGACCGTCAGGTTGGTGTCCTGGGCGGACAGGCCGGTTTTAGCGACCCAAAGAGCCGGAAGCATGCTGTTCTCCTCGTGCGCCTGTTTTACGGCACCCGTTCAAATGTGATTAGCCGATTTGCAAAACCCGAGCCATGGCTTCGTCGCCTTCCTTGGCCGTGTTCATCATCTTGACGTGCAGTTCGAACTGACGGGACAACGCCAGCACCGAGGTCATTTCCTCGACGGCGTTGACGTTGCTGCCTTCCAGGAAGCCCGACACCACGCGCACGTTGACGTCGGCATCCGCCGGTTGGCCATTGGTGGTGTGGATCATGCCGTCCAGGCCCTTGGTCAGGCTTTTGATGTCGGGGTTGACCAGCTTGATGCGGTCGACTTCGGCCATCATGCGCGGGTCTTCGCCCATGGCGCGGATGCTGATGGTGCCGTCTTCACCCACTTCCACTTTTTGCTCGGGTGGAATGGCAATCGGGCCGCCGTTGCCGATCACCGGCATGCCGTTGCCGGCACGCAGCACGCCCAGGGCGTCGATGTTCAGGCTGCCGGTGCGCACGTAGGCTTCGCTGCCATCCGGTGCCTGTACAGCGATGAAACCTTTGCCGGTCACAGTCACGTCCAGCTCGCGGCCGGTCTCGACCATCGGGCCTTCGCTGAAGTCGGTGGCCGGGCGCTCGGTCATGGCAAAGGCGCGCGCCGGAAAGCTGTCGCCAAACACCGGCATCGAGCGCGCCTGCTCCAGGTCGCGCTGGAAGCCGTTGGTGGAAATGTTCGCCAGGTTGTTGGCATGGGCCTTCTGCGCCAGCGCGTTCTGGCTGGCGCCGGTCATGGCCACGTAAAGCATCTTGTCCACAGCATCTCCTATGCGCGTACCTGCCGCGCTGTCACTGAGCAGGGATAAGCAATAATCGAACCAGGTCCGCAAACCAATGAATTCAGGGGTTACAGCGCGCCGAGAGGCAAAAACCGTCAGTTTGTCGGCGGATGTTTGCCGCGAGCGGCAAGGCAGCGTTCAGTACGCGCGGCAACCGGCGTTGTTGTAGGGGCCGGAAAAGCGCATCCAGCCTTCGCCTGGGTTGGTGGCCGAGCACATGAAACGGCCGGTGGTCAGGCTTTGCCATTGGTAGAAGGGGGCGGGGGCGGCGGCGAGCAAGGGGGCCATGGCGAGGATGGGGAGAAGCGCTAGTAGCAGCAGCCTTTTCATGGGGGTAACCTTTGAAAAATCTGGGGCTGCAAAGCAGCCCCAATTACAGAAAACAACACACCACACTAACCACCATCAGCTCATCTGAATGATGGTCTGCATGATGGTGCTTTCAGTGGAAATGGTCTTGGCGTTTGCCTGGTAGTTGCTCTGCGCCTTGATCAGGTTGACCAGCTCGCCGGTCAGGTCGACGTTCGAGTCTTCCAGCGCGCCGCCGGTGATCTGCCCCAGCGTCCCGGTATCCGGTTGGCCGACAACAGGCACGCCCGATGTGTATGACTCTTTCCAGGCAGTGCCGCCCACCGGCGTCAGGCCTTGGAGGTTGGCGAAGTTGACCAGCGCGACCTGGCCGATGACCTTGTTCTCACCGTTGGTGAAGTTGGCGAACATGTTGCCGCTGGCATCGATGCTCAGGCCAGACAACTCACCCGTCGCAAAGCCATCACCGCTCTTGGCGGTCGTGGCGGACGCGGCGTTGTATTGCGTGGTGGCGATCATGTCCAGCTTGACCCCAGAGGCATGCGCGTTGGCGCCGTTGGCGGCCCACACACCTGCAACTGTCTTCTGCGCCGGCACCCAGCCGTCCAGGTTGAAGGTCTTGTCGGCGTTGATGGTGAGCCCACCTGCCACTGCACCCTCGTTCATGAGCGCCGTGTCCAAGGTGCCGTCACTCTTGAATGGCAGTGTGTTTGCCAGCGGGGTGGTCGACGTCGGGTCGGCTGGGTTGCGGCCGTCGATGGTGGTGTACATGGTCCAGGAGTTAGTACCCGCATCCTTCATGAAGTACTGGTTCATCTGGTGCAGGTTGCCCTGGCTGTCATACACATCGGTGTTGAAGGTGTAGTTGTAGGTCTTGACGTTACCCGGGTCGAACGGCGACTCGGCCGGGGCGGTATCGCTAGACTTGAGGTTGAGCGTCTCAGTGATGCGCCCGGTAGGGTTGGGCGTCAGGTTGGACGTGTCGATCTTCAGGTCGGTCAGCGCGCCCGGGACGACATTGCCATTGCCATCAACCCCATAACCTTGCAGCTTGGCGCCCGACGAGCTGATGACATTGCCTTCCTTGTCGCTGTAGAACATGCCGGCACGGGTGTAGATCTTCGAGCCATTGTCATTCAAGGCGAAGAAGCCGTTGCCGTCGATCGCCATGTCCAGGGCTTGGCCGGTACCGTTGATGTTACCCGGCGTGAACATCTGCGACACCGAAGCGGTTCTCACACCAGTGCCGACGACCGTCTTGCCGCCGCTGGTGCCGCGGATGGAGTTGGAGTACTGATCCGCGAACTCGGCGCGCGAGGCTTTGAAGCCGGTAGTGGCGACGTTGGCAATGTTGTTGCCAGTGACGTTCAGGGCCTTGTTTGCTGCATTGAGGCCGCTAAGGCCGGTATTGAAAGACATGTGCTACTCCTGTCGTTAGCTTAGGCCCTAGATGCCAATGGTTTGAACTTTGGACAGCGCGACGCTGCCCAGCCCGGCGAGGTTGAGCGTCATTTCGGCGCCGTTGGTACCCATGGTCACGCTGGTGACGGTGGCCGGCAGGTTGGTGGTCATGGCCGTGGACGTGCCATCGATGCTGGCGGTGGCCTTGAAGGTGTAGGTACCCGCCTCCAACGCCTCGCCGTCGTCGTCCAGGCCATCCCAGGTGAAGTCGGCCTTGCCGGCGGCCTTGGAGCCCAGGTCCAGGGTGCGCACCAGCTTGTCGTCTTTGTCATAAATGCCGACAGACGTGGCGGTACTCGACGAGGTCAGGTTGACCGACCCTTTCAGCTCTTTGCTGGTGTCGACCAAGGCCTTGTCGGTCTGGACGATCACATTGCGCCCAACCAGCGACGAGGCCTGCAACGCCTGCGAAGACTGGAACGACCCGGCGATGTAGTTCACCGTGTCGTTCAGCGTCTGCATGCTTTCAAGGCTGCTGAACTGCGCCAGCTGCGCAACGAACTCGCCGTTTTCCTGCGGGTCGAGCGGGTTCTGGTTTTTCATCTGCGTTACCAGCAACTGCAGGAACGCATCCTTGCCCAGCGCACTGCCGGCAGCGCCGGTGCTGCTGTCGGTCTTGCTGGTCTGCTTTTGCAGCGAGGTCAGGTACGCGCTGCCGACTTCACTGGTGGAATTGGTCGTGGTCATGTCGGCTTCCTATCACTGACCCAAGGTCAAGACTTTCTGCATCATGCTTTTAGCGGTGTTCATCAGTTCGGCGTTGGTCTGGAACGCACGGCTGGCAGAGATCATGTCAGCCATCTCTTCAACCACGTTGACGTTCGGGTAGTAGACGTAGCCATCCTTGTTCGCCGCTGGGTGGTTAGGCTCGTAGCGCGCCTCCAGATTGCTCTGGTCTTCGACGATGCCTTTGACCTGCACGCCCTGCCCCGCTTCGCCCTGGTCCTCGAACAGCGACTGGCTGGCGCCGCCCTGTGCGCTCTGGAAGGTGGTGGCGAACACCGGGTGGCGGGCACGGTAGGTCTGGTCGATGCTCGACGACACGGTCTCGGCGTTGGCGATGTTCGAGGCCACGGTGTTGAGGCGGGTGTTCTGCGCGCTCATCCCGCTGCCGGCAATGTTGAAAACACTGGAAAGGGACATGGTTACTCTCCGCGCAGGGCCGAAACCAGCCCTTTGAATTTACTGTTGAGCAAGGTGAAGCTGGCCTGGAAACCGATGGCGTTTTCCGTGTAGTTCGATTGCTCGATCTGGGCATCCACGGTGTTCTGGTCGATCGACGGCTGCAACGGCGTGCGGTACTTGAGCGCCTCGTCGCTGAGGGCCAGGCCGTCGGCCTCGATGTGCCGGCTGTTGGTCCGGTCCAGGGCGAAGCGGCCGCTTTGCTGCTTTTCACTCTCGGCGGCGAGCACCGAAGAGAAGTCCATGTCACGCGCCTTGTAGTTGGGCGTGTCGGCGTTGGCGATGTTATTGGCCAGCACTTCGGCGCGCTGGGCGCGGAAGCCCAAGGCCTTTTCGTGAATGCCAAGCGCCTTGTCGAAACTGATGCTCATGTCGGGGAAACCTTCGGAGGTTGACCGGAGTGTCGTTGGTCAAGGTATAGCAAGGGCTGTGCCAACCGGCTTAAAGGCCGGAAACACGGGGTTGCAAGGGGGATGCTGGCAGGCGGGATGCCAGAAAAGCGGCAAAGTGCTTCCGCTTGGGGAAAGAAAAGCGGCAATCGCCGGGCGGCAAAAGCGGCAAAACAAAATATTGACGTCAGACCATCACGGCCGAATCCAGGCCCG
>NZ_WJRS01000045.1:0-32508 GCF_028895205.1 Pseudomonas sp. ITEM 17296 | reverse complement strand
TTCGCGGGTAAACCCGCTCCCACAAAGATCACCTCAGACACGCCTGGCAGCCATGGGTCGATTGCAGCCGTTAGCCAGTGACCGCTATCGACCCAAACCTGCCATCCACTGCTGTTCAGTACAGGTCTGCAATCTCGCCGCACACCACATGGCTGCGGCGAGACCAGGCCACGTCAGTTTTCGTACCGTAACGTAACAGCGAAGTTACGCGGCTCACCGTAATAGTTGCCCAGGTTCGAGTTATAGACGGCAGAGTAATATTGCTTGTCAAACACGTTGTTCAGGTTCAGTTGTGCACTCAGGTTCTTGTTGATCTGGTAATTGGCGTTCAGATCGACCAGGCTGTATGCACCTTGCTCCACGTTGCCCAGGTAGACTTTGCTCTGATGATAGAGGCTGCCGCCCACGCGCCAGTTGTCCAATTCGCCGGGCAAACGGTAGTTGGTGGCCAGTTTGACTAATCGGCGCGGGGAGGTTTCGGTGGCGTAGTCGGTACCTTTGCGGGTTCCGCCGACATATTCAGGGTGACTGTAGGTGTAGCCGAGCACGGCGTTCCAACCGGGGAGAATCTCGCCAGAAGCCTCTACTTCAAAACCTCGGTTGCGCACCTTGCCGCCTTCCTCGTAGCACGTTGAGCTATGCCCTGGCCCGCAAATACGGTCTGCGCCAGCGACCGCCTGAGGTAAATGGCTTTGGTCAACCTGAAATACCGCCACCGACGTATTGAGCAGCCCGTCGTAGAACTCGTTCTTTAGGCCGATTTCGTAGTTGCTGCCGGTGATAGGGTTGAGCAGTGTGTTGTTGATGTCGTAGTTGCTTTGAACCTGATAAATCTCGGTGTAGCTGGCGTAAACCGAGGCATTGTCAGTCAGGTCATACACGACGCCCGCATAAGGAATGACTTTTCCGTTTTCCTTGAAACGGTCGTCATAGTCAGCAGACGCGTAGTCAACCCAGCTGAAACGGCTGCCCACTATCACATGCAGGTCGTCGCTGGGGTTCAACCGGGTGGCGGCATAAAGCCCTTTGTCCTTGCGTACGTTGCGGTACTGGATGCGTTCGTAGCTATAGGTGGGCGCGACCACGTGTGAAGGGGCGAAACCCAGAATATCGACGACGCTTGGGTTGTTGTTGTAACGCGACTCGTTGATGAACCGGTCTTTGCGCGCGTTGGCGCCAAACACCAGTTCGTGGCGCTGGCCGAGCAGGTAGAAAGCGCCGTTCAGCGCGGCATCAAGGCTGATTTGTTCGTCGTCGTATGTTGTGTCGTTGGTGGACAGGCGGAACTGGTCGTTACCAATATTGTTGCCGTAGAGCCCGAGGAAATCGGCATTCGACCACATCAGGTTAGTATTGACGGTGAGTTTCCAGTCATCGTTGAACGTATGCTTGATGTCAGCGAATACCGTGCGATTGATTTTGTTCAGGTGGGCCCAGCTTGGCGCAAAGGACGCCGAGCGCGACAGTGGATAGAAGCTGCCATCGAGTTGAGTGGGCAAGCCGCCCCAGTCATAACCGCCGTGATAATCCTTTTGAAAGACGGTGCCGAGAGTCACGGTCGTATCTTCACTCACGTCGGCTTCGCCAATGGCGTAGAACAGCTGGTTCTCTTTGTCGGCACGGTCTACGAAACTATTGCCGGCGTTGTATAACAGTACGGTCCTGCCACGCAGCGTGCCCTGTTCGTTCAACGGCCCGCTTACGTCGATCTGACTATGGTAATTATCCCAGGAGCCGCCGCCGATTTCTGCTTTGAGCTTATAGGTATCCGTTGGCCGCTTGCGCACCAGGTTGATGGCCGCCGAGGGGTTTCCCGCACCCTGCATCAAGCCGTTTGCGCCGCGAACAAACTCTACCCGGTCGTAGATGGCCATGTTGTTAATAGAGGTCACGTCCATCGAGTAGCTTTCGGAAATGCTGGTCGGTACGCCGTCGTATTGCAGGTCGTTGACCTGGAAACCGCGGGAGAAATAGCGTGAGCGTTCGGTACCAAAATCCTTGGTGGTGTTGATTCCCGTCGCAGCCCTGGCAACGTCTTCCAGGGATTGCATGTTTTGATCGTCCATTTGCTGACGCGTGACGACGCTGACCGACTGCGGCGTTTCGCGCAGCGAGAGATTCATCCGCGTCGCTGTGTTGGTGCTACCTGTCGTGTAGGACCTCGACCCCTCGGTGATGGCGCCCAGCCCCGAGCCTGTCACGTTGGTCACGCCCAGTTGCAATGAGCCCGACGGTGCAGCCGGCAGTACCACATAGCTGTTATCCCCACCGGCAACTGCCTGCAATCCAGACCCGCTCAGCAACACAGAAAAGCCCTGATCGATACTGTAGCGGCCGTTGATGCCCCGGCTCTGCTTGCCTTCGGTCAGGCCGTTGTCGAACGACAAGACAACGCCTGCTTTGGTGGCAAAGCTGTTCAGCACAGTGCCAAGAGACCCGGCTTCGATAGCAAATTCCTGCTGGTGCAGGGTACGGGCTGGTACCTGGCTTTCAGCCGCGCGAGTAAGTGCTGGAGTGGCCATCAACAACGATGCGCCCATTAGGGCAAGGCATAGCGCGCTTGGGGTGTTCAACGTGGCGGTGCAGAAGCCTGGAAGGGGATGCTGCATGCTTTCTCCTGATGCGATTGTTGGCATTTTATGAGGTGTCTGCAAAAGGAGTCGCGCTGCCGAGCGTAAAGTGACAACGCGTTTTGAAATTTTTTTTGGCCTGTTTTTTGGCCCAAAAGTCGATTGCCCTCAGGCCACCATTTCACTATATTGAGATTAATTCTTATTCTCTGCTTGGCTTCGACATGCCGTCTGGCAACCCTATCGCGACGCTCTACAACGACCATCAACCCTGGCTTATCAGCTGGCTGCGCAAGCGTACCGGGTGTTCGCAGGCGGCGGCAGACTTCGCCCAGGACACCTTTCTTCGCGTGCTGCTCGCCGAGCGCCGTGAACCCCTGGCGGCCACGCTCAATGAGCCACGGCATTTTCTGGTAACCATCGCCAAGCGGGTAATGATCGACAGTTTTCGCCGTCAGTCGGTGGAGCGTGCCTACCTCGAAGTGCTCGCCGCGCAGCCTGAGTCGTTCGAGATTTCTGCCGAGGAACAGCTTTCCTTGCTCCAGACACTGCTGGAGCTGGATCGCATGCTTGACGGCCTGGGCGTGAAGGCGAAAACGGCGTTCCTTATGTCGCAAGTGCAAGGGCTGACCTACCCTCAGATCGCGGAACAATTACAGGTGTCCGCCAGCTCAGTGACCAAATATATGGCCCGAGCCACCGAACGCTGCCTCTTGTACCTCGTGGACAATCCCTGGTGACCAACGACGCCCAGCGCCAAGCGCTTCGCCACGCTGCGCAGTGGTTCGCGCACCTGTCCGCGAACCCTGACGACCCGGCGCTGCGCGCACAGTGGCAACGCTGGCACTGCCGAAGTGCGGAGCATGAGTGGGCATGGCAGCAGTTGACCGAATTGCAGGCACGCCTTGGCAGCATGCCGCAGCAGTTGGCCTGGGCGGTCATGGAAAAGTCCACGTTACGCGAGAGCGGGCCGAATCGCCGCACCCTTCTCAAAGGGCTGTTGCTCGGCGCCGGCGCGAGTTCATTGGCATGGCAAGGCTATGACGTTGCGCCAAAATGGATGGCCGATCTCAAAACCCGCACCGGAGAACAGCGCCAAGAGGCGCTTGCTGACGGCACCTTGCTGGTGTTGGATACCGATACCGCGCTGGATGTAATGTTCAATGCCAGCACGCGCTTGCTGATCCTTCGGGCTGGTGAGATCCACGTAACCACCGGCAAGGACTCCCGTCCGTTCCTGGTGCGCAGTGCCCAGGGGGAGCTGCGCGCATTGGGCACTCGTTTCGCCGTGCGCCAGTTAGACGGGCTGACGCGTCTTAGCGTCTACCAGCATGCCGTTGCGGTACGCCCTGAGCAGGCCACCGATGAGGTCGTGATCGAGGAAGGGCAATCGGTGACGTTTGATCGTCAGCGACTGTTGGGCACGCAGGCGTTGAAAACAGCCGAAGAGGCCTGGGCCCAGGGGCGGCTGGTAGTGGAAGGCTGGAGGCTGGACCTACTGATCAATGAGTTGCAGCGCTATTGCCCCGGCTATCTTGGCTGCGCGCCCGAGGTCAGCCATTTGCGGGTGTCGGGCTCGTATTCGCTTGGTAATATCGAGCTGACATTGAACACGATCGCCCGCTCGTTACCCATCCGAATCCAGCAACTTACCCGTTACTGGACGCGCATCCTGCCGGTTTGATGATTCGTCCGCTTTTGGCCCCAACGCTTTTCCCGGCTCATTGTCAAACGCAGGGGCTTACGCTTTAATTCCAATTTGCCATTCACCCAATCGGCGATCTTGATGCCTTATCCGTCTGACCTTTCACACGACATCAGTACGATTGCCAAGATCGAGGCCGTCCCGCTTATTCTCAATATGGTGAAGCATGTTACCGGCATGCGCTTTGCGGCAATTGCGCGTGTCACCGAGACAAAATGGGTGGCTTGCGCTGTCGATGATTCTATTGATTTTGGGCTCATACCTGGCGGTGAGTTGGTGCTGGAAACGACGATTTGCCACGAAATTCGTCAGCACCGCAAACCCGTTATATTCAGGAATGCCAGTGAGCATCCGGTGTACTCAACCCACCACACCCCTCAGACATATGGCTTAGAAAGCTACGTCTCCATTCCTATCACCAGGACAAACGGAGACTTCTTCGGAACGCTCTGTGCTATCGATGAGGTTCCGGCCCATTTTGATGAAGAGGCGGTGTGCAAAACGCTAACGCTGTTCGCCCAGTTAATAGCTGTTCAACTCGACGTTTTGGCGGACCTTGAGACCAAAACGATTGAACTGGCAAGTGCAGCTGAGACAGGCGTTGTCCGGGAGCAGTTCATTGCCGTACTGGGGCATGACCTCCGTTCGCCACTGTGCGCTATCAGAATGAGCGCCGATCTACTGGAGGCTAAGCTTCCCGCCGGCCGCGAGCAGCAGCTTGCCACTGCAATACGACAAAGCTCGCAGCGGATGAATAACTTGATTGAAGATGTCCTGGATTTTTCTCGAGGAAAGCTGGGGGGAGGCATTCCGGTCAAACGGACGTTAGTGGACAACCTGGGTGACGTTTTTAGTGCCGTCATCAATGAAATCATGACGAGTCATCCCAACGTCAACATCCGTCAAGAGGTGATCATTTCACCTGGGGTCTTCTGTGATGCTGGGAGAATGGGGCAGTTGCTTTCAAACCTCTTGGGCAACGCAGTGGCTCATGGGGCGCGTGATCTTCCGATAGAGGTGACCGCAAGCATGCAAGAAAATCATATAGTGCTGTCAGTGATGAACCATGGCCCAGAAATCCCCGACGTTTTGTTACCGCTACTGTTCCAGCCGTTCAAAAGGTCGGCAGCCGGTGGCCGCGGGGAGGGGCTGGGGCTCGGTTTGTATATCGCATCCCAGATCGTAACGGGTCACAACGGGACGTTATCAGTAACCTCTACGCCTGAGGCCGGCACCCGCTTCGTAGCGAGGTTCCCTGGCACGTTGGAGTGGACGAAAGAGGACTAGATGTAGTCCGTGGGCGTTATAGGCAGCGCCTATCATCCTCCCAAAGCGGCATTAAATCCCTCGCTTGCCATTAGAAAAAATACTATGAACGGACATACCTTGTTGCCTCCCCTTAACGCGCTCAGGGTATTCGAGGTGGTTGCCCGTCATCTGAATTTTCGGCTGGCTGCCGACGAGCTAGGTGTCACTCAGGCCGCTGTGGCACAGCAGATACGAGGGCTTGAGACGAGCCTGGAGTTGAAGTTGTTTGAGCGGTTGCCTAGAGGGCTGCGCTTGACTGAACCCGGGAAGGGCTACAGCTTGGCAGTTCGTGAGGCATTCGCCTTGATCACTACGGCCACGCAAGCCCTCAAACCAGTGGGGCTGGAGCTGACGGTCAGCGTCACGCCTACTTTTGCGGCGAAGTGGCTAATCCCTCGGCTGTCCTCGTTCTCAGTTGCGCACCCTCAGATCGATCTGCAAGTACTTGCCACTGACCGCATTTCGCAATTTCGGCCTGGTGGAGCTGACATCGCTGTCCGCTACGGACGTGCACCTTTCGAGAATATGCTCAATGCCGAGCCTTTTCTGACTGAACGTATAGTTGCGGTGGCTAGCCCGGTATTGCTTGAACAACTGGGTCGGCCAGAGAGCGTGGAAAAACTGCAGGAATACACCTTGCTGCATGACGCTCACAGTTTCTGGCCTGAGTTCATAGATCAGGCCTTCCAGAGCCCCATCCGCCAACCCTCTAAAAATGTGCGGTTCAACCAAACGGTACTTGCGATCGAGGCTGCAGCAGCAGGACAAGGGCTGGCATTGGCCAGCTACCACTTCGTCAAAGCAGACCTAGAGGCAGGAAGGTTAGCGCTGGCGATGGCGCATCAAATGAGCTTGGACAAAGCCTATTATCTGGTCTGGCCGCGAAACGCTCACCAGCCGGCGGCCCTGGAAACCGTCCGAACGTGGCTACTTGAACAGGCGAGGCTATAGATTATCTACTGGCAGGAAGAAGGGTTGTTGTCTCTCTGAGACGTGCTGAGCGGTGCTAGTCTCATTTCACCAACAACCCGTCAACGCCTCACTTAGGGGGATGTATGTCAGTAGAAAAAGTAGCAATAGTCACTGCCGGTGGTAGCGGCATGGGAGCGGCGGCAGCACGTAGATTGGCTGCCGACGGCTTCAAGGTCGGTATTCTCTCTTCGTCTGGCAAAGGCGAGGCCCTTGCGCAAGAGCTAGGCGGTATTGGTGTAACCGGCAGTAACCAGTCAAATGAAGACCTGCAGCGCCTAGTCGACGCAGTCATTCAGAAATGGGGCCGTATCGATGTGTTGGTTAACAGCGCCGGCCATGGTCCGCGGGCACCCATTCTTGAAATCAGCGACGAAGACTGGCACCAGGGTATGGAGACCTACCTGCTCAACGTCATTCGCCCGGCGCGGCTGGTGACCCCGTACATGCAGCGCCAGAAAGGCGGTGCAATCATCAACATTTCTACTGCATGGGCGTTCGAACCAAGCGAACTCTTCCCTACCTCGGCAGTGTTCCGTGCCGGTTTGGCGTCGTTCAGCAAAATCTATGCGGACAAGTACGCCGCTGACAACATTCGCATTAATAACGTGCTGCCTGGTTGGATCGACAGTCTCCCTGCTACCGAACAGCGTCGAGAAGGTGTGCCGCTTAAACGCTATGGCACCAGTGAGGAGATTGCCGCCACTGTCGCCTTCCTGGCGAGCGAAGGGGCAGCCTACATTACCGGCCAGAATATCAAGGTCGATGGCGGCGTTACACGCAGCGTCTGAGTGCCTCCGGGCCGCACGCAGTACGCGGCCCTTTTTCATTTTGGGCGATTGCCATGCTTGATCTGATATTGGCTGAGGTATGGTCAAATTTAGCTATACCGGTTGGCGGTAGTCCAAATCCCTTTCGCTTGATGCAACTGGCCACCGTCAATGCTGAAGGGCAACCTAAAGTAAGCACTGTTGTCTTGCGCCATGCGGATGAGTCTACGAAGTCGATCATCTTTTATGTGGACAAGCGGTCGGCGAAGCTCGCAGAGATACTGGCCGAACCTAGAGTCGGTATTACCGCCGTCGACCCGTCTGGCAAGCGTCAGCTTCGGCTTGAAGGCCTAGGTAAACCTGTGTCTGATGTGTCGCTGCTTGCCAAGCACTGGGAGCAGGCACGTGGAAGAACTCAAGCGCTCTTTCGCCATGGGCGCATACCCGGCGAGTCGATTTCTTCACCTTCTGTAGCCTATGAAACGCACAGGGAGGGCTTCAAAAATTTCGCTGTACTGGCTGTCCACCTACGACAAATAGAGTGGCTCGATCTTACCCAGGACATCCACCAACGGGCACGCTTCATTTTGCAAGGCGAGCATTGGCAGGCAGGTTGGATCGCGCCCTAAGACAGGATCAATTTTAATGAGCAACGAAGGGCAGGAACCGGCCAGAAACGGTCGGTTCAAGACACTCGCGCCACTCACGTAATCAGCAGCCCGAAATCGTTTACTAAGTTGAAGGGGCGGATGCTTTGCCGCCCAAGCGAATCAGTTCATTGGAGAAGCACAGGCCGACGATGATCAGTGCCGCTCCCGCGTACAGGCTTTGGGGCGGCACTTCGTTAAGCGCTACAAATGCCAGCAGCGCGGCGAACAGTGGCTCCGTCAGCTCCAGTGCCTGCACTTGGGATGGCTTCAGGTACTCGATGGCTTTGGTGGTGCAGAAGAAGCCGAGGATTGTCGGCAGTGTGGCCAGCGCCAGCAGCGCCGCGATCGCCAGCGGCGACAACTCGCCGATCGCGAAACCATCGGCGGCAGCTGGCATCAGCAGATACAGGCTGCCAAAGAACAACAACTGACGGGTGAAGTGCAGCCCTCCCGATACTCCCATACGCTTCATGGCAACCGAAAAAGCCCCATAGCCGGAGCCGGCAATGGAGGCGAGCGCAGCACCTTGCAGGCTAAAGCCCTGCTGCAGGTCGCCACCGAAGATCACCGAAATCCCAGCGATAGCCAATGCGGCGCCTAGGGTAGCGTTCGCAGTGATGGCATCCTTGAGAAAAATGCGCCCTAGGATGATCGACGAAATTGAGGCACTGGCCATCAGCACTACTACCACACCTGCCGCAGCGTAGTGTCTATAGGCGGACGTTTCGAAATGGAACAGCACAAAGATGCCAAGGAATGCACAGATAGCCGCCTGAGCCCATTGGGTCGACACCGCAGGGCGCTTGAGGAAAAACAGTAAGATCGAAAGAAGCATGCACCCCAGTACGGTCTTGATCACAGCGACACTGCTGGCGGTGAAGCCATTACTCATGAGTACTTTGCTGAGTACACCGATTGTTGCGTTCAGTGCTGCAGCGGAAAGTGCAAATATGACGCCTTTGCCGAAAGTTGATTGCATGGCTGACGATCCCTGTCGCTGAGTTGTCGTTCGATAGAATTCCGCCAGCATCGACGGCATAAATGTTGAGGAGGAGAAGTCAGGTGCCTAGCTTTTGGCGATGCAATAGGAATTGACGAACGCTGCCGTGTGCTGCAATGACTGACGGATATCCGGTTTGGCAATTTTATGCCGTTTTGCAAATTGCTCGACCGCCGTTGTATCAAAACGTGTGGTCTGGATAAAGTCCAAGGCTTCGGGTTTTGTGTGCAAGAACGACGCGACGGGGGGAATAGCCAATAGCAGCTTCAACAATCGGAGGGGAATGTGATGCTTGGGAGGCTTTAAGCCCAACGGTTGTGCAACCTGCATCAGGAGTTCTCGCAAGTTTGGGGTGTGGTCATCAAGTGCCAGCAATTCCTGGCCTACCATGGCAGGGTCAAACGCACAAACTGACACCAGCTCAGCCAGATAATCGACGGTGACCAGTGGCAGCCAGTGCTTGACGGTACCGGGTACAGCAGTGAGCTTTCCCTGCACAAGGTTGCGTATCAGCGCCACCAGTGGCTGCCCCTCAAGAATATGCCCCGTGCGGCTGTGGCCACAGACCGTCGCAGGGTGGACAACGGTAATCTCCCCACCCTCGGCAGACATGAGCGCCAGGGTCGCAAAATGCGCCTCCAGCTTGCTGCCCTCGTAACCACCCACACGTCGATAGACGGCAGACCAATTCGTCAACTCCGGACGACGAGGATCAATTCCGATGCGTTGCAGGTGTTCATGATTTTTCAGCATGAAGCCGCCGATCATGACTAAACGGCTTTTTTGCTCTGCCGCCAGAAGCGCCACGCGCTTTGCACCTTCCACATTTACCGCACGAGAATGCTCCACTGACAGCCCCCATGCGAAGTGGGCGCCTAGATGGAATATGACGCTGGCGTGCCTTAGCACCTCCCGGTCAGCAGGACTCAGCCCGAGGTTGTCCCGTTCCATATCGCCCGCTACGGCAAACACCCGGCTGGCGCACCCGCCCAAATTAGCGACGTGCTCGCGCAGTGCAGCCAATTGCTCTGGGCGACGCATCAACACCCTGATGGTGTGACCTTTTGCACTTAAGTTCGCCACCAAATGTTGGCCAACAAACCCCGTTCCGCCTGTAACAAAGCACTCCACGCTCATTTCCCTGTTCCTTGTTGAAGGTGAGAAACAAAGCGTAAACTATCGACCCAACTCTAGGGTCAAGCGGTATTGTCATGAAAATCGGCGAACTTGAGGCGCGCAGCGGCGCCAGCCGCCATACGCTGCGTTACTACGAGCAACTTGGCCTGATCTCACCGCTGCGGCAAACCAACAACTATCGCGTTTACACCGAGCAAACGCTGCACGATCTGGACTTTATCCAGCGCGCGCAAAGCATGGGGTTTTCCCTTGGGGAAATTGGCGAGATTCTGGATGCGCAGCGGAACCAGCTGATTGACTGTGCTGACGGCGCCAGGCTAATTGAAAAAAAGATGGCAGAGATCAAGCAGAAGATCGCCAACCTGCAAAGCATTTATCGGTACCTGGATGAAGAGCGTGCAAACCTTGAGGCCAGTGCTGCCAAGCAACTTGAACTTCAGCAGATGAACAACGCCGCAAACTGAACGGTCAGCCTGGGCAACGGAAACTGCAGCCCACGTCGCTCGTGAAACGACCGCAATGGGTCGTAAGCAGACGGTCATGACTGGCCGCAATCGACCCAAGGCGGACACTGATCCAAAGCTCTGCTGTCAGTGCAGGCCTCATCGCCGGCAAGCCGGCTCCCACCGGAATATCACCAGCCTTCAGGCATGCGCTGTACCTGTGGGAGCCGCGCTTGCCGGCGATGGGCCGCGAAGCGGCCCCGGTTACAGATGTCCGCTTGCCCAGAAATCCCCGACGTTTTGTTACCGCTACTGTTTCAACCGTTTTGTGTAGCCGAGTCGCGAATGTACCAGCGGGTTAGAAACCTTCGAGAACGATCTTGCCTTTGGCTTTGCCGCTCTCGATTAGAGCATGGGCGCGCTTCAGGTTGTCCGAGCTGATTTTGCCGAAGTGTTCCCCGATGGTGGTCTGGATCACGCCGTTATCGACCAGCACCGAAATTCTGTTCAGCAACTCATGCTGTTTGATCATGTCTGCAGTGTGATAAAGCGATCGCGTGAACATGAGTTCCCAGTGCAGCGAAAGCGATTTGCGCTTGAGCGGCATGACATCCAGTTTCGCGGGGTCATCGATCAGCGCCAGTTTGCCTTGTGGGCGAAGCACTTCAACGAGCTGCGGCAGGTAGGTATCGGTATGGGTCAGGCTGATGACGTAGTCGACCGGGTTGAGTTTCAGGTTTTCGAGTTGCAGTGGGATTGAGGCGGAGTGATCAATCACATGGTGGGCGCCCAGTTCTTGCACCCAAGAATGGGTCTCTGGCCGCGACGCTGTACCGATGACGGTCAGTTGAGTCAGTTTGCGAGCCAGCTGAACCAGGATCGAGCCAACGCCGCCACCGGCGCCGATCACCAGCAGGCTTTGGCCTTCACCCCCGTTTTCCTGCACGCCCAGTCGGTCGAACAGCAGCTCCCAGGCAGTGATGGAGGTCAGCGGCAAAGCTGCGGCACTGGCATTGTCCAAGCTACGCGGCTTGTGGCCGACGATGCGCTCATCGACCAGGTGAAATTCGCTGTAGCTGCCCGGGCGATCGATTGCGCCAGCGTAAAATACTTCGTCACCCACGTTGAACAGTGACACATCACTGCCCACTTCACGGACGATGCCGACGGTATCCCAACCTAGTACCTGAACCGCTTGGCTGGAACTGCGAGCTCGTACCTTCGTATCTACCGGGTTCACTGCAATAGCCTTAACCTCGACAAGCAGATCGCGAGCTCCAGGCGTGGGCGTGGGCAGGTCTGTTTCGAACAGGGAACGAGCATCGTGAATGGGCAAACCAGCTTCTTGGAAAACTATGGCTTTCATGTGACGTTGTCCTTTACAGGTCAGAGAGTGATGCCAGGCTAACGCCCTTTGTGTACCTCAAAAACTAGCTAATCCGAAGAAGACTTTCGCCACGCTCAAGTTGTTTGATCAAACGCCGTAACGCGGTGCGAGTGTGTTGCTGGAAAGATGCCCGAACAGCGCTTTGCGGCTGCTTTCGTAGCGTTCGAAATGCTGCAGGTCGTGCATGGAAGGGATGGAGATCAGGACGCTGTTGTCGAAGTCTTGAAGGGCGCCATCCACCAGGTCGCTGGCTGACATCACGATGTTGGGATCAAGGTTTTCGACAGGCAGCCCCCCGATCTCCCAGAAGTCGGTCGCTGTGGCGCCTGGCAGCACCGCTTGAACCCTGACGCCATGTTCTGCCAGCTCTTTGTGCAGCGACTGAGTGAAGGCCGTTACGTAGGCTTTGCTTGCGCCGTACACACCATTCAGTAATTCGGGGGCCAGGCTGACGATGGAGGAAATATTGATGACTGCGCCCTGTTTGCGAGCGACGAAGCCCGGAGCAGCGGCGTAGGTGAGCCGTGTCAGTGCGGTGACGTTGAGCGTGATCATCTCGGCCATGCGCTCGACATCGCTTTCCATCAAGCTGGTGTGGGTGCCGATGCCGGCGTTATTAACCAACAGGTTGATGCTGGCGTCTTCGCGCAATTTGCGCTCGACGCGGGCCAAGTCCGCTGAGCTGGCCAGGTCCGCCTGGAAGACTTCCACACTCTGCTGGGTCTCGTTGGTGATACGGCTGGCGAGGGCATTGAGGCGATCACGATTGCGGGCGACCAGAACCAGGTCGTAGCCACGTTGAGCCAGGCGTTCGGCGTAGATCGCGCCGATGCCGGAAGATGCGCCTGTGATCAGGGCAGTGCCTTTGTATTCCTGAGTCATGGTCCAGCTCCGTTGATTGGGTGTGGAGCCATGATGCAGAGAAATTGATATGTCTTAAACGACGCATATGGTCATGATTTAAGACATCAAGAAGCGTCCGGGAGCGTCTTCGCGCAGCCCCAGTGCTTGGGCGCACGCACACTAGGCTCTGTCGGAATAGTTTTGTGGGAGCGGGCTTGCCCCGCGAATGGGGTTACGCGGTGCATGGCACCGGCTTCGCCGGTGTTCGCGGGGCAAGCCCGCTCCCACGTAATGCGTCAGAACACCGACCACCCGATACGTGAACTCAACAACTCGAGCGCCGCCATGCCCGCGTAGGAGTTGCCCGCGGCATTCAGTTCCGGCGACCACACGCATACGGTAAATTGGCCCGGCACGATTGCTACAATCCCGCCACCCACGCCACTCTTGCCTGGCAACCCCACGCGGTAGGCGAAATTCCCGGCTTCGTCATACAACCCGCTGGTGGCCATGATCGAGTTCACCTGCTGGGTCTGGCGTCGGCTCAGGATTTGCTCGCCGCTGTGCTTGCAGAACCCGTCGTTGGCCAAAAAGCAGAAGGCGCGGGCCAGATCGAGGCAGCTCATCTGCAGGGCGCAGTAACTGAAGTAACTGCGTAACACCGTCTCGACGTCGTTATGGAAGTTGCCAAAGGACTGCATGAGGTAAGCCATGGCCGCGTTGCGCGCGCGGAATTGATACTCCGAATCCGCGACGCGGGTATCGATCGCAATATGGGGGTTGGCCGAGAGCCGTCGCACGAAATCGCGCATCGACAATGTGGGGGCTGCGAAGCGCGATTGGTTGATATCGCAGATGACCAACGCACCGGCATTGATAAAGGGGTTGCGTGGGCGCCCGCGCTCGAACTCCAGCTGCACCAGCGAGTTGAATGGCTGGCCTGACGGCTCATGCCCAAGCCGCTCCCAAATGGCTTCACCGGAATGGCCAATTGCCTGGACCAGGCTGAATACCTTGGAAATGCTCTGCACCGAGAATGGCACCAGGGCGTCACCCGCGCAGTGATAACTGCCATCGTTGCCATAGACTGCGATGCCCAATTGCTGCGCTGGCACGTCGGCCAGCGCAGGAATGTAGTCAGCCACTTTGCCCTTGCCGATCAAGGGGCGCACTTCGTCGAGAATCTCGTTCAACAGCGTTTGCATGGAAGGCCCTGTTATCACTCCCCATTCGACAGCGAGGGGTAGCGTTTCAGACGCAGGCTCAGCAGCAAAAATCACACACTCGGCGCGCAGCGGCCCCTTATTTCAGGCCATGAGGCTGCTCAGAAATCGTATCGGGTATTCAACATCACGTTGCGCGGCTCGCCGTAATAGCCGCTGTAGAACGTGGTATCCAACGCACTGATGTATTTCTTGTCGAACAGGTTGTTGATGTTGAGCGTCGTGGAAAGTTGGTCGGTCAGTTGATAGCGGGCCATCAGGTTGACCACGGTGAACTGCGATTGCTTGGCTTTGACCGTGCCCAATGCGGTGCTTGGCGTGACGGTGATGTGGGTGCCGCTCTGCCAGTTGGCACCGCCGCCGACGGTCAGGCGGTCGAAGTCGCCCGGTAGCCGGTAGGTGCTCCACAGCTTCACCATGTTGGCCGGGGCTTCGGTGTTCAAGCGCTCGCCATCGCGGTCCTTGGTGATGCCGTGGTTATAGCTGGCCGAGACGTTCCAGCCGGGCATCAACTCGCCGTTGGCCTCGACTTCAAAGCCACGGGTGGTGGCGCCGCTCACGGCTTTGTACGCGGCAGTCATACCATCATTGTTGACGGTCTTGCCTTCGTCGAGCACGGCCAGGTTGTCCTGCTTGACCTCATAGGCTGCGATGCTGGTATTCAGGCGACCGTCGAAGAATTCACTCTTCAGGCCCACCTCGTAGTTGTCGCCCTCACGCGGCTCGAGGGTCGAGCCGTCGGCATCACGCAGGCTCTGTGGTTTGTAGATGCTGGTCCAGCTGGCATACACCGAGTGGATGTCGTTGAGGTCATAGACCACACCGGCGTAAGGGGTGACAACGCCGTTTTCCTTGTAGTCGGTCGTGCGGTTGCTGAGGGGCGTCGCCGGGTAGGTCAGGTCGTAGTCGTAGTCGTACTTGCTGACTCGCGCACCCAGGATAACCGACAGGTCATCGGTCGGGCGCAGGCGGGTGGCAATGTAGGTGCCGGTCTGGTGAATGACGGTGTCGCCATCATAGAGCTTGCCGCCACCCATTACCGGTTTGTCTGTGTAGTTGTCCCAGTCGTAGAAGTTGACGAAGGTGCCTTCGATGCGGGTACCCCGGGTCGGCGTATGGCGGTTTTCGTAACGTGAATAGTTGTAGCCGACGATCAACTCATGCTGGCGGCCGAACAGCTGGAACGGGCCTTGGGCTTGCACATCCAGGCCGGTCTGTTTCTGCCAGGTGCTGCCTGCGCCACCATACAGGCGTACACCTGCGCCGGTGCTCTCGTCGGGGAAGCCCCAACTGGCGGTGGCCAGTTTGTAGTCGTCACGCTTGATATACATCTGGTTGACCGACGCCTTCAGGGTCCAGTCATACGCCAATTTCTGCTCGAGGCTTGCGAAGGTGTTGAGGGCATCTTGCGGGTTGTGGCTCCAGCGCGCGGCGCTGTTGGTGGAGCGCGAGCACGACGTTTGCTCGCCATTGCTGTGGAACAGCGGGAACGCCACCGAAGACGAGCCTTGCGGGTTGTTTTTCTGGTAGTCGGCACCCACCGTCAGCAACGTGGTGTCGGTCAGGTCGGCTTCGAGGACCCCGTAGAAAATCTGTTTTTCCTGGGAATAATGGTCCATGAAGCTGTTGTTCTGCTGGTAAGCCGCGACCATCCGCCCACGCACGTTGCCGGAGGGCGTCAACGGGCCGGACAGGTCGACTTCGCTACGGTACTTGTCCCACGAACCCACGCCAGCCGTGATGTGGCCCTTGAATTCGGCCGTAGGGCGTTTGCGCACGAGGTTGATCGTGGCCGAAGGGTCGCCCGCGCCGGTCATTAGCCCAGTAGCACCGCGCAGCACTTCGACACGGTCGTAGATGGCCATGTCGGCCAGGCTCTGCGCCGACATCTGGGTTGCGATATCCAGCGTGGTGGGGATGCCGTCGAACTGGTAGTTATCAACCGAGTAGCCACGCGAATAAATGTTGAAACGCTCACTGCCAAGGCTCTGCACCGATAACCCCGGCGTCTGCTGCAACACCTCGGTGATGTCGTTCAGCCCCTGGTCATCCATACGCTGACGGGTAACCACGCTGATCGACTGCGGGGTTTCGCGAAGGGTCAACGGCAGTTTGGTGGCCGTGTTGCTCTGGCCTGTGGTGTACGAGCCAGTGCCCTCGGTGGTGGCCCCCAGGCCTGCGGCGTTGATGCTGGTGGCGCCCAGTTCCAAGGCGGCGCCGCGCTCGGCCTTGGCCAGCACGTACCGTTTGTTCCCCGCCTGCACGAGCCGCAGGCCGCTGCCCTGGAGCAACTGGGCAAATCCCTGGTGCAGCTCGAAATCCCCCTGCAGGCCTGGTGAGCCGAGGCCCGCGGTATCTTCGGCGCTGAAGGTGATCATGACCCCGCTGGCGGCAGCGAATTGGCTGAGGGCCTCGGCCAGGCTGCCAGCTGGGATGTCATAGCGCTGTGCTTGCGCCCAGGCAGCGGGCAGCACCAGCAGCGAGCCGGCCAGGCTCAGGGTGAGCGCTGCGCGGTGGATACCGCAGGCGAGTCGGGAGGGGGGTACGAACATGAACAACTTCCTGTTGGGGTTGGCAGTGGCTGCGTTTTTACGCATGTGCAGCTAGAGCCGAAGCAGAAATCGAAATCTGTTACCCCTCACGCGAAAAAGTTTTGCTTCATGCCGCACCCGCCTCGATCCGCACCCAGTAACGGGTCAGGCGCCGGATGTGCACGGGCAGGGAGTCCTGCAGATTGGCCAGCACCGCCTCGCTGTCATCCAGCAGGAAGGTGCCGGACAGCCGTAAACCGGCGACCTCTGGCGTGCAACCGAGGTAGCCGGGGCGGTAGCGTGAAAGCTCGGCGAGCACGTCGTCCAGGCGCCAGTCGACCACCACCAGCATGCCCCGCGCCCAGGCCGAACTTTGCGCGGCGGCGGGGTGCAGTGGCCCGATTCGGTCTGCGGTAAAGGTCAGGGTTTGCCCAGCTTCGGCACGCATCACCTGTGCTTGCGCCAGCCTTGGTCGGACCTCCACGGCGTGCGCCTCGACCGTGACCCGCGTGCTGCCGTGCCCCTGGCGCACGGCAAAGCGCGTGCCGAGGGCGAGGATTCGGCCCTCGGCCGATTGCACGCTCAGTGGGCGTGCATCCTTGGCCGTTTCCACCAGAATTTCGCCCTGCTTCAGCACGATCAGCCGCTGCTGGCCATCGAAATGCAGGTTCACTTGGGTGTCGGTGTCCAGCACCAAGCGGCTGCCGTCAGCCAGCGTCAGGTGGCGGCGTTGCCCCACGCGCGTGGCGTAGTCCGCCTGCCAAGGCGAAAGCTGATAACCCTGCCAACCGACCACGCCGACCCCGAGCAACAGCGCCAGCATCTTCACCGCCGCACGGCGCTGTTGCCGGGCTTGTTCAAGGGTCGCCGCACCTACCGCCGCAGGGGCTTGGGCCAAGCGCTGCTGCAAGTGTTCAAGCCGGGCCCAGGCTTGTGCGTGCTGCGGGTCCGCCGCCAGCCAGGCTTGCCACTGGCTGTGGGTGGCAGGGCTGACCGTGCTTTCGTTAAGGCGCACATACCAGTCCACCGCCTGGGCCAGGGCGCGCTTCATACCTCGTCCAGCAGCAGGCAATGCATCAGGCCGCGGGCCAGGTGCTTGCGCACGGTGCTCACCGATACCCCACAGCGTTCAGCGGCTTTCTCGTAGGACAGCCCATCCAGCTGCACCGCCAGGAAAATTTGCCGGGTACGCGTGCCTAGGCCATCGAGCAGGCGATCGATGGCCAGCAGGCTATCCAGGATCTGTGCACGGGTTTCTGCCGAAGGGGCATACGCTTCGGGGCGCAGTTGCAAGGCTTCGAGGTAGGCCTGTTCCAGGCTGCGCCGCCGGTACAGATCGATGACCAGGCCGCGGGCGATGGTCGCCAGGTAGTGCCGAGGCTCCTTCAGGCTGTTGGCGGTGCGAGCCAGCAGCACGCGCACAAAGGTATCCTGGGCCAGGTCCGCGGCATCCGCTGAGTTGTTCAGCCGATGGCGCAACCAGCTACGCAACCACACGTTGTGGTCACGGTACAGCGCATGCAGATGCTCATGAGGTACTGCGTCGGGTGGCATTGTGGACATTCCCTCTCCCAGCCGGCGTAGGATGCAAATACGAAACACTCTCGATTGTAGAGGGATTGGCCAAGGCTGGGAAGAACACAGAGCGGGAAGTTGAATCGACGCTGCGGGTTGCAGCGCAGTCAACCCTTTTCAGGCGGCTGCTGTGGGGAGGTGGCAATACTCGCCTTTGAAATACAGTAATGGCTGCGTGGTAGCAGCGGCTTGCGGGTTTAGCGCTTTCACTTCACCGATCACGATCAGGTGGTCACCTGCGACGTGCTCGGCGTGAATTTCGCAATCAAGCCAGTGCAGGCTGCCGGCAATGACCGGATTACCGAGCGGTGATTTCTTCCAGTCGATCCCGTGCCACTTGTCCGTGCCGCGTCGGGCGAACTGGTTGGACACCTTGGCTTGTTCACCCGACAGGATATTGACCGCAAATCGACCTGCCTGGCGAATTTTGGGGTAGCTGGCAGAACTGCACATTACGCTGAACGACACCAGCGGCGGGCTCATCGACACGCTGTAGAACGACTGGCAGGTGAAGCCAATCGGTTCATCGTCAAGGTGCGATGTAATCACCGTGATGCCGGAGGCGTAGTGCCCGAGGGCTTCGCGAAACCGCGACGGTTCGATTGCAGCAGTGGGAAGTGACATAAAGACCCTGAGCAGTAAGTGCTGATCGAGTGTGCCAAGGAGGGCCTGAAGCGGCCCCCCGTAAACCACGTATACCGTGAGTTCACTATGCGTTCGCATACTCTCTGCGGACGATTTCAGCGCCTGCAGTCAACGCACTCAATTTCCCCCTGGCAACGTGACGCGGTAACGGCGCCATGCCGCAGTTGGTGCACGGGTAGAGCTTGTCGATGTCGACAAACTGAAGGGCCTTGCGCAGGGTGTTGGCGACTTCCTCGGGTGTTTCAATGGTATGGGTTGCCACATCAATGGCGCCAACCATCACCTTTTTACCGCGAATCAGTTCAATCAGGTCCATCGGCACGCGGGAGTTGTGGCATTCCAGCGAAACGATGTCGATGCTGGATTTTTGCAGCTTGGGGAAGGCTTCTTCATACTGCCGCCATTCTGACCCGAGGGTTTTTTTCCAGTCGGTGTTGGCCTTGATGCCATACCCGTAGCAGATATGCACAGCCGTTTCGCATTTAAGCCCTTCAATGGCCCTCTCCAGGGTGGCCACCCCCCAGTCGTTCACCTCATCAAAGAAGACGTTGAATGCGGGTTCATCGAACTGGATGATGTCGACTCCAGCGGCTTCTAACTCCTTGGCCTCCTGGTTGAGAATTTTGGCAAATTCCCAGGCCAGCTTTTCACGGCTTTTATAGTGACTGTCGTACAGCGTATCAATCATGGTCATGGGACCCGGCAGTGCCCATTTTATGGGTTGCTTGGTTTGCTGACGCAAGAACTTGGCATCCTCGACAAACACCGGTTTCTGGCGAGCCACAGCCCCGACAACCGTCGGCACACTGGCGTCATAGCGATCGCGAATTCTAACGGTTTCACGCTTCTCGAAATCGACACCGCTGAGGTGCTCAATAAACGTCGTGACAAAGTGCTGTCGCGTTTGCTCACCATCGCTGACAATGTCAATGCCTGCAACTTGCTGCTCGTGCAATGACAAACGCAAGGCATCGTGTTTGCCCTCGATCAGGGCCTCATCTTGCAGCTTCCAAGGCGACCAAAGTGTTTCAGGTTGTGCGAGCCAGGACGGTTTAGGCAAACTGCCGGCGGTTGAAGTGGGTAACAGCTTTTTCATAGTAAAAGACCTTGAACGTGGGAAGCGTCAATGAGCGTAATTGGCGGACCACTGCTCAAGTACGGCGTGGTAGGGTTTGATGAAGTGCTCTTCGGCGAACCGACCTTGTTCAATCGCCAGTCGGCTGCGCTCTTCGCGATCATAGACAATGCGCGTCAATGAATAGTCCTGGTGCTGCAAGCTGGGCTGATAGGACCTTCCAGCGACCGCGTTCGCGTTGTAAATCTCGGGGCGGTAAATCTTCTGAAAGGTGTCCATCGTGCTGATGGTGCTGATGAGTTCAAGGTTGCTGTAATCACCCAGCAGGTCGCCGGTGAAGTAAAAAGCCAGCGGCGCAACGCTGTTTGGCGGCATGAAGTAGCGAACCTTCAAGCCCATTTTCTTGAAGTACTCATCCGTCAGCGAATACGCGTCTTGCTGGTACTCGACCCCCAGTACAGGGTGCTGGTTTTCAGTGCGCTGATAGGTTTTGCTGCTCGAAACGCTCAGGCAAATAACCGGTGGCTTGTTGAAATGCGCTTTGTAGGCCGCTGAGTTCACGAAGCACTGGAACAGTTTTCCATGCAGGTCGCCGAAATCCTCTGGCGTGCTGAAGGTGGGCCGGCCTTTGTTGTGGGCCAGCAAGCGCACGCTGAAATCATAATCGCGCACGTAGGACGAGAAGTTATTGCCGACAATGCCATCGATACGCGTGTTGGTTTTTTTATCAATGACGGTCGTTTTCAGTAGTTCGATCAGTGGTAGGGCCGGGTCACCGCTTTCAGCATCGAGGTTCATCTCAACAGAAATGATCTCCAGCGCTACCGTGTAACGATCGCCGGTGGGGTTGTCCCAATGCGCCAGTGCATTGAAGTGATTGTCGATCATCTTCAAGGTGTTGCGTAAATTCGCTTGGCGGCTGGTGCCTCTCGCCAGGTTGGCAAAGTTGGTGGTGATGCGCGTGTTGTCCGAGGGCTGGTAGTGCTCATCGAAACAGACGCTCTTGATAGCAAAAGCAAGCGTGTTGTTCATGTTGGTGCGGTGCCTTAATCCCTTAATTGTTCAGTGCACCAGAGCTTTCCGGTGCGTTTACGCAGTGTGGGCTTCGCCAGGTAACCTGCGAGCCGGCGCAAAAAACGATAGGGGGATTTTCAGGCGTGAAGGAATATGAGGAAATCTCATTATTTTTGAGATGAACTTTATTTTATCTCATGATTGAAGGGCGCCAGCGACGCGCCGCCGTCGCCCTGCGGCCGCGGCGTCTGCTGCCTGCCCAAAAAGACCTGTATACGAGTGCGGCACACAAAGGCGCAAGCTGCCAAAGGCCGTTGGCAGCTTGCGCCCCTATCAGCAGGGTTGAACCGCCAATCGGTTACTCACGTTACGCCCCAGCACCAGCACCGTCGCAAAACCACAACCCACCAGTGCCGTGGCCAAGCTCAGCAGTACTGCGGTGCCCAACTGGTCGACGATCTGCCCACCGAAGAACGAGCCCAAGGCAATGATCACCTGGAACATAGCGACGAACAGTGGCATGCCGCGTTCGACATCCTTGGGTGCTACGACAAACATCCAGATACTGGCGCACGCCGGGAAGGCGCCGAAGGCGAAGCCCCACAGTGCGATCAGCATCGCCGCGCCGGTCATGCCGGTGGCAAAGTAGGGGAACAGCGCGGTGCTGACGCCTATCATCAGGGCGACCAGCATCAGGGTATGACGCACGCTTCGGTTGGCGGCGAAGCCGGCAAAAATATTGCCGATGACGCCCGCGACGCCATAGAGCAGCAGCAACGAACCAATGGTCGGCCCATCAAAGCCAGCGCTTTGCTTGAAGAAGGGCGCGACATAGGTGTAGGCGGCAAAGTGCGCCAGGCCAATCAGCAATACCGCGATCAAGCCAACCCGCGCCTGCGGATTGATGAACAGCGCCGGCAGGTCACTGATGCGAATGGCCTTGTCTGGGTTAAGCCGCGGCAGCAGCAGGATCTGCGCCAGCAGCACCGGCACGCCCACCAACGCGGTCACCAGAAACGTCATGCGCCAGCCCATCAGGCCACTCAACCAGGTGCCCACGGGCACACCCAGGACAGTGGCTAGTGTCACACCGACCATGATGATCGACGTGGCCTGCGCAACGCCCACACCCTTGGGCGCCAGGCGGCCGCTGAGGGCAATGGCCGTCGCCCAGAAGCCGCCGATGCAGATGCCCAGCAGCACACGGCCGAACAGCAGCAGGTTGAAGTCGCTGGCGTAGGCCACCACCGCGTTGGCGATGATCATGATCAGCGTCAGGCCGATCAGCAGGTAACGACGGTCCAAGGCGCCAATGCCTACAGACAACAAGGGGGCGGCGAGGGCGGCCATGATGCCGGGCAGGGTAACCATCAGCCCGGCCTGGCCGGCGCTGATGCCCAAGTCGCTGGCGACATCGTTGAGTACGCCGACCGGGAGAAACTCGCTGGTCACCAGGGCAAAGGCACCCACCGCGACCGAAAGAATCGCCAGCCACTGCTGTTTGACGCTTTGTTGATTATGTTCGGGAAGGCCGCTAGGGGCCTGGCTGTCGCTTGGCATGGTGCTGGGTTCCAAGGGGGAAGTCGCCTGAAAGACGAGGAGGAGGGGGGAAATTGGAGGCGATTATACGGGTGGGGGTGGGCAACTACACAGGCGCGCGGCTTGATAGTAGTCATCAGTGAGATCGATGAAAGGCGCTGTGCAGAGCGGCGGCGGCTGGCTGATGAGGGGCGATGGGGGCCGGATATGCATTGGCGACCGTTTTCGACCCATGGTGGACAGTCAGTGGCTCAAAGTGGTCTGTACATAGGAAACCCATGATTGGCTTTTTCCTGACCTTGTTGTGGATGTAGCCTCGGTCTCTCAACGCTGCGTGCAATGGATCTTGAATATGTCCATCATGTCCGGTCATCTTGATACCGAACGGATGAAACACTTCCTTCATGGATTTTTCGAAACATGTGTCAGCCAGGTGAGATAGATCACGCCGAGGGTAAGCCAACAGAGCCCAATGACGATCGCGGTCGCACTCAGCTGGCTCACCAGATACAGGTTTACGCACATGCCCAGCAGTGGAAACAACAGATAACTCACAAGCCCGAGGCTCTGGCGCCGACGAGCGCGGTAGAAGTAGCAGATGACGCACAGGTTCACTGCGGTGAACCCAAGGAAGGCACCGAAGTTGATGAAGGAGGTCGCCATTTCGAGCGTGAGGTTCAAACCCAGCAGTCCGATTACGGCGGTGAACAGCAGGTTGAACACCGGAGCCTGGGTCTTCGGGCTGAGCGTGCCGAAGAACTTCTTGGGCAGTATGTCGGCCCGGCCCATGAAGTAAAGCAGGCGGCTGGTACTGAGTTGCACGATGAGGCCCGAAGCAAACCCGGAGATGATCAAACCGAGGTTCAGCCAATCCGCAAATATCTGCCCGCCCACTTCGACGGACATGAGATAAGCAGCAATCTGGGCATCTTCGAATACGCCGCCGGGATGGACCAGCTGCATGATGTACGCCACCAACGCAAACAGCAGGCCTGCCGTTGCCATCACCAGCACCACGGCGCGCGGGATGTTGCGCTTCGCGTCGCGCGTTTCCTCGGCCATTGTAGTGACTGCATCGAAACCCAGATAGGAATAGACCGCCACGGCCGCCGCTGCAGACACACCTAGGAAGGTGCTACTGGGGTTCCAGAGTGGCGCGGTCAGGGCTACCGGAGACTGATGGGCCAGGTGGACAACGCACAGCACCACAAACAGCAACACAAGGGCGATGCCCAACCCTGTCAGCAATTTGTTTGTCCGGTCGGCAAGGCTAAGCCCCAGGACGTTCACCAGCGTGGTCAGGCCAATGTTGACCAACATCCAGCCCCAGAACGGTATGGCAGGGAATTGCACATTGAGAAAAACCGATTGCACCAACCAGGCGACCATGGGCATGAACAGATACCCATGTATGCCGTGAACTGCCGATGGAAGTGAAACGCCGAGAAGTTGGCGATGCGGCTCAAGGCGTTCACCGACAGGTCACCTTCAAGGTGGCTGTCGATGTAGGCAAGCACGGCTTCGAACCGTTTCGCGTAGGTAGGGCAGTGCTGTGAGTCAGTCAACGAGCGGAGTCTCCGGAAGGTGCGGTGAGCGCTAGCATCCGCTGTTCAGGCATTGGGGTGCCTAGCCGTGATTGCTTTGTTGGAAATTGTCGTGACCCTTTACGCGCAGTGAACCCATCATGGGCACGGTCCCCCGGCGTCGTGGTGCCGGGGGCTTCGGTCTGGTGCTTGGGAATATCCTAGAAGCTGTACTTCACATTGACCATCAGGTTACGCGGCGCCCCATAGAAAACCGTGCCGTAGTTGCCAATGCCACTGTAGTAATGCTTGTCGAACAGGTTGTTGACGTTAAGGGTAGCCTTCAGGTTGCGGGTGAAGTCATAGCCACCTACCAGCCCCACCAGCGCGTAGGACTTCTGTTCGAACTTGGCAGCCGGATCGTCGATCGCGTACCAGTCCTCATCGCTTGGCTTGAAGAAGGTCGAACTCTGCCAATACGCATTACCGCCCACGGTGAACTTGCGCCATTCGCCCTGCAGGCGGTAGTTGGTCGCCAGCTTGAGCAGATGTTGCGGTTGGTTGGTCGCCACGCGCTGGTCATCCGCATCGTGGGATTCGGCGAAGGTGTAGCCCGCCATCACTTGCAGGTCCTTCATCAGTTCGCCGTTCATTTCCAGCTCGACGCCGCGCGTGGTGACGCCTTGCGCTGCCCGGTAGGCGCCGCCGCCACTTGGCGTGGTGCCGCCGGTGAGCACTGCGAAGTTGTCCTGCTTCAGCTCGAACAGGGCCAGGCTGGCATTCAGGCGGTTTTCGAAGTAGGCGCCTTTGATACCGATCTCATAGCTGGCGCCGGTGAGCGGGTCGATGGGCTTGCCGTCCGTACCGAGGCTGTAGGCCTGCGGCTTGAACACGTCGGTGTAACTGGCATACACGGTGTGGTACTGGTCCAGGTCGTAGGTGACGCCGGCGTAAGGCACGATTTCACTGGAGTTGGTGGCGCTGGCCGGGAGGCGGCGACCGATGGCGTTGATCGTGTCGATGTCCCATTTGTAGTCGACGATCCGTGCCCCCAGGATAACTGCCAGCGCGTCGGTGGGTTTGAGAATGGTGGCCGCGAAGCCAACCTTCTGCCGCGCTTCGATATCAAAGGTGGACCACCATTCAAAGTTGGTCGGGGTATCGCCGTAGCCGTCCCACTGGAATACGTCGTCGATGACGCCATTGGTCACGCCATCATCACGCTTGGAGGTGGATTTGGTGTGGGCGATGCTGTAGCCGAACACGGCTTCATGCACGCGTCCGCCCAGCGAGAACGGGCCGCGAGCATACAGGTCCAGGCCTTTTTCCTTGCTGGTGGTGTTGAATTTGCTCGCGGTGCCGTTGTTGTTCACGGCGCCGGTATCGGGGTCGATGTTGCCGCCGATAAAGCCATGGGAAATGCTGCCGTCTGCCTGGATGGCCTCGCTGCTGATACCCGAGATCAGCTCGCGCGAGCGGTAATCACGGCTGCTGAGCACGCCCTTGAGTACCCAGTCGTTATCGAAGGTATGGGCAAGTTCTGCAAAAGCACGCTGGGTTTCCTGGTTGCGCCAGGTCCAGCGGTCGGCGGCGTTGGTGTCACGGTCGAACTTGACCGTACGGCCATCGAGGAAGAACGCGGGCAGTGCGCCGGTGGTGCTGCCGTTGTCGTAGTTTTTCTGCACGTCGTAGCCAAGCGTGAACAGGGTGCTCTCGCTGAGGTCGGCTTCCAGCACGCCATAGAAGGTGTTCTGCTCGCCGGTCAGGTACTCGACGTAACTGTGCTGGGATTGGGTGCCAGCCACCATGCGGCCACGGACATTACCGCTGTCGGTCAACGGGCCGGCAAGGTCGAAGTCGGCCTGGTATTTGTCCCAGGACCCGGCGCCTGCGCCGATATGGCCCTGTAGTTCGGCAGTGGGGCGCTTGCGCACCAGGTTGATGACCCCCGAAGGGTTGCCGGCGCCGTTGACCAGCCCGGTTGCGCCCTTGAGCACTTCGACCCGGTCATAGACCAGGCTGTTGCCGATGCTGTAGTTGTCGCGCAATGAGCCGCCGTCGGAGGACAGGCTGGGCACACCATCGAACTGGTAGTTATCCAGCTTGAAACCGCGCGAATAGAAGGTAAAGGCTTCGGAGCTTTCCTGGTTGACCGTGACACCGGGCGTTTGCTTCAGGACTTCGGAAACACTTTGCAGGTTCTGGTCGTCCATCTGCTGGCGGGTGACCACGCTGATCGACTGCGGGGTTTTGCGCAGGCTCAGGTTCAGGCGTGTGGCGGCGGCAGTTTCGCCGGTGGTGTAAGAGCCGCTTCCCTCGGTGGTCAGGCCCAAACCTTCACCCGTGATGCTGGTTGCGCCCAGTTGCAGCGCCGAACCTGCATCAACCTGGCTCACCAGCACATAGTTGTTGCCCACCAGCAAAGCCTGTAGCCCGGTGCCGGCCAGCAGTTGGGCAAACCCCTGTTCGATACTGTAGCCACCGCGCAGCCCGCTGCTCTGCCGTCCCTGGGTCAGCGCCGCATCGAACGACAGCAGCACCCCGGCCTCGCGGGCGAAGCGGTTCAGGGTCGTCATCAACGGCCCTGGGGCGATATCGTAGACGCGGCTGGCCTGTTCGGCGTGGGCCTGGGCGCCCGTCGACAGCAGCGGGGCCAGCAGCCCCGCATGCACTGCGATGGCGCTGCCAAGCAGCAGGGAGGTGAGGTGTTTTCGGCGTGGGTATGGGCAGCTTGTTGTTCTAGGCATGACAGCTCCTTCAAATGCCTGTTTGGGCGGTTTGCAGGAGAGCTCGAACGAGAGAGGCCAATCCGACAATGCGGTTGAGAAATATTTTCATCTGACATCACGACGTGGCAGGCATCAGCCTGACCCAGTAGCGAGTCCAGGTGCTGACTTTCAGCTGCAGCGCCTCGGCAATCGCCACCAGGGCGCGGTCGGTGTCGTCCAGTGGATACACCCCAGCCAGACGCAGCCCGGCCACGTCGTCACTGCAACTCAGCACGCCGGGGCGGTAGCGCTGCAGTTCGGCCAGGGCGCGGCGCAGCGGCCAGCCGTCGAGCACCAGTTGGCCATCGCGCCATGCCGTGCGAGCCATTTCGGCTGGGCGTGGCTCTGGCAGCAGCCCGTTGTCGAAGGCCAGGGCCATGCCTGCTTCAACCCGCACCTCATGGGCGCTCGCGGCGTTGTGCACCGCAACGGCGTGTTCGATAACGGACAGCTCGGTGCAGTCGGCATGCAGGCGCACGGTGAAATCAGTGCCCAGGGCGCGCATGTCGCCATGTACCGTGCGCACCCGCAGCGGGCGAGAGTCAGCGGCGGTGTGTACGGCGATTTCGCCTTCGACCAGGACGATCAGGCGCTGCTCTGCGCTGTACCGGATATCGACCACAGAGGCTGTATTGAGCGTCAGCCGCGTGCCATCCTGCAGGGTCAGGCTGCGGCGTTCGCCGGTCGCGGTACGCACATCGGCCAACCAGATGGGGGCGTTGCGATAGCCTGTCCAGGCTACCCCGGCCAGCCCCACACCGAGCACCAGCGTCTTGAGCACCTTACGCCGTCCCGTCCCGATCTGTCCTGCGGCAAGGGTATGCCGTGCCAGCGGGCCATGCACGCCCGCAAGGCCTGCCTGCAATTGCTCCAGGCGCCCCCAGGCCCAACCGTGCAAAGGCGCTTCGTCAAGCCAGGCTTGCCACTGTGCCCGGTTTTCGGCGCAGTCAGGCGCTGCGAGAAAGCGCGCATGCCAGTGTGCCGCTTCGCGCAGGGCCTGGCGCTGGTCGGCGGGGTTCACAGTTGCGCATCAAAAGCGAACAGCAGGCAACGTTCGGTGGCCTTGGCCATGTACTTCGTCACCGAACTGACCGACACACCGAGGCGCTGGGCGACCTCTGGGTAGGTCAGGCCATCGAGTTGCACGTACAGAAAGGTGTCACGCACTTTCTGGCCCAGCCCGTCGAGCATGGCGTTCAGTTGCATCAGGGTTTCCAGCATCAGCAGGCGTTGTTCGGGCGAGCACTCTTCGAGTACCGGCTGGCTGGCGAGGAACTCCAGGTAGGCCTGCTCAAGGTTGCGTCGGCGCAGCTGGTCGATCATCACTCGCCGCGCCACGGTGGCCAGAAAGCTGCGAGGCTCTGCCAATGGCTGGCGTAGCGCGCTGCTGATCAGGCGCAGAAAGGTGTCCTGGGTAATATCGGCCGCCCGGTCTGCATTACCCAGGCGCCTGCGAATCCAGCCTTGCAGCCATTGGCTGTGGTCGCGGTACAGGGCGTGCATCTCATCATGCCGGGCTGATGCGGGCGGCTGGGGGTAGGGCACCTGGATCTTCCTGATTATAAAGTGCGGATAAGAATTGATCGCAATTATAGGGGTATCAGGATGCTTTGCAATCTCAGTCAGTTTGAGGCACTGCGCTGCAGGGCGCGTACCACGAGGCAGCAGAATCGAGGTGAAGGATGCGCAGCATGCTGCGAGGAACACTGCCGTAAGAAGCGAATGCTGCCCCGTGCCCTTTGCGGCACTGGCTGCAATGGCAGTGGCTCACGGCCTTTGGCGGGGTAAGCAGCAGGTAACTGACCGCTGCGCACAAGCAGCTTCCTTGGTATGCCTTTTTCACTGGCGCTTCCGTGCAGGTGGAAAACGCCAGCGTAACCGCCTCGGCCTGATGAGTGGACCGTTGCAAGCCTGCACGCCTGCTTCGGCGTCAGCACGGTATCGATTACGAGCATGCAAAAATATTTTTGCGCCAGTGCATCCAGAAGGGCTCTCGATGGGTAGTTCTTATCAGGCAGTCGGTGATTGCCTGACCCATGACCCCACGGAGTTCGCCCCATGATCATCAAGCCCGCTTTCTCCCTGCTCGCCGCCTGCCTTGTACTTGCGTCTGCACCCGCCCATGCCCAGTCGGGCGTCCCGGACGCCGTCAAGGTACCCGACGGCCACGCCATCATGCTGGAAACCGTCGGTGTCGGTGAGATCACCTACGAATGCCGCGACAAGGCCAATGCGCCAGGCCAGACGGAGTGGTTTTTCGTCGGCCCCAAGGCGGTGCTCAATGATCGCAGCGGCAAACCTGTAGGTGACTATTTTGGTCCTCCGGCCACCTGGCAGGCCAAGGACGGTTCGAAAGTGACCGGCACCCAGCTTGCCGTCGCCCCGGCGGCCAAAGGCGATATCCCGTATCAACTGGTCAAGGCCAACCCTGCCGAGGGCAAGGGCGCGATGCAAGGGGTCAGCTACATCCAGCGCCTGGCGACGCGCGGTGGCGTAGCGCCTGCCATGGACTGCACGGCGCAGAGCAAAGGCGCGCAACAAGTAGTCAAGTACCAGGCGGACTACGTGTTCTGGTCGGCCAAGTGACGAGGGCTTGAGCGGCAGGCCAGCGATTGATCATCTACGCTGCTGGACGTGCCCCAGGCCGGTAAGGCAGGGCACCGTCCAGGTTTCATGATGAAGGAACGACCCCATTTTGAATTCGCCCGTTGTTCCATTTGATTTCGAGGGCTGTCTTGCCGCTTGTGCCCAAGGAGACCGCCGTGCCTTGCAGGCGCTCTATGAGCATGAGGGGGCGCGTTTGCTGGGCGTCGCACGGCGCATCGCGCGCGATCAGGCGAGCGCGGAGGATATCGTTCACGATGCCTTTGTGCGTATCTGGACACGTGCTGCCAGCTATGACCCGTCGCGCGGTTCAGCCCGGGGCTGGGTCTACAGCATTACCCGTCACCTGGCACTGAACTTCGTGCGTGACGGCCGCTGGGAAACCGACCTGGACGAGACTGGCATGATCGCGGCTGTAACCCTGGCCCCGGAGCTGGACGACCTGCAATTGTGGTCAGGCTCGGCGAAAATCTATCGCTGCCTTGAGCAACTGCAACCCGCCCCCCAGCGTTGCATCCTGCACGCGTATGTGGACGGTTGCAGCAATGCCGAAATCGCAGCGCTGCTGGGTGCGCCGCTAGGCACCGTGAAGGCATGGATCAAGCGAAGCCTGAAGGCCCTGCGGGAGTGCATGACATGAAGCGTACCCCAGGTGATGACAGCGCCGAGGACCTGGACGACCTGGCAGCCGAGTACGTGCTGGGTACCTTGAGTGGCGAGCAGCGTGCTGCCATGCAGGACCGGTTGAAAACGGAGCCGGCCGTACGCGCCGCAGTGGATGCCTGGGAGGCCCGCCTGCTCGAACTGACCACGCAGGCTGAACCCATCACGCCAAGCCACCGCTTGTGGGGCCGGATCGAGCGCAGCCTTGAAGAGGCTCAACCGTCCGGGCAACCACGCGCTGGCTGGTGGCAGCGGCTTGGACTCTGGCAGGGCTTGAGCGCTGCGGGGTTGGCCGCGAGCTTGCTTCTGGCCTTGGCGCTGCTGACCAAGACACCGCCTGTGACCACCTACATGGTGGTGCTGGTAGCGCCGTCGGGGCAGGCCCCGGGGTGGGTAGTGCAAGCCAACGATGCGAGCATGATCGAACTGATCCCGCTTGGCGTGGACGATGTTCCCGAAGGCATGACCCTGCAGTTCTGGACCAAGGGCGAGCAGTGGCGCGCACCTGTTTCGCTGGGGTTGGTCAAACCGGGCGAACAGTACCGGGTGCCGCTGACGCGCTTGCCTGCGCTTGAGCCGAATCAGCTGTTCGAGCTGACCCTTGAGAAAGCGGGCGGCTCCCCGACCGGTGCTCCAACGGGCCCGGTGAAGTTCATTGGGCGCGCGGTGAAAGTCATATGAGCCCCTGAGGTCTCTATCGTACACAAGCGGCTTGACCCTGAAGTGGCTACAACCCTCACGCTGGTAGCCAGTTTCTCTCTACCGGGCATTCATCATGGACAACCGTATTCCTCCGCCGCTGGTCGCTACCCTGTTCGGCCTGTTGGCGTGGTTCGCAGCTCGACACTTGCCGGGAACACTGGAGCTGACTCTCGAATGGCGCATTGGCCTTGCGCTGTTGGTATTGCTGGCAGGCGTAGCGGTTTGCCTGGCCGGCGTGCTTTCCTTCCGTCACGCACGTACCACAGTCAACCCGCTGAAGCCTGAAACGGCTTCGGCCCTGGTCAGCTCGGGCGTTTACAGGTACACCCGCAACCCCATGTACTTAGGATTCGCCACAGTGCTGATAGCCTGGTCGATCTTTCTCGCCTGGCCGCCAGCGCTGCTGGGCGTGCTGGGCTTCGTGATCTACATGAACCGCTTCCAGATCGGGCCGGAGGAGCGGGCCCTTGCCAGCCTTTTCGGGAGGGAGTTTGCGCAGTACTGCAAACAGGTCAGGCGTTGGCTGTAGAAACGAAACGTCTACCACCTTGCCAGTGGCCGCTCTCGATCCAATGCCACCTTCCTGAGACGCAGCCAGTGCTCTTCTCCACGGGGATAAATGAGCCCGCTTGATTACGAATTCTTCAAGATGGCCTCAAAATGCGACTGACCTACGATGCTCAGCCGTGGCAACCACCTTGCCGCGCTTGAGCACCTGCCATACGGTGTGAATGCATTGCGGATGTTGTTGGTGGCCAGGCAAACCGTGACACCGCCGTCGCGCAGTGCACGCACCGGTGTCAGGGTGCGTCTGACATTGTGACTGTCACCCCGAGCCCCCAGGTGCAGGTCGGTGGCGGGCAGGCACATCACGCTGATGTCGGCCTCACGTAGCAACGCAATCACCTGTGCCCGTCGCGCTGGCGAGGCGGCGGCCAGGCTGGTCAGATGCCCAACGCAGACGCGCCCGTGGTAGCCTTCGGCAATGGTTCGACGTGCCACGTACTCGATGGTCATGTGCTCGGCGTCATCGGCGAAGTCCTGGTGCAAGTCGATGTCTTTGCCGTAGCGCTTGGCCAAGTCAAAGACGAAATCTATGTGCTCCAGCGGCGCCACGTCGTTGTAGGGAATGCCGCCCACCACATCGGCCCCCATCTCCATTGCCTGGGCCATCATGGCCTGCATGCCAGGCAGCTTGAGAATGCCTTCTTGCGGAAACGCCACGACCTGGATGTCGATCACCTCGCGGAATTGCTCGCGCAACTCCAGCACCACTTCGAGCCCGGTGAAGCCTTGGGCGGGTCGAACTCGGCATGGGCACGCACATGCGTGGTACCGGCCTGAACCAGTGCGCGCAGCACCTGGATCGAACGTTCGCGGATATCCTCACGGGTCAGTGTGAGCTTCAGTTCGGCGGTGACAGCGATCGCTTCCTTCAAGGTGCCGGAACGGTTGGCCTTGCGCTGCATCACGTTGGCTTTTTCCAGGTGCAGGTGGCCTTCGACAAACCCAGCCACAAGCACTTTGCCGTGCGGTGTGTGTCGACATGGTGCACGTCCTTAGCAGAGTGGTTCTGATGCAGCAGAAAACTCAGCGCCCCGTGCAGTTTGAGATTACAGAGCAAACTCGGCTGGCCCTACAGGCCTGGATACATCAAGCCCATCTGCACAGCGAGGATTGTCTTTTCCCAAGCCGGCTACACGCCTCAGAGCACCTATCCACCCGGCAGTATGAATCGCCCTTGGTTTGGTGGACACCCCGAACGACTGCAAAGGGTCGAAAGCGGTCATTCCCGGTCGACGGTTTGCGACCTAGTGCTGGCGGTGGTCAGTGTTGAGTCAGTCAGTCGTTCACCTCGACATTT